>NZ_VMMM01000025.1:0-9549 GCF_013277195.1 Streptococcus sp. 2579
TGACGGGTGGTTATGATTTTGGTTGACGATTCAGGTTGAAAAACCCATTGAAATTATTAAAAACAAGGCAAAAAACAAGCTTATTTTTGTCGTATGGCTTGCTATTATTTCGCTTATCATCCTTGTCTCAGGAATTTTTTTACAAGAAACAAAGAGTAGTCAATCTAGTATTAACATACAGATACAGAATTTAGTACCATGGGACACAGTAAAAGACTGGAGAAGGATTGAATTCCTTGGAATTGAAAGTAACTCTGCTAAAAATGGAGAACTTAGTGATTCAGATGGTAAGTATATACAGATAGTTGCTGCCTTAAAAAACTTAGATTTTTTATATATAGAACGATCTTCGGCATATGTTCCAGATTTCATGAAAACTTCACATGTTATAGAAAATTTTTCTAAACAATTAGAAAATGACGGGATAACGAATCCAGAAATAAATAAAGAGTTGATTTATATCAATCAAACAGGTGCTAACTTACAAAATAAAGTGAATGGAACAAACTATCATCTTTTAGATAATAAGATAGCAACCATCTATATTCCTGAAAAATGGAAAGAAAATCAGAAATCTATTGAGAATACAGTTGTAGCAGAACAATTTATTGGAACAAACTATACAAAAGAAGAGCTTGCAGTACAAATAATTCCTGATGGTAATAAAATTTTTTATTTCAATGAGGATGCTGATATCGATCATAAAAATAAAGATATTTTACCAATGGCAAGTGTAGCAGATAGCAAAGATAACATTGTTGTTGTGTTAGATACAGACAAAATGATGGAAAATAATAAGTTTTCTTTGGCTAGTAACATACTATATAAATCTCTTTTTAGTCCTGAAGCGGTAAAAAAAATAAATGAGATGACTGTCCCGTTGAATTTCTCAATGAATCCAGTAGATGTTTACCAAATTGTGAAATTAAAGATCCAATCCTTAGAGCACCAAATTCTACTATCACAAATCTTGCAGAAGATAATTTACAGTATTGTCTTTATACTCATTTATCAATATGTCCAACTTTTTATTACTCTAAAACAGAATGAATATGTGAAAAAAATCATTTTGGGTCTGTCAAAAACATATATAGCAATTTCAAGTCTCAAATATTTTATGATGACTATTACAATGGTTATTCTATTTACATTTCTTATGACAGGGCAAATAGAGTTGTTATATATTGGAGCGGCTTCTCTGCTAGTTTTGATGTTGTCAATCATAATGAGTTTTAGGAAATTATCTGAAAGCTACACTAAAATTTTAAAAGGAGATGAATCATGACAATTGACCTTTTGAACGTTTCAAAGAGTTTCGGCTCAAAGAAGATCTTTACAGACTTAAATTTAATATTTGAATCTGGAAAAAGCTATGCATTGATTGGAGGTTCTGGCTCCGGTAAAAGTACCCTTCTTAATATTATAGGAAGATTAGAAAAAATTGACAGTGGGAATGTTTTAGTTGATAAACAAGATATTTGGAAGATAAAAGAAAGAACTTTTTTTAAAAATACTGTTGGATATGTATTTCAGAATTATTCTTTAATAGATAACAAAACAGTATATGATAATCTGAGCCTTATCACTAAAGACAAAAAAACAATAACTGACGTACTTGAAAAAGTAGGACTGTCAAGTGACTATTTACATCAAAAAATATACGAATTGTCTGGTGGGCAGGCTCAACGTGTAGCTATTGCCAGAATGTTAATGAAACCACGTAAAATTATTTTAGCAGATGAGCCCACAGGAGCTTTAGATGGTGAGATTGGAAAAGAAATCATTCGTTTGTTATTAAATGAAAAAGATGAAGACAAATATGTTATAATAGCGACGCATGATCCAGCTGTCTATAACGAAGTTGATGTGATAATTGACATGAAAGATATAGGGTATAATGTATGAAAAAGATAATTTATATTGCTTTGATCTTTGTAGCTGGGTTACTTGCCTTCTTCTTTTTTGGAAAACAAATGATTACAAAAGAAAATATCAATAAGCCAACGGTAGAGTTAACAGTCTATACGCTTTCTTCTAGTGATACAGAAAAATGGAATAAAGTGAGACAAGTAGAAACGGAAGAGGCTATATACTTCATAATTGTGAAAGAAGCAGAGTCTTCTGAAGAAGTATTTTCAAACATCATTGCAAATGGAGCTGCTACGGGGTTCGGAGTTCGTGAAGAAGAAGTGAAGAAATTCAATAATGATTTAGGAGACACTATAGAGGACTCTAAGCATAATAAACTAATTGAAATAGAATTTTTTACTTTTTCTGATGCTGACGAGGGGATTTGTAGTAGCAAACTTTGACTACGGTAAAGAAGAGTTGAATTCTCAGAAAAAAGATATAAAAGAGTTATATAAAAAAATATATGAATCTTTTAAAGAAAAGAATAAATGATTGTATTATAATCCTTGTATTTTGCTATGGTTTGTTAATTGATTTTTGCATATCTTATTTCAACATACTATAAAATAAGACATAAGAAAACGAGTATCTCCAACTACGGAAATACTCGCTTTTTGGTATTTAGAAGTGTTTTTTGCTCTGCTTCTTTTATTCCGATTAACGCATGGTTACAAATTCTTCAGATGCAGTTGGGTGAATCGCTACGGTTGCATCAAAGTCTGCCTTGGTTGCTCCCATTTTGATAGCAACAGCAAATCCTTGAATCATTTCATCAACGCCGTAGCCAATTCCATGAAGTCCGACAACTTTTTCTTCTGAACCAGCTGTGATCAATTTGAAACGAGTTTCTTGACGGTTGCAAGTGCAAGCAGAGTACATAGAAGTAAAGCTTGATTTGTAAACCTTGATTTGGTCTTGACCGTATTCTTTAATAGCTTGTTCTTCTGTCAAACCAACCGTTCCGATAGCAGGGTGTGAAAAGACAACAGTTGGAATAGTTGAGTAGTCCATTTTTGCAGTTGTTTTTCCGTTAAAGAGACGTTCAGATAGGGTACGCCCAGCCTTGATAGCTACTGGAGTCAGTTCCTTTTCACCTGTTACATCACCTAGAGCGTAGATTCCCTCAACAACAGTATTTTGGTATTCATCCACTTGTATAAAGCCACGTTCGTTCAAAGTTACTCCAGCTTTTTCAAGTTGCAAGCCCTTAACGTTTGGACGGCGGCCTGTAGCCCAGATAACTTGGCTAGCTGTGTGACTAGTACCATCTTCGAAATGAATGGTAATGCCTTCAGCAGTTTTTTCTAACTTAACAGGGACTTTGTGAGTGTGAAGTGGTAAGTTTGTTCTTTCCATTTCCTTGACCAAACCTTCAACGATGTAAGAATCAAAACCACGTAAAGGACGATCGCGGCGAACAAAGAGATCTGTCTTGACACCAAAAGTGTGGAGTACGCCAGCCAATTCAACGGCAATATAACCAGCGCCTAGAATGGCAACTGATTCTGGCAATTCTTCCCAGGCAAATACATCATCAGAAGAGCCACCTAGTTCAGCACCAGGAATGTTTGGAATACTTGGATGGGCACCAGTAGCAATCACAATATGTTTAGCACGAATCAGTTCACCATTTACGCTAACAGTATGAGAATCTACAAATTCAGCATGACCTTCAATCAAGTCCACGCCGTTGCGTTTAAAACTGCCATCATAAGAAGAACGAGCGCGATCAATGTAGGCTTCACGATTGCGACGTAGGGTTGCAAAGTCAAAGTTAAGATCAGTAGTCTTAAAGCCGTAGTCTTCTCCAAATTGATGGAAAGTCTCAGCGATTTGCGCCCCGTACCACATGATTTTTTTAGGAACACAGCCGACATTGACACAGGTTCCACCTAGTTTCTTTTCCTCAATAACGGCCGCTTTGGCTCCGTGTTCACCAGCACGGTTCATGGTAGCAATCCCTCCGCTACCTCCACCGATAGCAATGATATCGTATTCTCTCATTGAAAACTCCTTTGTACTCTTTTAAATAGTAGAGTGTCATTTTTTGATAGTCATATTCTATCTTTTTTTTAATTTGATTGCAAAAATCTGCTACGTTCAAAAAATTTAAAGAAAAGGCTTGCAAAAAGGAAAAATAAAGTGCATTATATATCTAGTACAATAACTAAACAAAAATTCCGAACAATAATTAAATCCTGAAATGTCATTATTTCGTTCTAAAATGTTATTGTTTCAAATTGATAATTTTTGTATAATATTGTTAAGAACTTTAAATCAAAAAGGAGTTTCATTATGAAAAAGAATGGTAAAGCTAAAAAGTGGCAATTGTATGCAGCAATCGGTGCTGCCAGTGTAGTTGTATTGGGTGCCGGGGGGATTTTACTCTTTAGACAACCCTCGCAAACCGATGTTAAGGATGAAATACCACATCTAGTAGTGGCAAAAGAGGGAACTGTTGCTTCGTCGGTTTTATTGTCAGGGACAGTAACAGCAAAAAATGAACAATATGTTTATTTTGATGCTAGTAAGGGAGATTTAGATGAAATCCTTGTTTCTGTGGGTGATAAGGTCAGTGAAGGGCAGGCTTTAGTTAAGTACAGTAGTTCAGAAGCCCAGGCGGCCTATGATTCAGCGAGTCGAGCAGTTGCGAAGGCAGATCGTCATATCAATGAACTCAATCAAGCACGAAATGAAGCCGCTTCAGCTCCGGCTCCTCAAACCTCTGCGCCAGCAGGAGGAGAAGATGCAACGGTGCAAAGCCCAACTCCAGTGGCTGGAAATTCTGTTGCTTCTATTGACGCTCAGTTGGGTGATGCCCGTGATGCGCGTGCAGACGCTGCAGCGCAATTAAGTAAGGCTCAAAGTCAGTTAGATGCAATGACGGTTCTCAGTACCCTAGAGGGAACTGTGGTCGAAGTCAACCACAATGTTTCTAAATCTCCAACAGGAGCTAGCCAAGTAGTCGTTCATGTCGTAAGTAATGAAAACTTGCAAGTTAAGGGAGAACTATCTGAATATAACCTCGCCAACCTATCTGTAGGTCAAGAAGTAAGCTTTACTTCTAAAGTGTATCCTGATAAAAAATGGACTGGGAAATTAAGCTATATTTCTGACTATCCTAAAAACAATGGTGAAGCAGCTAGTCCAGCTGCCGCAGCTTCTGGTAATTCTGGTTCTAAATATCCATACACTATTGATGTTACAAGTGAAATCGGTGATTTGAAACAAGGATTCTCAGTAAGTGTTGAGGTCAAAAATAAGAGTAAAGCCATTTTGGTTCCTCTAACAAGTGTTGTGACTGAAAATGATAAGAACTATGTCTGGGTGCTTGACGAGCAGAAAAAGGCCAAGAAAGTGGAAGTTGGTTTGGGCAATGCTGATGCAGACAACCAAGAAATCACTTCAGGTCTGACAAATGGAGTCAAGGTCATCAGTAACCCAACGTCTTCTCTAGAGGAAGGAAAAGAGGTGAAGGCTGATGAAGCAACTAATTAGTCTAAAAAATATCTGCAGAAGCTACCGTAACGGTGACCAAGAACTGCAGGTTCTCAAAAATATCAACCTAGAAGTGAATGAGGGTGAATTTGTTGCCATCATGGGACCATCTGGTTCGGGTAAGTCCACTCTGATGAATACGATTGGCATGTTGGATACACCAACCAGTGGAGAGTATTATCTTGAAGGCCAAGAAGTGGCTGGATTGGGTGAAAAACAACTTGCCAAAGTTCGTAACCAACAAATCGGTTTTGTCTTTCAGCAGTTCTTTCTTCTATCTAAACTCAATGCTCTGCAAAATGTAGAATTGCCCTTGATTTACGCAGGAGTTTCGGCTTCAAAACGGCGCAAGTTAGCTGAGGAGTATTTAGACAAGGTTGAATTGACTGAGCGTAGTCACCATTTGCCTTCGGAATTATCTGGTGGTCAAAAACAACGTGTGGCTATTGCGCGTGCCTTGGTAAACAATCCTTCTATCATCCTAGCGGACGAACCGACAGGAGCCTTGGATACCAAAACAGGGAATCAAATTATGCAACTATTGGTTGACTTGAACAAAGAAGGAAAAACCATTATCATGGTAACGCATGAGCCTGAAATAGCTGCTTATGCCAAACGTCAGATTGTCATTCGCGATGGAGTTATTTCATCTGATAGTGCTCAGTTAGAAAAGGAGGAAAACTAAGATGCAGAATCTGAAATTTGCCTTTTCATCTATTATGGCTCACAAGATGCGTTCTTTGCTTACCATGATTGGGATTATTATCGGTGTTTCATCGGTTGTTGTGATTATGGCTCTGGGTGATTCCATGTCTCGCTATCTCAATAAAAACATGACCAGATCTCAGAAAAATATCAGTGTCTTTTTCTCTTCTAAAAAAAGTAAAGATGGGTCTTTTACTCAGAAACAATCAGCTTTTACGGTTTCTGGAAAAGAAGAGGAAGTTCATGTTGAACCACCAAAACCGCAAGAATCTTGGGTCAAGGAGGCAGCCAAACTCAAGGGAGTGGATAATTACTATGTAACCAACTCAACGAACGCCATCTTGACTTATAAAGATAAAAAGGTTGAAAATGCCAATTTGACAGGTGGAAACAGAACTTATATGGAGGCTGTTAATAATGAAATTCTTGCAGGACGTAGTCTGAGAGAGCAAGATTTCAAAGAATTTGCAAGTGTTATTTTGCTTGATGAAGAATTATCCATTAGTCTATTTGGATCTCCTCAAGAGGCTATTAACAAGGTTGTAGAAGTCAATGGTTTTAGTTATCGAGTCATTGGTGTTTATACTAGCCAAGAATCTAAAAATTCAAAAATATATGGTCTTGGCGGCTTGCCCATTACCACAAATATCTCCCTTGCTGCGAATTTTAATGTAGATGAAATAGCTAATATTGTCTTTCGAGTGAATGATACAAGCTTGACTCAAACTCTGGGGCCAGAATTAGCACGAAAAATGACAGAGCTTGCTGGCTTGCAACAGGGAGAATATCAAGTAGCAGATGAGTCAGCTGCATTTGCAGAAGTTCAACAATCGTTTAGTTTTATGACGACGATTATTAGTGCTATCGCAGGAATTTCTCTCTTTGTTGGAGGAACTGGTGTTATGAATATCATGCTGGTTTCTGTTACAGAGCGTACCCGTGAGATTGGTCTCCGTAAGGCTTTGGGTGCAACGCGTGCCAATATTTTAATCCAGTTTTTGATTGAATCCATGATTTTGACCTTGTTAGGTGGCTTGATTGGCTTGACAATTGCAAGTGGTTTAACTGCCTTAGCAGGTTTGTTACTGCAAGGTTTGATTGCGGGTATAGAAGTTGGAGTATCAATTCCAGTTGCCCTATTTAGTCTTACAGTTTCGGCTAGCGTGGGTATGATTTTTGGAGTCTTGCCAGCCAACAAGGCATCGAAACTTGACCCAATCGAAGCCCTTCGTTATGAATAATTTAAAAGATAAAAAACGAGATAGACATCAGTCTGTCTTGTTTTTGTATGGATTTCCTTATCGAAAATCCTTAAAAATGTGATATAATGAAGTGTTAGAAAAACAGGTTTCATTTGCCTGGAAAGGAAAAATTATGTCTGAAAAGAATTTTTATATTACAACGCCGATTTACTACCCATCTGGTAAACTTCATATCGGTTCTGCCTACACAACCATCGCTTGTGATGTCCTAGCACGTTACAAACGCCTGATGGGCTACGATGTCTTTTATTTGACAGGTCTTGATGAACATGGTCAGAAAATCCAGCAGAAAGCGGAAGAAGCTGGAATCACCCCTCAAGCCTATGTTGATGGGATGGCAGTTGGAGTCAAAGAACTCTGGCAATTACTAGATATCTCATACGATAAATTTATCCGTACAACTGATGATTACCACGAAAAAGTTGTCGCACAGGTCTTTGAGCGCTTGCTTGCTCAAGATGATATCTATTTGGGTGAATATTCTGGTTGGTACTCAGTCTCAGATGAAGAATTCTTTACAGAAAGCCAGCTGGCAGAAGTATTCCGTGATGAAGCTGGAAATGTAACTGGTGGTATTGCTCCATCAGGTCACGAGGTTGAATGGGTATCTGAAGAATCATACTTCCTTCGCCTCAGCAAATACCAAGACCGTTTGGTCGAATTTTTCAAGGCCCATCCTGAATTTATCACTCCAGATGGTCGTCTCAATGAAATGCTTCGCAACTTCATCGAACCAGGTTTAGAGGATTTGGCAGTTTCTCGTACAACCTTTACATGGGGTGTGCCAGTACCATCTAATCCTAAGCACGTTGTCTACGTTTGGATTGATGCCCTTCTTAACTATGCGACAGCTCTTGGCTACTGTCAAGACGAACATGGTAACTTTGACAAGTTCTGGAATGGAACAGTCTTCCACATGGTAGGAAAAGACATCCTTCGATTCCACTCAATCTACTGGCCAATCCTTCTTATGATGTTAGATATCAAATTGCCAGATCGTTTGATTGCTCACGGTTGGTTCGTCATGAAAGACGGCAAAATGTCTAAGTCAAAAGGGAATGTCGTTTACCCTGAGATGTTGGTAGAGCGTTATGGACTAGATCCACTTCGTTACTACCTCATGCGTAGCCTTCCAGTTGGTTCAGACGGAACCTTCACTCCAGAAGACTATGTAGGCCGTATTAACTATGAATTAGCCAATGACCTTGGAAACCTCCTCAACCGTACGGTTTCTATGATTAACAAGTACTTTGATGGACAAATTCCAGCCTATGTAGAGGGTGTAACAGAGTTTGATAATGCTCTTGCTGGCGTTGCAGAACAATCAATCGCTGACTACCACACTCACATGGAAGCAGTTGACTACCCACGTGCACTTGAAGCAGTCTGGACCCTGATCTCTCGTACTAACAAATACATCGACGAGACAGCTCCATGGGTACTGGCAAAGGATGAAGCACTCCGCGATCAATTGGCAAGTGTCATGAGTCACTTGGCAGCTAGCCTTCGTGTCGTTACTCACTTGATTGAGCCATTTATGATGGAAACCAGTCGTGCAGTCTTGACTCAACTTGGTTTGGATGAAGTAGCGAGCCTTGAGAACTTGAGCTTGGCTGACTTCCCTGCGGGTGTAACAGTAGTTGCCAAAGGAACACCAATCTTCCCACGTCTGGATATGGAAGAAGAAATCGCCTATATCAAGGAACAAATGGAAGGCAACAAGCCAGCTGTCGAAAAAGAATGGAATCCAGACGAAGTCGAACTCAAACTAAACAAGGAAGAAATCAAGTTTGAAGACTTTGACAAGATCGAAATCCGTGTCGCAGAAGTCAAAGAAGTGTCTAAAGTAGAAGGTTCAGATAAGTTGCTCCAATTCCGCCTGGATGCTGGGGATGGTGAAGATCGTCAAATCCTTTCAGGAATTGCCAAATACTATCCAAATGAACAAGAATTGGTCGGCAAAAAAGTTCAAATCGTTGCTAACCTCAAACCACGTAAAATGATGAAGAAATATGTCAGTCAAGGGATGATCCTCTCAGCTGAACATGATGGACAATTAACCCTTCTCACAGTTGACCCAGCTGTACCGAATGGAAGTGTGATTGGCTAAAAGTAGACAGGACTAGTTCATGCTAGTTCTGTTTTTTATTTACACTCAATGAAAATCAAATAG
>NZ_VMMM01000026.1:0-22119 GCF_013277195.1 Streptococcus sp. 2579
GCTGATGGCTCGCTCGGGTTCTTGAGTAAAGGGCTTGTTCCCAAAAAACTCCAACCACGGCTTGCGAACCTCGTCTTTGCTGGTTTCTCTGTATTTCTTTAATTCCAAGAATGCCATCTTGACTAGATGGTTTTCTTGTCCATTGTTTGTGATGGTTAAGACTTCACCTGTCGTGTCTTCGCGCATACTGAAACTGTGGAAAGCTAAATCATCTTGGAAATAATTACTATCCACAATAGCTATTGCGTAAACAGGTGCGATATGCTTGTAACTCTGGTGAGTATTGCCCTCTTGCTGGCGAATTTTTTCTAGGTTTTGATTGACCTGACTGCACAGATAAGCCCACAGGCGATTGATGAAAAAATTCTGATGATGAACCTGAATTTCGATGATAACTTGCGTACCATTATCCAACTCCGCCAAAACATCTATACTTGTATAGAAATCCTGTGCCGAGTACGGTAAGGAAGGCAAGACGTGAATATTGCTTCCCTCCAAAATGGTCACATTTTTTGCTGGCAAGTCCAACATATCGCGAATAAATTGACAAGTGATTTCTGGATTGCTAAAGATTTTCTTAGCAACCAAGTCATTGGTTGGGCTAATGCCCGGATGACGTACAGTCATGTTTGCTCTCCTTTCATTATAGCACATTTTTTAATCTAATTTACTAGATTTGATGCTTCTATCTATTTATTCGGAAAAAGAGTAGAAAAAACAAAAGAAATTCAAACTTTATAGCAAAAGGAAATAAACTCTGAACAAATAGGATAGTAAAGTCGAATCAATTTCTAGCAATGTTTTATAAGTTATAATGTTCTGTTCTGAATTTAAGATAACATATAATTTAAAGAGACTGGACCAAAACTCAACTTCCGGAGAAAATAAAGTAAATCTTCCCACAATAAAACGAAAACGCATAGTCTCAAGTTTTGAACACCTGATACTATGCGTTTTTCTGATTTGAGAGGCTTTTTCTCAGCCTCTTCTTAATCTTATACTCAATGAAAATCAAAGAGGAAACTAGCCGCAGGTTGCTCAAAGTACTGCTTTGAGGTTGTAGATNNGGCAAGGCGACGTTGACGCGGTTTGAAGAGATTTTCGAAGAGTATTAGCTTTTCTCCACCCCACTACAGTTGACAAAGAGCCCAAAAAAAGAAGATGACGAATCATCTTCTTAAAAACTATGAGTTTTTAGTCTTCTTTTTTCTTGAAGAATCCTAATCCTAGACCTGCTAACAAGGTCATGATACCAGCGCTAGCCAAGCTAGCATTCGCTTCTGTACCTGTGTTTGGCAACTCTGCTTTATCAGATGTTTTTGTAGATGTTGCACTATCTACTGTCTTTTCTGATGTAGCTGTAGCCACTGCTTCACCTTTTTGTTCTGAAACTTTAGATGGTACTGGGCTTGCAGCCTGTTCTGGATTTGGAGTTTGGTCTTTTGGAGCAGGAGTTTGAGCTTGCTTGGTTCTAAACACATGAACTGTCAAGTTATCTCCCTCACGGTGACTCTCAACAAATTCATAGCCTGGAACCTCACCTGCTTCTTGCTTATCAACTGATGGCACTTTCAAGTCTTTTCCGTTTTCATCGCGCCATACTGTACGAACCGCTGGAGTTTCAGCTTTGTTTGGTTTTTCTGGCGTTGAAGTTGATGGCGAACTTGATGGAGTCATTGGATGACTAGTTGAGCTTTCTGGTGAACTTGGAGTTCCATTCGCTACTTTCTCAAATGTATGCGTCAAAATACCTTCTTCTAAGCGACTAGATAACCACTTGTAGCCTGCAATTTCGCCAGCAGGTTCTTTTTTGCCAACCACTGGTTTCTTAAGCTCAGTTCCTGCTGTATCTACCCATAGCGTTACTGGATGCTCTGGGTTTGCTTCTTCGATTGATAAAGCAGCGTATACAAACGGCGTATAACCACTCGTTTTATGCTTGGCTTGAGCTTGGACTTTTTGTTTATTGACAACTGATTCTCGTGGAATGGTTACAGTACCTGTTTTCTTGTCTAATGTAACATTTTCAGGTTGTTTGTCTAAAGTCCATTCGCCAGAAGGTTGCTTGGTAAGAGTTAGAACTTCATTACCAGAGCCATCACTCTTAGGATAGATAATTTTGACTGTATCTGCATCTTTTTTAGGAGCTTTTACTTCGAAACTTGCTTTATTTGGTTCTTCCACAATAGCGATAGTCGGCGGAGCTACCTTAAGATCTGGTTGGTCTTCACCTTCAGACGGTTGGACTGGTTGAGCTGGTGTTTCCGCAGGATTTGTTGGTTGTTCAGGTTGTGGAGTCTCCGGTGTTTCTCCTGGTTTCGGTTGCGGAGTCTCCGGTGTTTCTCCTGGTTTCGGTTGTGGAGTCTCCGGTGTTTCCCCTGGTTTTGGTTGTGGAGTCTCTGGTGTTTCCCCTGGCTTTGGTTGTGTACCACGTTTTACAACACGTGTAACTGGGTTTGTAGTTTCACTTGTTGGTTCATTTGCAGTCACTTCACCTGTATCAGGGTTGATTGCGTAGGTTGTAGTCTTAACTGTTTCACCATTGACACCAGCTGTAACTTCTCTCTCTTCCCCTTCTGGAATTGAGTTGTCATCCTCATAACGAGTTGGGAATGGAATTGGTGTTTTCTCTACTTTTGGTTGTGTACCACGTTTAACAACTCTTGTAACAGGGGGTGTTGTTTCTGACGTTGATGGATTTTCTGAGACTTTACCAGTGTTAGGATCCACTTCATAGGTTGTTGTCGTAACTGTTTTACCGTCTACACCTGGCGTTACTTCTGTTTCTTTACCTTTAGGTGATTCATCATCTTTTTCATAACGTGTTGTGAACGGAATTGGTGTTTCTTCAACCTTAGGTTGGGCACCGATTTTCACAACTCTTGTAACAGGGGGTGTTGTTTCTGACGTTGATGGATTTTCAGTCACTTTACCAATGTTAGGATCCACTTCATAGGTTGTTGTCGTAACTGTTTTACCAGCTTTACCAGCTACTTCAACATGTTCTTCACCTTCTGGGATATTGTCATCGCGTTCATAACGTGTTGGGTAATCAATTGGTGTTTCTACAACTTTTGGTTGAGTTCCACGTTTAACAACTTTCGTTACTGGATCTGTTGTTACTGTTTCTGGTTCATTTGGTGTTACTTCGCCTGTAGTTTCGTTTAGCTTATACGTTGTTGTCGTAACTGTTTTACCAGCTTTACCAGCTACTTCAACATGTTCTTCACCTTCTGGGATATTGTCATCACGTTCATAACGTGTTGGGTAATCAATCGGTGTTTCTACAACTTTTGGTTTTGTACCAACTTCGTAGATGTCATCGTCTTTGTCGGCTGTATCTCCTTCGTTAACATGGATACGATAATACTTAGATAAGACAACTGTCCCATCATCTTTCACAACATTTTTTTCTGCATTTGGATCTACTGTTATTGGTTTATTAGCCTCTACAATAGTATCATTCTCATCAATCTCACCATCAGCATTATCGGGTTTCCCATCGTTATTACTGTCATATATATCGTTAATATTCGTTACCCCTGCATCAACACGATGAGGATATTTAGGGTTAACCTCACTCACTTTGGGTTCAACAAATTGTGTACCAGCAATTGGATTACCTGCATGCTCATTTATAGTATCAGCATCAGCCCTTTTATATTTGGCGTCAATCACTCCATCATTATCTTCATCATATAATTTTTCAAATAATGATTTCATTTCTTCACTCTCTTCAGCCTCTGTCTCTTTAATAAAGCTTCTACCATTCTTACCTTCATGTATCAGTCTTGGCGTATGATCTTCAACCTTATCATTTCTTACATATTTTTTACCTTTAGGCACTCGAACTTCATACCCTTGATCTGAAGCAGATAAATCTGTAATTTTCTCTACCTCCTCCCCCGATTCATTATTTGAAGCGTAGACTACATTAGGTGCCATTATTGCAACACCACCTAGGGTAATGACAGTAGCCACTACACAGGAACCGAAAACTTTTCCGATTTTACGTAAAGCATACTTTTTATTCTTAGTTGATTGTCTTGACATATTTTCCTCAATTTTACTTTTATTTTAGTTTCTAGGTTGTTGACTCCGAGCCAAAAGCCAGATAACTCATCCAACTTTTGGCAGGAAGCAACGTTTTGATATTATTCGGATTCATCTTCTTTTTTCTTGAAGAATCCTAGTCCCAAACCTGCTAACAAGGTCAACAATCCTGCCCCAGCTAAGCCAGCATTAGCCTCTGTACCTGTGTTTGGCAACTCCTCTCTCTTACCTGTCTCATAAGTCGGAACTTCTGGATCTGGACTCACTGGAGTTTCAGGTTTTGGAGTATCTGGTTCTGGAGTTGGCTCTGGTATTGGAGTCTCTTGATTTGGTAGTTCTGGGCTTGATGTCGGAACACTTGGATGCTCTGGATTTGGTTGTGGGTTTGGTTTGTCTGGAGTCGGTTCACCTGGAGTACCTGGTTCCTGAGGACTTGGAATTTCCGGTTTTTCTGGAATTGGTTTATCTGGTGTTGAATTGTCCGGAGTTTTCACTAACTCATACACGTAGGTGATGACTGCTTCTGTATCACTTACTTTTCCTGTTTCAGCTGCGGAGCCTGCTTTGACTGCTTTGTATTTATAGACTTTTCCATCTTTTTCGATGCGGTCTTTCTTAGCGTCTGCGGCATTATAGTCCGTTCCTGTTTCCACATCTTTTTTCAGTTCGTTTGCTTCTGCGATTGTTTCTCCGGCTTCGTTTTCGTATTTTACGGTCACGTTTCCTGTTGCTGCCGGTGCTTCGCTTTCTTTATAAACTAAAGTTACTGTTCTACCTTCGCTTACAATATTCCCAGTTAAACCTGCAAAATTTGTATCGGATTCTTTAAAAGTATAATATGTCCCATCAGTGGTAGTCAGGCTACTGAGTTTTTTATCTGTGACATCATAACTCGTACCAATCAGTTGTTTTTTATTGGTAATGTAGGTTCCGTCACTTTCTTTTTCTCCAATTCCAGTATCATTTTTCAATGATAGCAAACGCCCTTGTTCATCAACATAGCGAACTTTCACATTTCCTGAGATTAGGTCTGCCAATTCTGAGGTTTTCTTCTTTTCCTTGATTTTTTCGGTTATTTTCTTTTTCTCTTCTTCGGGAATATTTAGTTTTGGAATGATTTTTTCAACAACGTTTCGTGATGGTTCCACAGTATCTTGGATGACTGAAAAGTCAGCTAGAATTGGGAGATTATACTGAACACGGTGACTTTGAGGGTTTACCCCTACTCTATCATTATTCTCTGAAAATACTTGTACGGTATAAGAAACAACATCTTTTCCTAATAGAACATCCCCAGTAGAGAAGTAGCCACCTTTTCCTAGATTGCTATCTCCAGGACCCACTGCGTCCCTAATCTTAGCAGATAGTTCTTTATCAGTCAGTACCTTCGTTCGCTCAATCCCTTTGTCTACCCCTACAAAATGTGAGAAGTGTTTGAACTCTTCAGAACCAGATCTAGCCCAACCATTATTAAGGACATTTGCTTTTGTATTTGTATTCTCTCTCTCAAAGGTTCTGGGATCAACATCATATGTCGCTGCACTTGCAGTTGCTTCTATATCTGACCCTTGGATACCCGCTTCCTTACTACCATTTCTAGCGGCAGTATAGGTGTAGTTTTTTGTTTCAACTTCCAGCTGATCATCGTTAACATGATAGATAATTTTCTTAGCACCTGGTATAAGAGTAGTAAGTAATCTATATGCTCTGTCATCAGCTTTAGCTTTATCTGCCTCCTTACTCGCGTTTAGCCAAGTTGGGGTATTAGGAGTATCTTTATCAGCCTCTTTCAATAAAGTATTCAACTCATTTGCTAGCTTTGTAGTTGACTGCGATGTGTTTGTAAAAGTTTTCTTCCATTCTGAATCTCTTTTTCCTGAATTTTTTATGTGCATGGTATCCTGGTCAACATTCAGCACAATATCGCCTTGTTTTTTAGCTTCTTCCATAGCTTCTGCTTCATATTGAGCAATAAGATCTTTATCTTCTTGCGTATATTTACTAGATGGTTTTCCTTTTAATAAAGGATTCGCATTTTTTTCTCTTGAGTAATTTTATTAACACGATATTTAAACTCATCTTTAAAAAATTTGGAAATTTGGAAATTCGCCTGTTCTACATTTAAACCTTTCTTATACAACTCTTCGTTTTGAACGATTTCGGCTATACGGTGAATGGTTTGATCGTATACCGTATTCTCTTGACCAGCAGTATTCTTAGTTTTAATGACTACTCGATAGGTTCCTTTAGAACCGTTAATATCTGAGATATATCCTGTTACAAATTCCACACGAACACGGCTTCCGAAGGCAGGAGAAAAGGCAGTAAACTGCTTTTCTATCCCATTATATCCAACAACACCTGGAGAATATTTATTATATTCATCCTTCTTCAAAAATGGAAGTTTATTATAATCAGTAGAATTCAAACCCGCACGTTCGTTTTGAGATTTAGGATCATAATCTGTATTATCCGAAACCTTCTCGTCACGATTGGCACGTGTACGTCCTTTAACAAGCATGAGCATATACCTGAAACGACGGTCTAAGGCTTGCTCGTGTACATAGATGTTGTCTAAAGCATCTCCGCCAAGCATACCGCCTTGTTCAATCTTACCATCTTCTTTCCTATACCAACCTGTGAAGTAACCTTGTTCGTTCTTTCTACCGATAACGAATTTACCTTTGGCTCCTTCTTTATCAATGGCACTCCAACCACCAAAATCATGGAGTTCTCGGATTTCACCTGGTTCTAAGTTCAGAGCATCACCAAGGGTGTTCATATTTCTCAAGTATGAACGTTCATTATTTTGGAAGTCGTCTGGCATATTTTTTACAATATCCCATAATTGTTCGAGAGTCAGATTTTCCTTAGGAGCATCAAATGTTAAGTTAGCATTCTTATCATCCCCACCATTTTCTTCATCTTTAGGTACACGTACCCCAGGCTGATTGTCTTTTACTGTGTCACCCTTACGATTGGCATCCAGTAAAGCTGAATCAGTATCTGCTGGGTCTGAACCTCCCTCATTTCCAGAAGTCGGCTCTGATTCAGTCCCTGTAGCGCCAGCTGGTGTCTCTCCTGTATCCCCATCAGGTAATTCTCTTTTACTACGAGTACGAGGTTTCGTACTTTCTGGAGCTACTAGCGGATTTTCAGCTACGGGAGCATTATAGGTGTTTGCTGCTGCATCAGTATTGCTGAGGTCAGACTTGTTTCCTGTCTCTCCATTTCCAGACTGTTTTGGATCTGTCGGGTTTGCTGTCCTCTCAGCTTCCCTCGCTGACTCCACGCCCTCAGCATGAGCAATCCCAGCTCCCATCAAAAGATAGAGCGCCCCAATGACAACACTAGCTGCACCGACACTCACTTTCCGAATACTGTATTTTAATTGTTTTTCTGGATGATTCATTCTTACACTCCTATATATATATATATATATTGTGCCCTATTACTTCCTATATAATAGAATACAATTCATGAATATATTATACACCAGTCGGCTTGAAACTTCAAATTTTTTGAATGGAAGACTAGGAGATAGACGACTCTTTTTACTGAGAGCAAAGCTAGGTTAGGAGTCCATCATCAGTAAGTCGACACCAAAGATGAAGCCTCATCATCCTTGCCTTGTCGTGTGCATATTATGGACTTACTTCCTCCTATCAGCAAGCTCAGCGCTGCGCTTTGAGACCTTTCCAGCTTGCTTTTGGATTTCCATTAACTTTTACACTTATTTCTTTCTTTAAAAAATGAGACAATTTGACATTTTTTCTACTCTTTTTCTACTTTTTCCCGAATAAATAGATAGAAGCATCGAATCTAGTAAATTAGATTAAAAAATGTGCTATAATGAAAGGAGAGGAAATATGATTCTCAGACATCCGGGCATTAGCCCGACCAACGATTTGGTTGCTAAGAAAATTTTTAGCAATCCAGAAATCACTTGTCAATTTATTCGCGATATGCTGGATTTACCAGCAAAAAATGTGACGATTTTGGAGGGAAGCAATATTCATGTCTTGCCTTCTTTACCCTACTCAGCGCAGGATTTTTATACCAGTATAGACGTCTTGGCGGAGTTGGATAATGGAACCCAAGTAATCATTGAAATTCAGGTACATCATCAGAATTTTTTCATCAATCGCCTGTGGGCTTACCTTTGCAGTCAGGTCAATCAAAACCTAGAAAAAATTCGTCAACGTGAAGGTGATACACACCAGAGCTATAAACACATCGCACCTGTTTACGCAATCGCAATTGTAGATAGCAACTACTTCTCGGACGATTTAGCTTTTCACAGCTTTAGTATGCGAGAAGATACGACAGGTGAGGTTTTAACTATCACCAATAACGGACAAGAAAACCATCTGGTCAAGATGGCGTTCTTGGAATTAAAAAAATACAGAGAAACCAGCAAAGACGAGGTTCGCAAACCGTGGTTGGAGTTTTTTGGGAATAAACCCTTTACCCAACAACCCGAGCGAGCCATCAGCCAAGCAGACCAACTGCTGGACTACAAGAGCTGGTCCGAGGAGGACAGGAAGATGTTTAGTCAACTACGTATGCGCGAAGAACAAGCCTTGTTAGCACAGGACTATGCCTTGGAAACAGCTAGGGCTGAGGGGGTTGAACAAGGACTTGAACGCGGTCGTGCAGAGGGTATTGAACAAGGTTTAGAGCGTGGGCGAGCAGAAGGCATTGAAGAGGGATTAAAAGTAGGTTTAGTAAATCTAGTACGTCAAGGTATTCTGACTTCCGAGGTTGCCAGCCAGCAATTGGGAATGACTGTGGCTGAGTTTGAAGTGCTGTTGAAATAACATAAGTGAGAAATCTGTAAGCGTTATGCAATCTTAAAACAACCTAAAAAAGATAGCTAAATTTCTTGATGTAAAGAGTTTGGCTATCTTTTTTGTTAGGAAAGTTTGAACTTTTCACTTTCTTTTCCGAATAAATAGATAGAAGCATCGAATCTAGTAAATTAGATTAAAAAATGTGCTATAATGAAAGGAGAAGAAATATGACTGTACGTCATCCGGGCATCAGCCCAACCAATGACTTGGTTGCTAAGAAAATCTTTAGTAATCCAGAAATCACTTGTCAATTTATTCGCGATATGCTGGATTTACCAGCCAAAAGTGTGACCATTTTGGAGGGAAGCAATATTCATGTCTTGCCTTCTTTGCCCTATTCAGCACAAGATTTCTATACCAGTATAGACGTTTTAGCTGAACTAGACAATGGCACTCAAGTTATCATTGAGATTCAAGTACATCATCAGAATTTTTTCATCAATCGCCTGTGGGCGTATCTGTGTAGTCAGGTCAATCAAAATCTAGAAAAAATTCGTCAACGTGAAGGTGATACCCACCAGAGTTACAAACACATCGCCCCAGTTTATGCTATCGCTATCGTGGACAGTAATTATTTTCAAGATGACTTAGCTTTTCATAGCTTTAGCATGCGAGAGGATACGACAGGTGAGGTTTTAACCATCACCAATAATGGACAGGAACATCATCTAGTCAAGATGGCGTTCTTGGAATTAAGAAAATACAGAGAAACCAGCAAAGACGAGGTTCGTAAGCCATGGTTGGAGTTTTTCGGGAATAAACCCTTTACCCAGCACCCCGAGCGAGCCATCAGCCAAGCAGACCAACTGCTGGACTACAAGAGCTGGTCCGAGGAGGACAGGAAAATGTTTAGTCAACTACGTATGCGCGAAGAACAAGCCTTGTTAGCACAGGACTATGCCTTGGAACAAGCTGAGGAAAAGGGCTTGGAGCGGGGACTAGAGCGTGGGCGAGCTGAAGGCGGTTTCGCAATGTTAGCAAATCTAGTTCGCCAACATGTATTAAGCACTGAATTTGCCAGCCAACAGCTGGGCATGACCGTGTCTGAGTTTGAGGCACTGTTGAAAGAACATAAGTGAGAAATCTGTAAATATTACACGATACAAAAACAACTAAAAAGGATAGCTAAATTTCTTGATGTAAAGAGTTTGGCTATCTTTTTTTACTTAATGTATTGCTATTTTCAGGAAAGTTTGAACTTTTCCCTTTCTTTTCCGAATAAATAGATAGAAGCATAGAATCTAGCAAATTAGATTAAAAAATGTGCTATAATGAAAGGAGAGCAAACATGACTGTACGTCATCCGGGCATCAGCCCAACCAATGATTTGGTTGCTAAAAAAATCTTTAGCAATCCAGAAATCACTTGTCAATTTATTCGCGATATGCTGGACTTGCCAGCCAAAAATGTAACTATTTTGGAGGGGAGCAATATTCACGTCTTGCCTTCCCTACCTTATTCGGCGCAAGATTTCTATACCAGTATAGACGTTTTAGCTGAACTAGATAATGGCACTCAAGTAATCATTGAGATTCAGGTTCATCATCAGAATTTTTTCATCAATCGCCTGTGGGCTTATCTATGTAGTCAGGTCAATCAAAATCTTGAAAAAATCCGGCAACGTGAAGGAGATACTCACCAGAGTTATAAACACATCGCACCTGTTTACGCAATCGCTATTGTGGATAGTAATTATTTCCAAGATGACTTGGCTTTCCACAGTTTTAGCATGCGCGAGGACACGACAGGTGAGGTTTTAACCATTATCAACAATGGTCAGGAAAATCATCTGGTCAAGATGGCATTCTTGGAATTAAAAAAATATAGGGAAACCAGCAAAGATAGTATTCGCAAACCATGGTTAGAGTTTTTCGGGAACAAACCCTTTACCCAGCAACCTGAGCGAGCCATCAGCCAAGCAGACCAACTGCTAGACTACAAGAGCTGGTCCGAGGAGGACAGGAAAATGTTTAGTGAACAACGCAGGCGTGAAGAACAAGCCTTGTTAGCACAGGACTATGCCTTGGAACAAGCTGAGGAAAAAGGATTAGAACGTGGTCGTGCAGAGGGGATTGAAAAAGGGCGAGAAGAAGGTCTTGAACAGGGACTGGAGCGAGGGAAAGTTGAAGGAAGTTTGTCCATGCTACTAAATTTAGTCCGCCAAGGTCTACTGACTTCTGAGATTGCCAGCCAACAGCTGGGTATGACCGTGTCTGAGTTTGAAGCCTTGCTGAAAGATTATCACCAATAACGGTCAAGAAAACCATCTGTTCAAGATGGCATTCTTAGAACTAAACGTCTAGTCACAGATTACTCAAAACACTGTTTTGAGGTTGTGTATAAAGAGGCTGGGTAACAGTCTTCTCATAATAAAACGTTTGGTATCAATGTTTTATTATGAGAAGACTTACTTTTTTTACTGAAATTCAATTTTTTCTAGCCTCAACATCGTATAAACCCCAAATTCAATCTGACCTGGTTTGAAGAGATTTTCGAAGCAGATAAGGTTTTACTAAAACTAAAAAAAATGATATAATCAAACTGATTAAATGTTTTAAAAATAAAGGAGAATTTGAATGTCTTACCAAGAAAATTACCAGAAATGGGTTGATTTTGCAGAGCTTCCTGACTACCTTCGTCAAGATTTGGAAAATATGGATGAAAAAACAAAGGAAGATGCCTTCTATACAAATCTTGAATTTGGTACTGCAGGGATGCGTGGCTTGATTGGCGCTGGTACAAACCGCATCAACATCTATGTTGTTCGTCAAGCTACTGAGGGATTGGCTCGTTTGATTGAGTCAAAAGGCGGAAACGAGAAAGAACGCGGTGTAGCAATCGCCTACGATAGCCGTCACTTCTCACCTGAGTTTGCCTTTGAATCTGCGGCAGTTCTTGCTAAACACGGCATCAAATCTTACGTATTTGAAAGCCTTCGTCCAACTCCAGAACTATCATTTGCGGTTCGTCACCTCAACTGTTTCGCAGGTATCATGGTCACAGCCAGCCATAACCCTGCTCCATTTAACGGTTACAAGGTTTACGGTGAAGATGGTGGACAAATGCCTCCACACGACGCAGACGCTTTGACTACTTATATCCGCGCAATCGAAAACCCATTTGCGGTAGAAGTTGCTGATGTGGAAGCTGAAAAAGCCTCTGGCTTGATTGAAGTTATCGGCGAGGCTGTTGATGTTGAATACCTCAAAGAAGTTAAGGACGTTAACATCAACCCAGCCTTGATTGAAGAATTTGGTAAAGACATGAAGATTGTCTACACACCACTTCATGGTACTGGTGAGATGTTGGCTCGTCGTGCTCTTGCCCAAGCAGGATTTGACTCAGTTCAAGTCGTTGAAGCGCAAGCAACTGCTGATCCTGACTTCTCAACTGTAAAATCTCCAAACCCAGAAAGCCAAGCAGCCTTTGCCCTTGCTGAAGAACTTGGTCGTCAAGTTGGTGCAGATGTTCTTGTGGCAACTGACCCAGACGCTGACCGTGTTGGTGTTGAAGTTCTTCAAAAAGATGGTAGCTACCTTAACCTATCAGGTAACCAAATCGGCGCTATCATGGCTAAATACATCTTGGAAGCCCACAAAAACGCTGGAACTCTTCCTGAAAATGCAGCGCTCTGCAAATCTATCGTATCAACTGACTTGGTAACGAAGATTGCTGAAAGCTACGGCGCAAGCATGTTCAACGTTTTGACAGGTTTCAAATTTATCGCTGAAAAAATTCAAGAATTCGAAGAAAAACACAATCACACTTACATGATGGGATTTGAAGAAAGCTTCGGTTACTTGATTAAACCATTCGTACGTGATAAAGATGCTATCCAAGCTGTTCTTGTCGTTGCTGAACTTGCTGCCTACTACCGTTCACGTGGTTTGACCCTTGCTGACGGTATCGAAGAAATCTACAAAGAATACGGCTACTACGCAGAAAAAACAATCTCTGTTACCCTTTCGGGTGTCGATGGTGCTGAACAAATCAAAGCGATTATGGCTAAATTCCGTAATAATGCTCCAAAAGAATGGAACGCAACAGCTATCACTGTCGTAGAAGACTTCAAGGCACAAACTGCTACTGCTGCTGACGGAACTGTTACAAACTTGACAACTCCTCCAAGTGATGTGTTGAAATACACACTTGCTGACGGTTCATGGATTGCCGTTCGCCCTTCAGGGACAGAACCAAAAATCAAGTTCTACATTGCAGTTGTAGGGGAAACCAACGAAGAATCACAAGCTAAGATTGCTAATATCGAAGCAGAAATCAATGCTTTTGTAAAATAAAGACCTAAAAAGATGAGACCAACCAATCTCATCTTTTTTTCGTATCAAATCTAAGCAATTTTAGAAACTTTATGGCATACTAGACTTATAAATGAAAGCGAGGTAATCTCATGGAACAATTTTTAGATAACATCAAAGACCTTGAAGTCACTACAGTTGCGCGTGCGCAAGAAGCTCTTGATAAAAAAGAAACTGCAACTTTCTTTATCGGTCGCAAAACTTGCCCTTACTGCCGTAAATTTGCAGGTACATTGGCTGGTGTCGTAGCTGAAACCAAAGCTCACATTTACTTCATCAATAGTGAAGAACCAAGCCAACTCAATGAATTGCAAGCATTCCGCTCACGCTACGGAATCCCAACTGTACCAGGATTTGTTCACGTTGCAGATGGACAAATCAATGTCCGTTGCGACTCTTCAATGTCAGCACAAGAAATCAAAGATTTCGCAGGATTGTAAAAAATCAGCTAACAAGTCTTAAAATCACAAAAACGCATAATGTAAGGTGCAAAAACCTTGATATTATGCGTTTTATTGTTCCTAAAACAGTTACATCAGCGTTTCGTTACAGCACATTTTAATTTTGGAAGTCAAATCAATTTTTAACAATGGTTTAGAAATCACAGTGGGCTATTCCATATTCAATTATCCAGATTCAATCGCTATTATCGTTTTCCTAGATTACAAAAAAACTACGTTTTGCTAATCAAAACGCAGTCTCAGCCACTATTTTATCTTACTGTCCTTCTTTTACTTCTTTGGTTGCTACATCTTCTCCAAACCATTTTTGGCTGATTTCTTGGAACTTGCCGTCCTTGTAAAGACTAGAAAAAGCTTCATTTATCTTCTTAACCAGAGTTGTATCTTCCTTACGGGCTCCAACCGCAAAAGCTTCTGTTTCTAGTCCAACTGTAAAGACATTATAATCGTTTAAAACACCTTCTGCTTCTAAATAATAGTTTGCATAGACACGGTCAATCAATAGACCGTCAATTCGATCGTTTTTCAAATCAATCAAGGCTTCATTAAAGGTTTGGTATTGATTCGCTTCCTTATTAGCGACAATATCCTTTAAAATCGCTGGGTTTGCTTCAAAGTCCGCATAACCAGATGAACCGGCTTGAGCTCCTAATGTCTTTCCAGCCATATCCTTTGCAGTCGTGATACCAGATGATTTCTTCGTAACCAATACCTGCTCATTCTTCATATATGAGTTACTGAAAGCTACCTTTTCACGGCGTTCGTCTGTAGCGGAATAGCCATTCCAAATCAGATCAATCGTTCCTTTTGTCAATTCAGCTTCTTTCAAATCCCAATCAATCGGTTGCCAATTTACTGTAATTCCGTATTTTTCAAAAACAGCTGTAGCTAAATCAATATCAAATCCTGCATAAGAACCATCTTTCTGAGCAAATCCCATTGGAACAAAAGTGCTATCAAATCCAATAGTAATAGACTTGTTAGACTGGTACTTAGACCAATTGTCTCCACTAGTTTCGCTAGTATTTTTCCCACAAGCTACTAAGAACAAAGCAGTCATCAGACTGACTAATACAAGCATCCATTTTTTCATCCATTTTTCCTCCTATTTAGGTTCTACTTTCAATAATACATCTGCGATATTTTCCGCGAACTGCAAATCGTGGGTTACCACAATCTGGGTCATCCCAAGTTCCCTATTTTGCAAGATTAGTTTTTCCACTTCCAAGCGCAATTCTGGATCTAGGGCAGAAGTTGGTTCATCGTAGCCAATGATTTCTGGGTCAATCATCATAGCACGCGCCAAAGCCACCCGCTGCTTTTGCCCACCAGATAATGAAAATGGATAGGCATCTGCATGCCCTGCCAGTCCTAACTGTTCCAAGAGTCCACTCGCCTTCTTCTCAGCTTCTTCCTGCTTCATCCCCATGGTCTTCACAGGCGATAAAGTCAAATTGTCCAAAACTGATAAATGAGGGAACAGTTGAAAATCTTGGAAGACAAATCCCAGTAGGTTTCGCTTCTGCAATTCATCCAGCTCTAAAGGTTGTCCATTATAAAAGATTTGCCCTGAATCAATGGTTTCAAGACCCGCAAGCATACGTAAAAGAGTTGTCTTACCGCCACCGGAAGGCCCAACGATAGCCAGGATTTGCTTTTCAGGAATACTTAGACTGAAATTAGATAAAATTTGCTTTTCACCAAATCCCTTATTGATATTTCGTAATTCTAACATGGCAGCCTCCTATCTATAATAACTATACTTCTTCTCAACTTTTTTAGAAATAATTGTCACAATCCCAATCAAAATCAAGTAAATGGCTCCTGCCAAGAACATGGGAACCAGACTGGCGTCACGGTTGGCAGCTGTTCGACTAGCCAAGATAAGGTCTGAAATTCCAAGAGCATAGACCAAAGAAGTATCCTTGACCAAACTCATAACTTCATTAAAGACACTAGGAAGAACGATCTTGGTCACTTGGGGCAAGATAATATAGCGCACTGTGGCAAAGGGACTAAACTTCAAGACCTTGGCAGCCTCATACTGTCCTCTTGGAATAGTGTCAATTCCTCCACGGAAAATTTCTGCAAAGTAAGCTGCATAGTTGAGAACAAAGGCAATAATGGCAGCAGGAAGGCGGTCTAAACGAATCCCAATACTTGGAAGCACATAATAAATAAAAATCAGTTGCAAGAGTAAGGGGGTGCCACGCATAACCCAGATGTAAATGTTAATCAGATAATGGAGGGGCTTCCAATGGACTTGCAAGGCAAAGGCAATCAAAACGCCCAAAGGAATCGAAAATAGCAAGACCAGTGCAAAGACCTGTACAGTCGTGCTCGCACCATTCAGTAAACTCGGTAATATCTCAAATAAATAAGACATACTGCACCTCCTAAAAGTAATTGTTCCTATTATAGCATGAATAAACAAAATAACCAACCATTTTTGTAAAAAAATTCTATCATATACAAATAAAAACCGTAGCTATCAAAAGAGATAAACTACAGTTCTATATGTTTAAACATTCTTACAATCTCTCAAACAGTTCTTGCATTTGCACATCATCTGGAATCAGTTTTAAGTAAGCTTGTGCATTAACTTTTGCTTCCTCAAAGTAGCCCAATTCACGCAAGAGGTAGATATAGTGTTCCAGAAACTCTGGATTGTCCTTTAAATCTCCTGCCAACTCTTGGTAAAGCTCATAGGCAGTATCCAAATCGTCCATTTCTTGATAGGAACGAGCAATCATCCACTTGGTCAAGAGATTTTCTGGCTCTTCGCTCTGCAAGTCTATAATATCCTCATAACGCTCCTGCTCCAGATAAATAGTTGCTAGACGGAGTAAGATTTCTTCCGTATCCTCAGCATCTTCTTTAGCAGTAAGGAGATAATTTTCTGCCCCACTAGCATCATGCAATTCATAAGAGAATTGTGAAGCAGCTAGCAAGAGGCGAGTTTCAAAGGGATTTTTCTCTAAGCCTTGCTTAGCGATACGCAGGGCTTCTTGAACTTGATGTTCCTTATGTAAGGCCTGACTGTACCCATACTCATATCCTTCAAAATCAGGAGAAATGGTATCAAGCTGCTTAAAGTAGAGGGTGGCTTTTTGATATTCTTCTTGATCAAAGTAAAGACTGGCCAGCTCAAAAGCTGTTAGGTCATCGTATTCTAACTCCAGAGCTTTTTCTAAAAACTCAGTAGCCGTTTCAAATTTCCCTAACTGGGCATAGGCAAAGCCAATTCGTTGATAGGTAGAAATGCCTGTTTGCTCATAAATAGTACGATTATCTAACTGGGCATAGCCTTGAATAGCTTCTTGGTAATTTTCCAACTCACTATCCAACTCTGCTAAGCCCAATATCAAGAGAGGATCCTCTGAGTAAGTCAAGGCCTCCAATAATTTCTCACGCGCCACATCTGTCAAACCTTCCAGCTGGTAAAGGTCTGCTTTAAGCGCCAAAGCCGAAATATACCAGTCACTGTCAGCTTGGATTTCCTCTAGATAGGCAAAGGATTCTTCTATTTGACCATCCTCGCTAGCGATTGCTGCTAGATTAAGATGAACCTCTGGAAAGTCCTCTACGATTTTCAGGTAAATTTCCTTGGCCTGAGGATAAAAACCAATCCCTTCAAGATAAGTTGCCAACTCATACAGAAGGTCACTTGGATCATTTTCTAAAGCTTTGACGAAATAATGTTCTGCCTTGGCTAAATCTTGCTCCTCCAAAGCCTGTAACATCTGTTGACTATTGTTCACTCTTGACTTCCTCGCCCTCTAATTCATATAGACCACTGACTACCTTATACCATTCGAAAATGGCTGAAATGACAACCTTAGCAGAGGCATAAACCGGAATACCAAGTAAAACTCCCCAGATACCAAACATAGATCCTGAAGTTAACAAAACAAAGAGAACATTAATGGGATGGATGTTTAATTGACTTCCCAAAATCAATGGAGAGACAAAACGGCCTTCAATAGTTTGTTCTACGATAAAGACAATCACTACTTTCAAAAGCATGACTGGACCAGCAATCAAGCCCAGAACTAAGGCAGGAAGCATGGCTAGGAAGCTACCAAGATAAGGAACCAGATTTAGAATACCGGCAGTAACACCCAGCGTAACCGCATAGCGTAGACCAATGATCTTGAAGAAGATCATAAACATTACTGCAACAATAATAGCCACTGTCACTTGCCCTCGAACATAGTTGGACAACTGTTGATTCACATCTGACAAAACTTGTCCTACAGGTTCTTTCAATTTTGTTGGCATGAATTGGGTCAAATAGTTACGCAAGTCTTTCCCATCACGCAAGAGATAAAAGAGCATGAAAGGAACGATAATCAAGGCAACAATCACTTGAGATGCCCCGCTAATAAAGGCGCTCACCCAGTTGACTGCCTGAGATGAAACCTTACTTGCCCAAACTGTAGCCTGGCTAGAGAAGTTTGTCAAAACTTGTTCTAACTGAGGCCTGAAATCATCTGGTAAACGCTTGGTTACCAAATCATCAATAACCCTATCTGCATCTTCAAGATAGATTGGTACATTTCTTGCGAATGTCAAAACCTGACGTTGCAGATTTGGAATGGCGACTGCCAAGCCCCAAATGATAAAGAGAGCTATGATGACAAAGACAATGCTGATGGCTATGACGCGATTAACCTTACGCTTCTCCATCCAATCAACAATAGGATTCAGTAAATAGTATAGTAAACCAGATAGAATGACTGGCAACATCACAACTGCTAAAAAGTCTAAAACAGGTGAAAATAGAAAACTAATCTTACTTAAAATAAAAAGATTCAATCCCAATAATAAGGTTACTAAAAATACCGTAATGGCCTTGTTATCTAAAAACCACTTAAAAAACCAAGATAGGCTAAAATGTTTCTCTTTTTGCTCCATAAATACTTCCTTTCTATCGTTCTCTCATTATACCATTTTTGAAGTAAAATAACTCTTTTTTTAAGTGCTTATACTCTTCGAAAATCAAATTCAAACCACGTCAGCTTCGCCTTGCCGTACTCAAGTACAGCCTGCGGCTAGCTTCCTAGTTTGCTCTTTGATTTTCATTGAGTATTACATGGAGACAGCGACATAAAAAATCTCCTCAAAAGAGGAGATTCAATTATTCTTGAATATGACGGTCTAAGTTCTTCTGATAATCAGCATTTGATTTGGCTTTTTCATCAGCAAATTTCTTACGGAACTCATCCATTTCTTTAGACGTTACAATCTTGTCTTGTAATTTTTGGTACTTGTAGCTGTGTTCACTTGTCTTATCACCTACCCAACCATCTGCACCGCTACCTGGAACTTTCTTCGTTATTAGCATTTGGGCACCATCTGAGTATACAGGAATAACCAAGGCACTATCTGTTAACCAAGCTTGAGCTTTAGCATATTTAGAATAACGTTTTTGCAGATCTGTTTTCTCACCACTAGCATCCGTAATTAACTCTTTAAACTTATCTAAACCAACAGCTTTGATTGCCGGATTATCTGTACCTGGTGCTACACCAAGTGCTCCTAGAAGAGTTGGGCCAGACGTTGGATCAAATACATCTAAATAGGTTGATGGATCTGCATAATCAGGACTCCAACCACTATTTACATTGATATCCCAATCAATATTGTCAGTTGATGTTGCAAATACTGTCATATTTCCCAATTCATCATCAGAAACTTGTTGAATGTCAATCACTATATTTTCAGAGCCTAAGGCTTCCTCAATGGATTGTTTATAAGATTGGGCTTGACGAATAAAATCTGTCTGAGTAGAGGAAACTGGAAGGTCTAAATGAACGGGGAACTGTACTCCATCGGCTTGAAGTGTTTTCTTAGCAACTTCAAATTTAGCTTTAGCCTTGTCTACATTATGAAGTGAATCTTGTGCATCATCAAGACTCACGTCTTTCCAAGCGCTATCCAACTTATCCAGTTCTTCCTTAGCTACTTGCCCAAACGACTGCTCTCCAACTTGGACAAATGTTGGAGGGGTAAAACTTGTACGTAATTTACGAGGTGCCACTTCGTCCCCAAATACTTGAGATACTGCAGCCGTACGATCTGCAGCGAAAGCCAAGGATTGACGGAAATCTTTATTCAACAAAGCCTTTTTAGTGGATGATTTTTCCACATCACTTGTTTTAGCAGTATGGTTATAAGCTACACGATCAATATTAGTAGACATATAGAATACGCCACCTCTTTGTTGACCATATACAATATTATCCTTGTACTTTTCTTTTAGACGTTCATAGTTGGCAGAATTTTTAAAGAGAGGTGCCGCTGGATAATGTCCTTCATCAAAGCCACGTCCAAGAGAATCGGCATCCTGACCATCAAAGAAAGACAATTTAATATCATCAATAAAGACATTTTGCTTATCCCAATAGTTTTGATTTTTGGTCATCTCAATGGAAGATTTAGATGTCAATCCCTTGAGGAGGTAGGCACCATTATAAAGAATGCTTGTTACATCAGTCGCCTTCCCAAAGTCATCTCCTTTAGAAGCCAAAAAGTCCTCGCTAATTGGGGCAAGAACGCCCATTGTTGTCTTAGAATTCCAGAAAGATTCTGGATGGTTCAAAGTGTAAACAACCGTATAATCATCTGTTGCTTTTACACCAACAGTAGAGAAATCTGTTGTTTTCCCATTGACATAATCGTCCAAACCTTGAACCGAGTCTTGAACCAGATAAAGAGCCTGTGATTTCTTATCAGCTGCGTGCTTCAGACCAGTTACAAAGTCCTGAGCTTTGACTTCACCATACTCTTCGCCTTCATTGGTATACCATTTGACACCCTGACGGATTTTATAGGTATAGGTCAAACCATCTTTTGAAACAGTCCAATCTTCTGCAACTGATGGAACCAGATTCCCATATTGGTCATTTTCAAGTAGACCGTCAATAACGTTCCCTGTGACCTGTTTTGTACTCTTGTTACCAGAAACTGTATAATCCAGAGTCGTAGGATCTGTAGAGAAGACATAGGTATAGGTAACAGGTTTAGTAGCATCTTTACCACCTGTTGAACACGCTGCTAGCATAGCTGCCGAGAGTATAGCTACACCAGCTGCTAGAAAAACTCGTTTTTTCATAGTAAGGACTCCTTTAAACATTTTATGAGTTCATTATAGCACTTTTAAGAAGAAAAGTAAGGAAAACAATCTCAATATTATTATGTTTTTTAAAAAACCAATCAATTATTTTTTAAAGTGCTTACATCTAATTGGATGTCTTTAATTGGCTTGTTTTTGTGATATAATAGTCTTATCTTTATATAGAGGTAGAGTTATGAAAGAAACTGTTTATTTTGGAACTTACACACGTCGTACTTCCCAAGGGATTTACAAGGCTGACTTTGATACAGAAACTGGTCAGCTTTCAAACCTAGAACTTTTTGCAGCTGAGCCAAGTCCAACCTACCTTGCCTTTGACCAGCACCAACACCTATACACTGTTGGTAGTCAAAATGGCAAGGGGGGCATTGCAGCCTATCAAACTGACGGGACTTTATTAAATCACGTCGTTGAGGAGGGAGCCCCCCACTGTTATGTTGCCGTTGATGAAAAGCGTGATTTGGTCTATGCAGCCAACTACCATAAAGGACAGGTCCTTGTTTATAAACGTCAGGAGGATGGGAGTCTTTTACTTAGTGATGTAGATCAACACAGTGGCCAAGGTCCACATGAGAATCAAGCTTCCCCCCATGTTCACTATACAGATTTAACACCTGACCACTATCTAGTGACCTGTGATTTGGGTACTGACCAAGTTATCACTTATGACCTTGATCAAGAAGGGAAATTATCTAAACTCTATACCTACAATAGTATTCCTGGAGCTGGTTCTCGTCATATCGTTTTCCATAACCATTATAAAATTGCTTATCTCATTTGTGAACTCAATAGTACTATCGAGGTTTTAATCTACGATGGTGTTGGCGAATTTGAACGTATGCAGGTTATTTCAACTTTACCAGAAGCTTACGAAGGCTTTAATGGAACCGCTGCTATTCGTCTCTCTAAAGACGGTAAATACCTCTACGCTTCTAACCGTGGCCATGATTCTATCGCAGTATATACCATCCTTGCGGACGGTAGCTTAGAGTTGCTAGAAATCGTTCCAACGCATGGTCAGACTCCACGTGATTTTGATTTGACACCCGACCAAAAATTTCTCATTGTTGTCCATCAAGACTCTGACAATGCAACTGTCTTTAAACGTAATTGTGACAATGGTCGTCTAGCAGAACTCTCCAACGACTTCCATATTCCCGAAGCAGTCTGCATCCGTTTTGCTCCTTAATACTCTTCAAAAATCTCTTCAAACCACGTCAGCGTCGCCTTACCGTAGGTATGGTTACTGACTTCGTCAGTTCTATCCACAACCTCAAAACTGTGTTTTGAGCTGACTTCGT
>NZ_VMMM01000027.1:0-2500 GCF_013277195.1 Streptococcus sp. 2579
TCGCTTTCGTATTCTCAGTTACTTTGGATAAGTCCTCGAGCTATTAGTATTAGTCCGCTACATGTGTCGCCACACTTCCACTTCTAACCTATCTACCTGATCATCTCTCAGGGCTCTTACTGATATAAAATCATGGGAAATCTCATCTTGAGGTGGGTTTCACACTTAGATGCTTTCAGCGTTTATCCCTTCCCTACATAGCTACCCAGCGATGCCTTTGGCAAGACAACTGGTACACCAGCGGTAAGTCCACTCTGGTCCTCTCGTACTAGGAGCAGATCCTCTCAAATTTCCTACGCCCGCGACGGATAGGGACCGAACTGTCTCACGACGTTCTGAACCCAGCTCGCGTGCCGCTTTAATGGGCGAACAGCCCAACCCTTGGGACCGACTACAGCCCCAGGATGCGACGAGCCGACATCGAGGTGCCAAACCTCCCCGTCGATGTGAACTCTTGGGGGAGATAAGCCTGTTATCCCCAGGGTAGCTTTTATCCGTTGAGCGATGGCCCTTCCATACGGAACCACCGGATCACTAAGCCCGACTTTCGTCCCTGCTCGAGTTGTAGCTCTCGCAGTCAAGCTCCCTTATACCTTTACACTCTGCGAATGATTTCCAACCATTCTGAGGGAACCTTTGGGCGCCTCCGTTACCTTTTAGGAGGCGACCGCCCCAGTCAAACTGCCCGTCAGACACTGTCTCCGATAGGGATCACCTATCTGGGTTAGAGTGGCCATAACACAAGGGTAGTATCCCAACAACGTCTCCTTCGAAACTGGCGTCCCGATCTCATAGACTCCTACCTATCCTGTACATGTGGTACAGACACTCAATATCAAACTGCAGTAAAGCTCCATGGGGTCTTTCCGTCCTGTCGCGGGTAACCTGCATCTTCACAGGTACTAAAATTTCACCGAGTCTCTCGTTGAGACAGTGCCCAAATCATTACGCCTTTCGTGCGGGTCGGAACTTACCCGACAAGGAATTTCGCTACCTTAGGACCGTTATAGTTACGGCCGCCGTTTACTGGGGCTTCAATTCATACCTTCGCTTACGCTAAACACTCCTCTTAACCTTCCAGCACCGGGCAGGCGTCACCCCCTATACATCATCTTACGATTTAGCAGAGAGCTGTGTTTTTGATAAACAGTTGCTTGGGCCTATTCACTGCGGCTGACTTAAAGTCAGCACCCCTTCTCCCGAAGTTACGGGGTCATTTTGCCGAGTTCCTTAACGAGAGTTCTCTCGCTCACCTGAGGCTACTCGCCTCGACTACCTGTGTCGGTTTGCGGTACGGGTAGAGTATGTTTAAACGCTAGAAGCTTTTCTTGGCAGTGTGACGTCACTAACTTCGCTACTAAACTTCGCTCCCCATCACAGCTCAATGTTATAGAACTAAGCATTTAACTCAATTCACACCTCACTGCTTAGACAGACACTTCCAATCGTCTGCTTTAGTTAGCCTACTGCGTCCCTCCATCACTACATACTCTAGTACAGGAATATCAACCTGTTGTCCATCGGATACACCTTTCGGTCTCTCCTTAGGTCCCGACTAACCCAGGGCGGACGAGCCTTCCCCTGGAAACCTTAGTCTTACGGTGGACAGGATTCTCACCTGTCTTTCGCTACTCATACCGGCATTCTCACTTCTATGCGTTCCAGCGCTCCTCACGGTACACCTTCTTCACACATAGAACGCTCTCCTACCATACCTATAAAGGTATCCACAGCTTCGGTAAATTGTTTTAGCCCCGGTACATTTTCGGCGCAGGGTCACTCGACTAGTGAGCTATTACGCACTCTTTGAATGAATAGCTGCTTCTAAGCTAACATCCTAGTTGTCTGTGCAACCCCACATCCTTTTCCACTTAACAATTATTTTGGGACCTTAGCTGGTGGTCTGGGCTGTTTCCCTTTCGACTACGGATCTTAGCACTCGCAGTCTGACTGCCGACCATAATTCATTGGCATTCGGAGTTTATCTGAGATTGGTAATCCGGGATGGACCCCTCACCCAAACAGTGCTCTACCTCCAAGAATCTCTAATGTCGACGCTAGCCCTAAAGCTATTTCGGAGAGAACCAGCTATCTCCAAGTTCGTTTGGAATTTCTCCGCTACCCACAAGTCATCCAAGCACTTTTCAACGTGCCCTGGTTCGGTCCTCCAGTGCGTCTTACCGCACCTTCAACCTGCTCATGGGTAGGTCACATGGTTTCGGGTCTACGTCATGATACTAAGGCGCCCTATTCAGACTCGGTTTCCCTACGGCTCCGTCTCTTCAACTTAACCTCGCATCATAACGTAACTCGCCGGTTCATTCTACAAAAGGCACGCTCTCACCCATTAACGGGCTCGAACTTGTTGTAGGCACACGGTTTCAGGTTCTATTTCACTCCCCTCCCGGGGTGCTTTTCACCTTTCCCTCACGGTACTGGTTCACTATCGGTCACTAGGGAGTATTTAGGGTTGGGAGATGGTCCTCCCAGATTCCGACGG
>NZ_VMMM01000028.1:0-24487 GCF_013277195.1 Streptococcus sp. 2579
TTTTCGAAGAGTATAAAATGAAAAAGGGTGGCGGGGATATATTATCCCTTGTCGCCACCACTTGTAAGTCCTGAAACAAAGTTCTTTTGTAGGAAGAAGAAGAGAATACAGATTGGAAGGGCGATGAGGATAGCACCTGCTGAGAAGTAGGCAATCTTCATGTTTTTCACATTGCTAACGAAGGTTTGGAGACCTACGGCAACAGTAAAGTATTCTTTCTCACGAAGCAAGAAACTAGAGAGGATGTAGTCCCCGAAAGGTCCCATGAAGGCCCAGAGAGCTTGTACGGCAACCATTGGGCGAACAAGTGGAAGAACAATTTGCCAGAAGCGGCGGAAGTGTCCTGCACCGTCTAGTTTTGCAGATTCGTCTAAAGACATTGGTACTGTATCGAAGTAGCCTTTCATGAGCCAAGCATTCATCGGGATACCACCACCAACGTAGAGGAAGATGAGGAACCAGCTGTGGTTAAGGGCGTTCAACATAAGCGCCATAACGAAGAAGGCTGTCAAAGCGGCCATGGTTGGCACCATTTGGATAATCAAGAAGAAGACCAAACTTTGTTTACGAGCCAAGAAGTTGTAACGGCTGTAAGCATAACCAGCAAGTACGATAATACTTGTTTGAACAGCCATGGTAATCAAGGCGATAATCAAAGTGTTGAGGTACCAAGTACCGTACAAGGTTTCAGTGAAGAGGCCTTTAAAGTTATCAAAATTGAGGTCGATGTTAGTATCTAGTTTAAAGGCTGAGACGTTACCTGCTTTAAAGGCTGACATGATGGTAATCAAAAGTGGATAGATAATGACAATTGATAGACCAATCAGGTAAAGGTAAGTAAGGGTTTGAGTCAGTCTACGTTTGAGTTTAATTGAGTTATTCATCTTAGACGTCCTCCATATCAAATGCGTGTAGTTTCTTGAATGCGATCATAGAGATTGAGATGACAATGATAGAGATAATCAAGGTAACAGCTGCCGCCATTGAGTATTGAGGAGATGTACCTGTTGTCAAACGGTAGATCCATGAGATCAAGATATCTGTTGAACCAGCTCCTCCACCGACACTACCAGGTCCTCCACCATTGAAGAGGTACATGATAGAGAAGTTGTTAAAGTTGAAGGTGTATTGGCTAATCAAAGTAGGTGCTGCAACAGCCAAGATCATTGGGAAAGTGATGTTGCGGAATTTTTGCCAAGCATTGGCACCGTCAATATAAGCTGCTTCGTAAAGGTCGTTAGGAATAGATTGTAAGATACCTAAAGTCAAAACGTAGATGTATGGGAATCCAAGCCAACCTTGCATCATAATCAAGGCAACCTTTGTCCAAGTAGGGTCTGTTTTCCAAGGGATAAGAGCCCCATCAAGGAATGGAAGGAATTTAGCAAAGATCGGCAAGACTTGAGTGTTGATAGCACCGACACTATCATTAAACATATTTGAGAATGTCAAGATAGTGATGAAGGCTGGGACAGCCCAAGGAAGAAGGAAAATAACACCGAAGATACGTTTTCCTTTGATAAATGGTTGGTTAGCAATGATAGCTGTGAAGATACCAATCACGATCTGCAAAGTTGAGGCAGATAAAGCCCAAATGATAGTCCAAGAAAGAACAGAACCGAAGGCAGAACGGAAGTACTCAAGCTCCAAATGTTTGTAAAGTTGGTCAAACCAACCCAGTCCAACAATTTGTTTGGTGGCAAGTGTTGGAAGTCGTAGTTGGTAAAGGCGATCATCAAGGTTACGATAACTGGGAAGATAATCGCAAAAGTCATTGCAATATAAGATGGAATGATCAAGAGGTAAGGGAAGCCATTTTCATAGATTCCTTTGACCATTTCTTTAAAGGTAAGTGCTACTGGAATACCATTATTAATGTGTTTGGCAGTTGTATGAGCATCTTTGATATTTGCGAAATAAAAGAGTACATAAACAACTACAAAGATTAAATGGAAGGCACCACGAATCAGCATAAAGAGGGAATTGTCACGACCTGGCTTGTCACCAAGAGTGATGAGATTGCTCAATTCAGGGGCTGCAAGTGCTAGGAAGTAGAGGACAAATACGATGGTTACACCAAGGAAGATAAAACCTTTGGCTTTTTGTTTATTGTAAATCTGTCCTAACCCAGGAATGATAGACAGCAGGGCTGCTTTACTAGGTTGTTGCTTTTCCATAATAACTCCTTTCATAGGATACTGGTTTCTACATAAAACCTAAACTATTTGTGTTTTTGTTGATAAATTCAAAGGGGGATTTGATTTCCACCCCCCTTGAACAAATTTTTTATTCACCAAATTTTTGTTTGATTGTTTCTTTGATCAATGTTACAGCATCGTTAGCTGCTGTTTTAGCATCTTTCTTACCGCTTACAGCTTCAAACAACATTGTTTTAGCTGGGTCCCAAACTGCTGACATTTGAGAGATGTTTGGCATTGGTTGAGCGTTCTTGAATTGTTTGATAACAGCTGTTGTCAACTCATCGTTTTTACCTTCAGCGTATGAACGAGCTTCAGTGTTAGCTGGGATTTCGTTAGTCTTATCGTAGAAGGCTTTTTGTTGTTCAGTTGAAACAAGGAAGTCTACAAATTTTTGAGCAGCTTCAAGGTTCTTAGTGCTTGATGGGATGATCCAAGCTTTACCACCACCAAATGCTGCGTAGTCTTTTCCGTTTGGAAGAGTTGGGATAGTTGCAACACCGTAGTTTACTTTAGCGTCTTTGAAGGCTTGAGCTTTCCAAGGTCCATCGATGATAGCAGCTGTTTTACCTTCTTGGAATTGAGTTTGGATTAGGTTTCCAGCTCCTTCCGTATCTTGCATACCTTTAGGCCATTTTTCATACCAAGTTTTAGCGTATTCTACACCTTTGATAGCGCCGTCGTTTGCAAGACCGATGTCTTTAGCGTCTTTACCGTTTTGTCCGAATACGTAACCGCCGTTACCAGCAAGAAGTCCGTATGCAAAGTAGAAGTTTGTCCAGTCAGCTAGGAAAGCAGAAGTTTTTCCATCTTCTCCAGCGAATGCGTATTTGCTATCTTTAGCAAGGTTTTCCAAGTCAGCAAATGTTTTTGGAGCTTCTTTTACCAAGTCTTTGTTGTAGTACATAACAAGTGACTCGATAACGGCAGGAGCACCGTAAACTTTACCGTCAGCAGCTGTTACAAGAGATTTAGTTTTATCATCTGTTTTAGCACCGTCGCTCAATTTCACTTCTGAAAGTTGTCCGTCAGTACCAAGGCTACCTACACGGTCGTATGGAGCCATCATAACGTCAGGAGCTTGACCTGATTGGTTGTCAAGAGAAAGTTTGTCAAGCCCACCCATTTGGTCACCAGATTTGATGTTAACTGTTGTTCCTGATTGTTCTTTATAAGCTTTAGCTACTGTTTCAGCATAAGCTTTGTATTGGTCCTCAACGTAAAGAGTGATTTCTTTCGCTTCAGATGAACCAGAATCAGCAGGTTTATCAGCAGTTTTGCTTCCGCAAGCTACCAAAAGCAAGCTAGCAAGTGTAGCAGTTCCAAGCACAGCAGCGCTCTTCATGAATTTAGATGACATAGTGTATTCCTCCTAAAGAATAACAAGTTTTATTGACAAGAAAAACGCAAACGTTTTCCTTTATGAGCTTAGTATAGCACAAATAGAAAACGGTTGCAAGTGTTTTTGTTAAAAATTTTAAAAAAATTTTAAGCTTGATTTGATAGCATGATTTTACTTTTTATATAGAAGGAAAGTGTGAAATAGATAAGAATACAGTATTTTTAATAAAAAATAGATGGAATCTGTCTAAAGAGGGAAATCAGGAGGGGCTATTTCCTTGTTTCTAATCCCTATCTATTTTCTATAGACCTTTGTGCCTCCTACATATAAATTAAAGTTTTTTTAAGGAGGTTTTGCACTTTGTAGACTGTTTCATGAGAGTCAAACTTTAGGATTAGATAGTTTCAAGTTATCTTTGCTAAAATGAGTTAGTCTCCTTAAAAATAATCAAAAAAGTTTTTTTAAAAACGCTTGCAATTATGCTTGAAAAGGAGTATACTTATAAGTAGCGCAAACGTTTGCGTCTGTTAAAATACGCAACGTTCCATTATTTTAACACATGAGGTGCTATTATGAAAAAACGTCAAAGTGGTGTGTTGATGCACATCTCTTCTCTCCCAGGAGCTTACGGAATCGGATCATTTGGTCAAAGTGCTTACGACTTCGTTGATTTCTTGGTTCGTACAAAACAACGTTACTGGCAAATCCTTCCATTAGGAACAACTAGTTACGGGGATTCTCCTTACCAATCTTTCTCAGCCTTCGCAGGAAACACTCATTTTATCGATTTAGATATCTTGGTGGAGCAAGGTTTGTTGGAAGTAAGTGACCTTGAAGGAGTTGACTTTGGTAGCGATGCGTCTGAAGTTGACTATGCTAAGATTTACTATGCACGTCGTCCTCTTTTAGAAAAAGCGGTGAAACGTTTCTTTGAAGTCGGAGATGTTAAAGATTTTGAGAAATTTGCTCAAGACAACCAATCATGGCTTGAGCTCTTTGCTGAGTATATGGCTATCAAAGAGCATTTTGACAATCTTGCTTGGACAGAATGGCCAGATGCAGATGCTCGTGCTCGTAAAGCTTCAGCACTTGAAAGCTACCGTGAGCAATTAGCAGACAAGTTGGTTTACCACCGTGTGACGCAATACTTCTTCTTCCAACAATGGTTGAAATTGAAAGCTTACGCAAACGACAACCACATCGAAATCGTTGGGGACATGCCAATCTACGTAGCGGAAGATTCAAGCGATATGTGGGCAAATCCACATCTCTTCAAGACAGATGTCAATGGTAAGGCTACTTGCATCGCCGGATGCCCACCAGATGAATTTTCTGCAACTGGTCAGCTTTGGGGTAACCCAATCTATGACTGGGAAGCAATGGACAAAGACGGCTACAAATGGTGGATTGAACGCTTGCGTGAAAGCTTCAAAATCTACGACATCGTTCGTATCGACCACTTCCGTGGTTTCGAATCTTACTGGGAAATCCCTGCTGGTTCTGATACAGCAGCACCTGGTGAGTGGGTGAAAGGTCCTGGCTACAAGCTTTTTGCAGCCGTTAAGGAAGAACTTGGTGAGCTAAACATCATTGCAGAAGACCTTGGTTTCATGACAGACGAAGTTATCGAATTACGTGAACGTACTGGCTTCCCAGGAATGAAGATTCTTCAATTTGCCTTCAACCCAGAAGACGAAAGCATCGATAGCCCACACTTGGCACCTGCTAACTCTGTTATGTACACAGGAACACACGATAACAATACGGTCCTTGGTTGGTACCGTAATGAGATCGACGATCCAACTCGTGAATACATGGCTCGCTACACGAACCGTAAAGAGTATGAAACAGTTCCACACGCTATGCTTCGCACAGTCTTTTCATCAGTTAGCTTCATGGCAATTGCAACTATGCAAGATTTGCTAGAATTGGATGAGACAGCTCGTATGAACTTCCCATCTACCCTTGGTGGAAACTGGTCTTGGCGTATGACTGAGGAACAATTGACACCAGCTGTCGAGGAAGGTTTGCTTGACTTGACAACAATCTATCGCCGAATCAATGAAAATTTGGTAGAATTAAAGAAATAATACAATATCAGGAGACACCTTAAACATGTTATCACTACAAGAATTTGTACAAAATCGTTACAATAAAACCATTGCAGAATGTAGCAATGAAGAGCTTTACCTTGCTCTTCTTAACTACAGCAAGCTTGCAAGTAGCCAAAAACCAGTTAACACTGGTAAAAAGAAAGTTTACTATATCTCAGCTGAGTTCTTGATTGGTAAACTCTTGTCAAACAACTTGATCAACCTTGGTCTTTACGACGATGTCAAAAAAGAACTTGCTGCTGCAGGTAAAGACTTGATCGAAGTCGAAGAAGTTGAATTGGAACCATCTCTTGGTAATGGTGGTTTGGGACGTTTGGCTGCCTGCTTTATCGACTCAATTGCGACTCTTGGCTTGAACGGTGATGGTGTTGGTCTTAACTACCACTTTGGTCTTTTCCAACAAGTTCTTAAAAACAACCAACAAGAAACAATTCCAAATGCATGGTTGACAGAGCAAAACTGGTTGGTTCGCTCAAGCCGTAGCTACCAAGTACCATTTGCAGACTTTACTTTGACATCAACTCTTTATGATATTGATGTTCCTGGTTACAAGACAGAAACGAAGAACCGCTTGCGTTTGTTTGACTTGGATTCAGTTGATTCTTCTATTATTAAAGACGGTATCAGCTTTGACAAGACAGACATCGCTCGCAACTTGACTCTCTTCCTTTACCCAGATGATAGTGACCGTCAAGGTGAATTGCTCCGTATCTTCCAACAATACTTCATGGTTTCAAACGGTGCGCAATTGATCATCGACGAAGCAATCGAAAAAGGAAGCAACTTGCATGACCTTGCTGACTACGCAGTTGTCCAAATCAACGACACTCACCCATCAATGGTTATCCCTGAATTGATCCGTCTTTTGACTGCACGTGGTATCGAGCTTGACGAAGCAATCTCAATCGTTCGTAGCATGACTGCCTACACTAACCACACAATACTTGCTGAAGCCCTTGAAAAATGGCCTCTTGAATTCTTGCAAGAAGTGGTTCCTCACTTGGTACCAATCATCGAAGAATTGGACCGTCGCGTGAAAGCAGAATACAAAGATCCAGCTGTTCAAATTATCGATGAGAGCGGACGTGTTCACATGGCTCACATGGATATCCACTACGGATACAGCGTTAACGGAGTAGCAGCACTTCACACTGAAATCTTGAAGAACTCTGAGTTGAAAGCCTTCTATGACCTTTACCCAGAAAAATTCAACAACAAAACAAACGGTATCACTTTCCGTCGTTGGCTCATGCATGCTAACCCAAGCTTGTCTCACTACTTGGATGAGATTCTTGGAGATGGTTGGCACCATGAAGCTGATGAGCTTGAAAAACTCTTGTCTTATGAAGACAAAGCAGCTGTCAAAGAAAAATTGGAAAGCATCAAGGCTCACAACAAACGTAAATTGGCTCGTCACTTGAAAGAACACCAAGGTGTAGAAATCAATCCAAACTCTATCTTTGATATCCAAATCAAACGTCTTCACGAGTACAAACGCCAACAAATGAACGCTTTGTACGTGATCCACAAATACCTTGACATCAAAGCTGGCAACATCCCTGCTCGTCCAATCACAATCTTCTTTGGTGGTAAAGCAGCTCCAGCCTATACAATCGCTCAAGACATCATCCACTTAATCCTTTGCATGTCAGAAGTTATTGCTAACGATCCAGCAGTAGCTCCACACTTGCAAGTAGTTATGGTTGAAAACTACAACGTTACTGCAGCAAGCTTCCTTATCCCAGCATGTGATATCTCAGAACAAATTTCACTTGCTTCTAAAGAAGCTTCAGGTACTGGTAACATGAAATTCATGTTGAACGGAGCTTTGACTCTTGGTACTATGGACGGCGCTAACGTGGAAATCGCTGAGTTGGTTGGAGACGAAAATATCTACATCTTTGGTGAAGATTCAGAAACTGTTATCGACCTTTACGCAAAAGCAGCTTACAAATCAAGCGAATTCTACGCTCGTAAAGCTATCAAACCATTGGTTGACTTCATCGTTAGCGATGCAGTTCTTGCAGCTGGAAATAAAGAGCGCTTGGAACGTCTTTACAATGAATTGATCAACAAAGACTGGTTCATGACTCTTCTTGACTTAGAAGATTACATCAAAGTGAAAGAGCAAATGTTGGCTGACTACGAAGACCGTGACGCATGGTTGGATAAAGTCATCGTTAACATTTCTAAAGCAGGGTTCTTCTCATCTGACCGTACAATTGCTCAGTATAACGAAGATATCTGGCACTTGAACTAAGATACAAATTTATACTAATACATTTTGTAAAAAAGCGAGTTTCGATTGAAATTCGCTTTTTTAATGATGTAGATTTGAGTCAATCTTGTCTTAAAAAGATAGAAATCATAGATACAGTGAAGGCTTTAAATACTGCTTTTTACTCTCTTTCAACCTCATACCCCTTGTATTCGATTACATAAAGTATTATAATATAATTGTAGGAAAGAAGGTGTTTTTATGTGGAAAAAATATTTTTCAAAATATAAATGGACGGATTTATTTTGGATTTTATTTATCATTTTGACCTGCCTCTTGGCGGGTAATGATACTCTTTTCCCTCTTACCCATCAAGAAATCTCTTATCATGGGTGCTTATTTGGAATTACACTTGCCTTATTTCACTTGCTATTTATTGATAAGTTTGTTATCTCGAATCGAAAATAAAGATTAGAACTATGCTTGACTGCCTACTTTTATGATTGATTTTGGAGGGAAGATTTTGTCTCTGTTATTTATTATTTTAAATTTGTTTATCTTGTACAAGATCTATTCTTTAAGGCGGGAAAAATCGAAATACTTGATTTATACGGCCTATATCATATTTGGGGTAAATGTACTATATGGTATTCAATGGTTATTAAAAGAACTGATTTCAAATATTTCCCCTTAATGTGTATGGAAACTCCAGTGATTTTTGCATAACAAAACGCATAAGATTAAGGTTTTTGAGTACTGATTCCCAAAAGTTAGACAATTAATTTATCCGAAGGATTTAGTTCTGTATTGCACAGGGCGAAGTCCTTTTAGTTTTACCTTAATTCGTTTATTGTTGTAGTAATCAATATAGTCTACAATAGCTTGTTCCAATTGCTTAAGCGACTGAAACGACTTCTCATAACCGTAAAATGTTTCCGATTTCAGAATCCCAAAGAAGGACTCCATCATACCATTGTCTGGGCTGTTACCCTTACGTGACATGGATGCTTGAATTCCCTTACCTTCAAGAAACTGATGATAAGAATCGTGTTGGTATTGCCAGTCTTGGTCACTATGGAGAATCGTATTCTCGTAGCGTTTATCTGTGAATGCCTGTTCCAACATTGTTTTTACTTGTTCTAAGTTGGGTGAAGTTGAAAGATTATAGGCGATAATTTCGCTATTAAAGCCATCTAAAACTGGTGATAAGTAAAGCTTTTGAGTACTTGCTGGAATGGCAAATTCTGTCACATCTGTGTAGCACTTTTCCATTGTTTTAGAGCCTTCAAATTGACGTTGAATGAGATTCTCTGCCTTCTTGCCAACATCTCCTTTATGAGAAGAATATTTTCGTTTCTGTCGCATTTTAGCTTGTAAATTGAGTACTTTCATCAAGCGTTGAACTCTTTTATGATTTACCAGATAACCACGATTTCTTAGTTCTAAATGAATCCGACGATAACCATAATTTCCCTTGTGTTCGATAAAAATGGATTGAATTTCAGCTTTAAGCTCTTGATTCTTATCTAGTTTGTCTAGCTGTTTCAAGTGATAGTAATAGGTCGAACGAGCTAGTTTAATGGCTTTTAGAAGAATATCTAACGAAAAATCAGTGATTAATTCTTGAACAATTTCTGTCTTTCTTCTTTCTCTTTTTCCTTCTTCAAGCGGAGTTCTCTCAACTTTTTTAGGACAGCATTCTCCGCTCTCAGGTACTCATTTTCTGCTTGAAGACGTTCTAATTCTGTCCTCTCTTCAGGTCCCATTTTAGGTACTCTCCCTTTTGTTTTCTCAACAATAGTATACCCGTTTTTCCTGTATTGTGCTAGCCAATTAAGAAGTATCGTACGACTTGGGAGACCGTATTCAAGAGAAACTCTATCTTTAGTCCAGCCTTCATGTATGACTTTATGAATCATTTCTTGTTTTAAATCAGGAGAATAGTAACGATTTTTCCCTTTTTTGACGAACTCTATTCCGTAACGATCAATCAATTTAATCATATACCTAAGATTAGAATTGTTTATCCCAAATTTATTTGAAAGCTTCTCTAAGCTATATCCTTGTTTTCTAAGTTCATAGATCTGAACTTTATCATCATAAGTTAATTTCATAATAAAAATACCCCAAAAATTAGATTTTTTCTGTCTAACTTTTGGGGTGCAGTTCATTCACTAAATTACCGTTTTTTATTTGAATTCTATTGCTATTAACTACCTAATACTACTACTACCAATATTACTAATATTAGTACTAATTACCCTGAGGCCATCGTTTATAAATTGACCCAAAACGTCAAATCCGTCATAAATTCCTTTATAAATAAAGAGTCCTAAAATTATAGATGAAATAATAATACTTGCACAAATAAAATATGTACGTTTTTTTTCATTCATAAGATCAATCCTCCTTTTTATTTGTATTCGCTTACATTTTATCATATAATGTTATTGTAGTCAAGAAAAATGTGCTATTATGTTAAAAAATATTTTTCAAAATATAAATGGACGGATTGATTTTTGGAGGAAGATTTTGTCTCTATTATTTATTATTTTAAATTTGTTTATCTTGTACAAGATCTATTCTTTGAGGCGGGAAAAATCGAAATACTTGATTTATACGGCCTATATCATATTTGGGGCAAATGTACTATATGGTATTCAATGGTTATTAAGAGAACTGATTTCAACTATTTCCCCTTAATGTGTATAGAAACTCCAGTGATTTTTGCATAACAAAACACATAAGATTAAGGTTTTTGAGTACCTGTTCTTATGCGTTTTTGTAATATTGAAGATTTTCGGTAAGTTTTCTACTTTTGCGAAGTCTAGTTTAGAATGCTTTTCCAACCAAAATCTCTGCTTCAATGGTAATCTCTGTCAGTTGGCTCCAGTCAATCTTGCTCTGGTCGATGTGAAAGAGGAGAGGGGTCATACTGAGTAGGGCTTGGAGTTGTTCTGCTGTGATAGTCTTAGTCAGAGAGACCGTTTGGTTAGATAGGATGGTAAAGTGTTCTTGGAAATGATTTTTAATATCTTGGTTAGAATAATCCTTGTTTGTCAGCTGGTCTTGTACCTTCTGACGGATTTCTTTGAGGTGATTTTCAGTTGGGATAACCTTTATCAAGATACCGTCTTTGGATAAAACGCGACGAAATTCTCCATAGTTGGCAGGTGAGAAGATATCAAGCAGAATATCCATGCTAGCGTTTTTTATTGGAAGTCGTGCCAAGTCGCCAACGAACCAATTGACTGCCCAGTTTGGTTCACTCTTGGCAGCGATTTGGACGGAATCTTTGGAAATGTCAAAGGCATAGAAGGTTTTTTCAGGGTGATTTTCTTGAAGTTTACGAGAATAAAATCCTTCGCCACAACCAATATCCAAGATTGTGGTGCTAGTTTCTGAATTTGCTAACAAGTCAGATACAGCCTCTAAGATAGCGTGGTAAAATCCAGCTTCTAGGATTTGTTGGCGGTTTTGAAAATTTTCCTTGTCGTAGTTAGCAGATTGCTTAATTTGAGGTGCCAGATTGACATAGCCAAATTTAGCCAAGTCAAAAGAATGACGGTTGCAGCACTTGAGACTAGTCTCTACCAGAGTCAGATTTTCTTGGCAGATAGGGCAGGCAAAGGCAGTCGCAGAAGCAAAACGCTGGAGTTTAGGTTTGAGATTTGTATTCATAGTTTAAGTGTATCAAAAGAGGCAAATGAAAGCAACTTTAGGATGATTTGTAATAAAATTAAATAGTAGTATAATTACTTTTCAAAGTGCCAAAATTAAATTGCTTTTATATCTAAATTGTTATATAATAATAGCTAGGAGGAAATAAGTATGTTAAAAGAAGTATTGACCGTCGCAAAAGTTGCGAAAAAATCATCACTCTTTTTAGGTGGTGTTGCATTTGGTACCCTTGGTTTGAAAATCTTGGCAAGTAAGGAAGCTAAAAAAGGTTATTCTAAAGCTTTGGCTAAGGCTTACAAGTTGAAAGACGAGCTAGATGCATCTGTTTCTGTTGTGAAGCAACATGGAGACGATGTCTTGCAAGATGCCAAATATTTGTACGAGCAAGAGAAAAAAGAAGAGCAATTAGATAGCCTTATAGGAGAATAATATGTCTTTTAAAGTGCTACATAGAGGATACCAACATATCCGACTATCATCTTCTTTTTCACTCACCTTGGATATTCAAGACTATCTTCGTTCCTTGGCGAGAGATGAAAAGGGGATTGAGTCTATCCAGTTTTACATGGATCAACAGCACTTTACTCTACGTATAAAAGAAGGCTTTTCTGTATTAGATAATGCAGAAGCCTTTTTAAAAAGAATTGACAAAGGGAAAGTTTCTGAGTTGATGACTCTTCCCATTCGTAGAGAAGAGAGTGCTTATTCTATTGTTTCAGGTGCAGCGATTAAGCGTGTGCTTTTTCGTAGTTTTGTGCCGTATCCTATTCGCTATATATGGACTTGTTATCAGGCTTTTGGCTATATTAGAGAAGCCTATCAAACACTAGCGCGTAAGGAACTAACGATGGAAGTCTTGGACTGTTCGGCGATTTTATTGTCCTTGTTTATGAACCAATCCAAGACAGCTAGTAATATCATGTTTATGCTTGATTTGGGGAATCATTTAGATCAGTGGTCCTTGAAAAAAACTGCAACAGATTTAGAACAGAGTCTTCTTGCAAAAGAGAGCGACGTATTCCTAGTACAGGGCGATACGGTTGTTAGTATCAAGAGTTCTGATGTTCAAATAGGAGATGTCTTGGTCCTATCTCAAGGAAATGAAATTCTGTTTGATGGACAAGTAGTTTCAGGTTTAGGTATGGTCAACGAAAGTTCCTTGACAGGAGAGAGTTTTCCAGTTGAAAAAAGAGAGTCTGATTTGGTTTGTGCAAATACAGTATTAGAAACTGGAGAGTTACGCATTCGTGTAACCGATAATCAGATGAACAGCCGGATTTTACAGCTGATTGAGTTGATGAAGAAATCTGAAGAAAACAAGAAAACGAAACAACGCTATTTCATCAAGATGGCGGACAAGGTCGTCAAATATAATTTCTTGGGGGCTGGGCTGACTTACCTATTAACAGGTTCTTTTTCTAAGGCTATTTCTTTCCTATTGGTCGATTTCTCCTGCGCTTTGAAAATCTCTACTCCTGTAGCTTATTTGACAGCTATCAAGGAGGGGTTGAACCGTGAAATGGTGATTAAGGATGGGGATGTTTTGGAGAAATATCTGGAAGTTGATACTTTCTTGTTTGATAAGACGGGAACAATCACAACTAGCTATCCGATAGTTGAAAAGGTGTTACCTTTTGGGGACTATAGTGAGGAAGATATTCTCAGAATCAGTGCCTGTCTTGAGGAACACATTTATCATCCTATCGCTAATGCCATCGTCAAGCAAGCCGAGATAGAGGGAATTGAACATGAGGAAATGCATGGGAAACTCCAATATATCGCAAGCAAGGGGATTAAATCTCATATAGATGGGGAACCAGTTCTTATTGGGAATTATGTTTTGATGCAGGATGAGCAAATTCATATCAGTTCAGAACAAAATGCTTTAATTGAAGAGTACAAGAGTCACTACAATCTCTTATTCTTAGCCTACCAGAATGAATTGATTGGAATGTTCTGCATTCATACTCCTTTGAGAAAAGAAGCAAAAGCAGCCTTGGAGAAACTTAAGGCACAAGGGAAAAAATTGATTCTGGCAACAGGGGACACCTTGGTTAGAACAGAGGAATTAGTTAAAGATTTGCCCTTTGATCAGGTCTATACAGACTTGAAACCTGATGGGAAATTTGAGTTAGTAGAGGAACTGCAGAAAGCAGGTCATACTATTTTGATGGTTGGAGATGGATTGAATGACTCAGCTGCTCTAACCCTATCAGATATCGGTGTGGTGATGAATGAGAGCGCAGATATTTCTAAGCAGATGAGTGATATCTTATTGTTAGATAATCGTTTGGATTTCTTCCAAGAGTTGGATTGGCTATCATCATCTTTGCAAACACTCATCAAGAAGAATATTCAAGATACCGTTGTCGTAAATAGTAGTTTGATTGGCTTTGGCTTGTTTAATTGGCTCAGTCCTTCAAATCTCTCTATCTTACATAATCTAACAACCTTGCGCATAGTCCTGCGTAGCCTGTCTATTAAGGGATAGGTGGGGACTATTCACAGCAAAAAGGAGTTACCTTTCTCGAGGGTAACTCCTTTGTTTATAGATAAATGTTGAATAGTTTAGTAAGTCAATACAAAGTATTTTTTCTTACCGCGACGGATAACAGTCAGTTCATTCTCCAACTTATCTGCGTCAGTCAAGACATAGTCAAGGTCTTGGATGCGGTCGCCGTTGACGTAGATAGCACCGTTTTGAACGTCTTCACGGGCTTGGCGTTTTGAGTTAACTACACCAGATGAGACGAGCAGTTCCACGATATTGTGGTTTTCGTCTGCTTGTACTTGGTAGTTTGGCACACCACGAAGTCCTTGTTTGAGCTCTTTAACAGAAAGGTTTTTGATGTTTCCTGCAAAGAGCTGCTCAGTGATGTTGAGGGCTTCTTTGTAAGCTTCTTCGCCGTGAACAAGTGTAACGACTTCACGAGCCAAGATTTTTTGAGCCAAGCGTTCGTGTGGAGCTGCTTCAAATTGTTTACGGATGTTTTCAATCTCATCAAGTGACAAGAAAGTAAAGATCTTCAAGAAGCGAACAGCGTCTGCGTCCATAACGTTCATCCAGAATTGGTACATTTCGTATGGAGAAGTCTTTTCAGGATTGAGCCAGACTGCGTTTCCTTCTGATTTACCAAATTTCTTACCAGTTGCATCTGTGATAAGCGGTACTGTGATTACGTGGCCAGTCTTGTCAGCTTTACGACGAAGCAATTCGGTACCAGCTGTCATATTTCCCCACTGGTCAGAACCACCGATTTGAAGCGTTACGTTGTGGTCTTGGTTAAGAACGAAGAAGTCGTAACCTTGCATGATTTGGTAAGCGAACTCAGTGTAAGAAATTCCTGTTTCAATTCGTTTTTTCACAGATTCCTTGCTCATCATGTAGTTGACAGTGAAGTATTTTCCGATATCACGGAGGAAGTCAATGAAGCTGATGCTGCCAAACCAGTCGTAGTTGTTGACCATGACAGCCTTGTTTTCGCCATTTTCAAAATCAAGAAAACGAGAAAGTTGTCCTTGGATAGACTTGACCCAGCCATCTACTGTGTCTTTTGTTTGGAGACTACGTTCAGCATCTTTGAAGGACGGATCTCCGATGAGACCAGTAGCACCGCCAACGAGCGCATAAGGTTTGTGACCTGCTAGTTGCAAGCGACGACTTGTCAAGATTGCGACAAGGTGGCCTAGGTGAAGGCTGTCAGCAGTTGGATCGTAGCCAGTATAATAAGAAACTTGACCTTCTTCTAGGGCTTTACGCAAAGCTTCTTCATCAGTCGTTTGAAAAATCAAACCACGCTCTTTTAGCTCATCAAAAATGTGCATGTGTCTTTTCTCCTTTTTAAAATTATTGTTTCTACCTATTGTATCATAAACTCGGGCAATAGCCTAGCAGAATAGGGAAGAAAGTGGCTATTTTATTGAAAGTTTCCCTTTTATGGTATAATAGATAGAGTGAGGAAATCCATGCAAAATCAATTAAATGAATTAAAACGAAAAATGCTGGAATTTTTCCAGCAAAAACAAAAAAATAAAAAATCAGCTAGACCTGGCAAGAAAGGTTCAAGTACCAAAAAATCTAAAACCTTAGATAAGTCAGCCGTTTTTCCAGCTATTTTACTAAGTATAAAAGCCTTATTTAACTTACTCTTTGTGCTTGGTTTTATAGGAGGAATGTTGGGAGCCGGGATTGCTTTGGGGTACGGAGTGGCCTTATTTGACAAGGTTCGGGTGCCTCAGACAGAAGAATTGGTGAATCAGGTCAAGGACATCTCTTCTATTTCAGAGATTACCTATTCGGACGGGACGGTGATTGCTTCCATAGAGAGTGATTTGTTGCGCACTTCTATCTCATCTGAGCAAATTTCGGAAAATCTGAAGAAGGCTATCATTGCGACGGAAGATGAACACTTTAAAGAACATAAGGGTGTAGTGCCCAAGGCGGTGATTCGTGCGACCTTGGGGAAATTTGTAGGTTTGGGTTCCTCTAGTGGGGGTTCAACCTTGACCCAGCAACTGATTAAACAGCAGGTGGTTGGGGATGCGCCGACCTTGGCTCGTAAGGCGACAGAGATTGTGGATGCTCTTGCCTTGGAACGTGCCATGAATAAGGATGAGATTTTAACGACCTATCTCAATGTGGCTCCCTTTGGCCGAAATAATAAGGGGCAGAATATTGCAGGAGCTCAGCAGGCAGCTGAGGGGATTTTCGGTGTAGATGCCAGTCAGTTGACGGTTCCTCAAGCAGCATTTTTAGCAGGACTTCCACAGAGTCCCATTACCTACTCTCCTTATGAAAATACTGGGGAGTTGAAGAGTGATGAAGACCTAGAAATTGGCTTAAGACGGGCTAAGGCAGTTCTTTACAGTATGTATCGTACAGGTGCCTTAAGCAAGGACGAGTATTCTCAATATAAGGATTACAATCTTAAACAGGACTTTCTCCCTTCAGCTACAGTCACAGGTGTATCACGAGGCTATTTATACTTTACAGCCTTGGCAGAAGCTCAGGAACGTATGTATGATTATCTAGCTCAGAGAGACAATGTCTCCGCTAAGGAGTTGAAAAATGAGGCAACTCAGAAATTCTATCGCGATTTGGCGGCCAAGGAAATTGAAAATGGTGGTTATAAGATTACTACTACCATAGACCAGAAAATTCATTCTGCCATGCAAACTGCGGTTGCTGACTATGGCTATCTTTTAGACGATGGAACAGGTCGTGTAGAAGTAGGGAATGTCCTGATGGACAACCAAACAGGTGCTATTCTAGGCTTTGTAGGTGGTCGCAATTATCAAGAAAATCAAAACAATCATGCCTTTGATACCAAGCGCTCACCAGCTTCTACTACCAAGCCTTTGCTTGCCTACGGGATTGCTATTGACCAGGGCTTGATGGGAAGCGAAACGATTCTGTCTAACTATCCAACAAACTTTGCCAATGGCAACCCGATTATGTATGCTAATAGCAAGGGGACTGGAATGATGACCTTGGGAGAAGCCTTGAACTATTCATGGAATATCCCGGCTTACTGGACCTATCGTATGCTCCGTGAAAAGGGTGTTGATGTCAAAGGTTATATGGAAAAGATGGGTTACGAGATTCCTGAGTACGGCATTGAGAGCCTGCCAATGGGTGGTGGTATTGAAGTCACAGTTGCCCAGCATACCAATGGCTATCAGACCCTAGCAAATAATGGTCTATATCATAAAAAACATGTGATTTCTAAAATTGAAGCAGCAGATGGTAGAGTGGTGTATGAGTATCAGGATAAACCGGTTCAAGTCTATTCAAAAGCTACTGCGACAATTATGCAGGGCTTGTTGCGAGAAGTTCTATCCTCTCGTGTGACAACAACCTTCAAGACGAATCTGACTTCTTTAAATCCTACTCTGGCTAATGCAGATTGGATTGGGAAGACTGGTACAACCAACCAAGACGAAAATATGTGGCTCATGCTTTCGACACCTAGATTAACCCTAGGTGGCTGGATTGGGCATGATGATAATCATTCACTGTCACGTAGAGCAGGTTATTCCAATAACTCTAATTACATGGCTCATCTGGTAAATGCGATTCAGCAAGCCTCCCCAAGCATTTGGGGGAACGAGCGCTTCGCTTTAGATCCTAGTGTCGTAAAATCCGAAGTCTTAAAATCAACAGGTCAAAAACCAGGGAAGGTTTCTGTTGAAGGAAAAGAGGTAGATGTTACAGGTTCGACTGTTACCAGCTATTGGGCTAATAAGGCAGGAGCGCCAACGACCAGTTATCGCTTTGCTATTGGCGGAAGTGATGCGGATTATCAAAATGCTTGGTCTAGTATTGTGGGGAGTCTACCAACTCCATCAAGCTCCAGCAGTTCAAGTAGTAGTTCTAGCGACAGTAGTAACTCAAGTACTACACGACCTTCTTCTTCAAGGGCGAGACGATAAGTTCTATAAACTGTGCTAAATGAAGTGGCTAATCAATGGATTGCCACTTTTTTCTTTTTCCCTTTCGTGTTACAATAAAAGTATGAATCAGTATCAGAAAAAGATTGTTAAAGGGACCATTTATTCGCTTCTATCCGGCTTAATCTGGGGAATCTGTGGAATTTTAGGAGAGTATTTCTTTACTCATTATCAGGTGTCTTCGGGCTGGATTACCTCTATGCGTTTAACACTGGCAGGGAGTCTGGTGCTCATTTGGTCTGCAGTGCAATTAAAATCGCAAGTGCTAGATATTTGGCGAGATAAGAAAAATTACCTGCCCTTTTTAGCCTATGCTATTTTGGGGATTTTTTCAGTTCAGTATTTTTTCTATCTCTGTGTAGAACACTCAAATGCAGCGACAGCGACTATTTTACAGTTTATTAGTCCTGTCTTTATCCTCTTTTACAATCGCTTGGTTTATCAAAAACGAGCGTCAAAAAGCGCTATTTTTTATGTTTTGGTTGCCATGTTGGGTGTTTGCCTGATGGCGACAAAGGGAGATCTCTCTCAGTTATCCATGACGCCACTAGCCCTTATAACAGGTCTGCTGAGTGCCATGGGTGTTATGTTTAATGTTATCTTACCTCAACCTTTTGCTAAGCGCTATGGTTTTGTTCCCACGGTTGGGTGGGGGATGATTTTGGCGGGTTTATTTAGCAATGTTCTCTCGCCAGTGCATCAGCTTTCCTTTACTCTTGATATTTGGAGTATCTTGATTTGCCTCATTATCGCTTTCTTTGGGACGGCTTTTGCCTTTTTTATTTCCATGAAGGCTGTGTCCTTGGTTTCTCCCTTGGTGGTTTCCGTTATCAGTGCCAGTGAACCTCTCTCTTCTGCTCTCTTGAGTGTTTTATTTTTAGGATTGGTAGTGGATTGGTCACTTCTTCTAGCTATGGCCTTGATTATTTTTCCTATGATATTTTTGTCTATAGAAGAAGCGAAAGAAAGTAGATAAAAAGTCTTTTCTTAATTCTAAAAGTGTGCTATACTAGAATAGTCAATAAAACACGGGGAGATAGTTGTGAAGAGTGTTTTTAGGTTGTATCGGTGGAGGCTTGCTTTTACCGACAGCACGTTTTATCTCACATCCCTAAAAAATCATACCTAAAAACAGACAAAAAGGCTTCAAATTTGAGGCCTTTTTTGGTAGAATAGTTATCATTATAAAGAATGAGAGGTCTTTTATGACTGCTACAAAAATGAATGCTCAAGAAATTATCCAATTTATCGCCAATGCTGAAAAGAAAACCAGTGTTAAAGTAACCTTTGAAGGACAACTTGCAACTGCTGTACCAAGCTCTGTTGTCAAATTAGGGAATGTCCTATTTGGAGACTGGAAGGACGTGGCTCCGCTTCTAGATGGTTTGGTAGAAAATCAAGACTATGTTGTTGAGCAAGACGCTCGTAATTCTGCAGTTCCTTTGCTAGATAAACGTGCTATCAATGCTCGTATCGAGCCAGGTGCTATTATCCGTGACCAGGTTGAAATTGGTGACAATGCTGTTATCATGATGGGAGCGGTTATCAATATCGGTGCTGAAATTGGTGCAGGAACTATGATTGACATGGGGGCTATCCTTGGTGGCCGTGCCATCGTTGGGAAAAACAGCCACGTTGGTGCAGGTGCAGTTTTGGCAGGTGTGATTGAGCCAGCTAGCGCAGAACCAGTCCGCGTTGGAGACAATGTTCTTATCGGTGCCAACGCAGTGGTCATCGAAGGGGTCCAAATCGGTAGTGGTTCAGTTGTCGCAGCAGGAGCTATTGTTACCCAAGATGTCCCAGAAAACGTGGTGGTAGCAGGTGTTCCAGCTCGTATTATCAAAGAGATTGATGCCCAAACCCAACAAAAAACAGCGCTAGAAGATGCGCTTCGTACCTTATAATTGTAAAAGAAAAATAGAGGCGGAACCCTTCTTCCAGCCTCTTTCTGCTATATCGGAGGATAGATAGATGTTAGATTTGATTCAGACTAGACGAGATTTGCACCAAATTCCAGAGATTGGCTTGGAGGAGTTCAAGACTCATGCTTATTTGCTAGATGTGATTGAGAAATTGACTGCGGGCAAGAATTTTGTTCAAGTTCGTACTTGGCGGACAGGGATTTTGGTTTATTTGCAGGGAAGTCAGCCAGAGCGGACCATTGGTTGGAGAACAGATATTGATGGCCTGCCTATCGTCGAACAAACAGGCCTTCCTTTCGCTTCCCAGCACCAAGGTCGTATGCACGCTTGTGGCCATGATTTCCACATGACTATTGCTTTGGGCTGTCTTGAGCGAGCCCTTGAGGAGCAACCAAAGAACAATCTGCTCTTTCTGTTTCAACCTGCTGAAGAAAATGAAGCTGGTGGCATGCTCATGTATGAAGATGGCGCTTTTGGAGACTGGTTGCCAGACCAGTTTTATGGCCTCCATGTTCGACCAGATTTGAAAGTCGGCCAGATTGCGACCAATACTCATACACTCTTTGCAGGAACTTGCGAGGTGAAGATCTGTTTCAAAGGCAAAGGTGGCCACGCAGCCTTTCCACATGAAGCCAATGACGCCTTGGTGGCCGCTAGTTACTTTGTGACCCAGGTGCAGTCAGTTGTCAGCCGCAATGTCAACCCAATCGAGGGAGCGGTGGTGACCTTTGGAGTTTTCCAAGCTGGAACAACCAACAATGTTATCACAGATACAGCCTTTTTGCATGGAACTATTCGGGCTTTGACACAGGATATGAGTCTCTTGGTGCAAAAGCGGGTCAAAACAGTTGCAGAAGGAGTTGCAGCTGCCTTCAATATGGAAGTCGAAGTGGAACTCAAGCAAGGTGGATACCTACCTGTTGAGAACAATCCAGCCTTGGCGCGTGAACTGATGGACTTCTTTGAAGAGAAAGACGGAATCGAGTTGATTGATATCGAACCTGCTATGACAGGTGAAGACTTTGGTTATCTCCTTTCAAAAGTTGATGGGGTTATGTTCTGGCTAGGTATCGATAGTCCCTACGCTCTTCATCACCCTCAAATGAGTCCCAAGGAAGAGGCTTTAGCTATTGGGGTGGATGCGGTCTCTAGTTTCCTGAAAAAGAAGGCAGCAGAGTAGAGGTTTTGTCTATGAAATCGGAATTACGCAAGCAAGTCTTGCACGAAATGAAGGCTATCCCCCGAGAGCAAAAACAGGCTATGGATCAAGCTTTAACCGAGCGACTTTTACAACACCCCTTTTACCAAGAAGCCAAGGTCATCGCAACCTACCTCTCTTTTCCTCATGAGTTTCAAACGCAGGGATTGATTGAGCAGGCGTTGAAGGATGAGAAGAGGGTTCTGATACCCAAAACCTATCCCAAGGGGCGCATGGACTTTGTGGTCTATGATTCGCAACAACTGGTCAAAACTTCCTTTGGCTTACTGGAACCACAGGGAAATTTGGAAGTGGTGGATGCCTCTCAGATTGATTTGATTCATGTTCCGGGGCTGGTTTTTACGACGGAAGCATATCGGATTGGCTATGGTGGAGGTTATTATGACCGCTATCTGAAACATTTTTCTGGTCATACTATGAGTACGGTTTATCCTTGTCAAATTCGGGACTTTAGCCCTGAAAATCATGATATTCCTGTTCAGGAGGTACTGATTGATGAAAGAAATCTTTGATAGGCGTTACCCTGTGACTAGTTTCTTTCTCTTAGTGACGGCCTTGGTATTTCTACTAATGTTGGTGACCACAGGAGGAAACTTTTATAGGGCAGATACCCTATTTCGATTTGGAGCCATGTACGGGCCTGCCATTCGTCTCTTTCCAGAGCAGATTTGGCGTCTCTTCTCTGCCATTTTTGTTCATATTGGTTGGGAGCATTTCATTGTTAATATGCTTTCGCTCTATTATCTTGGTAGGCAAGTAGAGGAGATTTTCGGATCCAAGAAGTTTTGCTTTCTCTATCTCTTATCAGGAATGATGGGCAATCTATTTGTTTTTGAGTTTAGTCCAAAATCCTTAGCAGCAGGAGCTTCTACTTCTCTCTATGGGCTATTTGCTGCGATTATTGTTCTTCGCTATGCAACTCGCAACCCCTATATCCAGCAGTTGGGGCAATCCTATCTGACACTTTTCGTGATTAACATTATTGGAAGTGTTCTGATTCCCGGAATCAGCCTAGCAGGCCATATCGGGGGAGCAGTTGGTGGAGCATTTCTAGCAATTATCTTTCCAGTTCGAGGAGAAAGATGGAAGTATCGTACTAGCCAGAGGTTAGGAGCGTTAGTCTTGTTCGTAGGACTCGCAGTCTTACTTCTCTACAAGGGAATGGGAATGTGAAGAAGTTGGAAGACAATTTGTGTAATGAAAAAAGATAAGGAATTTTTCGAACCTTATCTTTTTATGTTATTCCTTCTCAGCCAATTCTTTTCCAAGTTGGATGAGGTAATCTTTCAAGTCATCTTTGACTTGTGGGTGCTTGAGGGCGTAGTCAATAGATGTTTTCATAAAGCCGAATTTATCTCCAACGTCGTAACGAGCTCCTATAAATTCACGAGCAAAAACACGCTGAGTTTTATTGAGAGTATCTATAGCATCGGTAAGCTGGATTTCATTTCCAGCACCAGGAGCTTGCTTTTCGAGGATATCAAAAATTTCTGGTGTCAGAAGATAGCGACCGATAATTGCTAAATCACTTGGTGCATCTTCGGGAGCTGGTTTTTCAACGAAAGTTTCAACGCTATAGAGACCATTAATCCCTTCACCTTGAGGAGCGATAACTCCATATGATGAAACGTCTTCGTGTGGTACGGGCATGACAGCAATGGTTGATGCGTGTGTCTTTTCGTAATCATTCATCAGTTGTTTTGTCAAAGGAACGGCATTCTCGTCTGTGATGTCCATAAGGTCATCACCCAGCATAACAACGAAGGGTTCATTCCCCACAAAAGCTTTGGCTTGTAAGACAGCGTCTCCAAGACCACGAGGGTGAGTTTGGCGAATGAAATGGAGGCGCATACCAGTTGCTTCATCTACCAATTTTAACAAATCCGTTTTGCCTTTTTCTTTGAGGTTGTACTCAAGCTCAAAGTTTGAATCAAAGTGGTCCTCAATAGAACGTTTTGATTTACCAGTGACAACCAGAATATCTTCGATACCTGATTTAAGAGCCTCTTCTACGATAAACTGGATAGTTGGTTTATCTACAATTGGCAACATTTCTTTAGCAAGTGCTTTGGTTGCTGGTAAAAATCGAGTTCCTAGTCCAGCGGCAGGAATGACTGCTTTTCTAACTTTCAGTGCCATAAGAATCCTTTCTTTAGAGGGTTAAGACCACTCATTTTCTGCTTTAAATTCATTGTTCATGATATCATAAATGGCATCTTTGATATTGGTTCCGTTGTAAATAACTTGGTAAATGGCCTGCGTAATGGGCATATAAACTCCAAGTTCTTGCGCTAGTTCATAGGCTGCTCGAGTCGTTGAAATTCCTTCGATTACCATGCCCATATTGGCTTCGATATCAGCTAGGGATTCTCCACGACCAAGAGCATCTCCGGCTCTCCAGTTACGAGAGTGGATGGAGGTTCCCGTTACGATCAAGTCTCCTACACCAGACAAGCCACTATAGGTCAGTGGATTAGCCCCGAGTGCTACCCCTAGGCGGGTGATTTCTGCCAAGCCTCGAGCGATGATGGCTGCCTTGGCATTGTCACCAAATCCCAAACCATGTAAAGCTCCAGCGCCGACAGCAATAATATTTTTAAGAGCGCCAGCAGTTTCGACCCCGATAACATCCGTATTGGTATAAAGTCGGAAGTAGTGATTACTAAAGAGCTCTTGAACGTATTGAGCTGTGTGTAAATCTTTAGAAGCAGCAGTGATTAAAGTCAGGTCACGCACAATGGTCTCTTCTGCATGGCTAGGTCCTGAAACAACGACAATATCACTGCGGAGATGTTCAGGAATTTCTTCTTCAAGGATGGTTGATAATCGTTTATGGCTATCGGGTTCTAATCCCTTTGATGCGTGCATGATGATAGCCTTATGGTCTAAGGTTTTTGCAACTTGTTGGGCAACAAGTCGTGTCACTTTTGTTGGGACAACAAACAAAATCGCATCTACATCTTTTAATGCCTCTGCTAAGTCGGTGTAGGCAATGATATTTTCGTCTAGAACGACATCTTTAAAGTAGTGCTTGTTAGTATGATAGGTATTAATTTCATTGATTTGTTCGGGAATGTTTCCCCAAATACGTACCTCGTGTCCATTGTCATTTAAGACTTGTGAAAGGGCAGTTCCCCAAGAACCAGGCCCCAAGACGGCGACGGTTTGTTTTTCCATGATTTCCTCCTTAATAGAGTCCTTTCCCTTATTCTATCATATTTTAGAGGATTTTGCACTTGCATTGCTGGGGGAGTGGTGGCTTTGTTACTTGAAAAATATACAAAAACCGAGACGAAGTATTAAACTTTCAGTCTCGGTTTTGATATTATGTGACTATTAGTCT
>NZ_VMMM01000029.1:0-760 GCF_013277195.1 Streptococcus sp. 2579
ATTATGTGACTATTAGTCTGTCTCGCTCCGTTAGGTGCGAGACAAAAAAACCACCCGCTATGCGGGTGCGCGTCGAAGGTTATACCAAAAAAACTCCGAACGCGATACAATAAAGGTGTTCAAGCCAATTGTAAAGCGAAAGGAGAAAAATATGGCACAAAAGGCTCATAGTTTATCGCACACAAAGTGGCACTGTTCTATCACATTGTGTTCACCCCTAAGTATAGACGAAAAGTTATCTATAATCAATATCGAAGTAGTTTAGGAGAAATATTTCATCGTTTGTGTAGTTATAAAGGAGTTGAAATTATCTAGGATCACTTAATGCCAGACCATGTACATATGTTAGTAAGTATTCCACCAAGGATAAGTATTTCGAGTTTCATGGGCTATTTAAAAGGAAAAAGTTCACTCATGATGTTTGATAAACACGCCAACCTCAAGTACAAGTTTGGGAATCGGCATTTCTGGGCGGAAGGTTATTATGTAAGTACGGTGGGACTCAATGAAGCCACAATTAAGAAATATATCCAAGAACAGGAAAAGCATGATATAGCACTAGATAAATTAAGTGTAAAAGAATATGAGGATCCCTTTAGGGATAGTAGTAAGTAATACTAAAGCCTCTTTGAGAGGCAAGTGACGAGTCAAGAGCAATGAGGCTTGAACAAAGTGAAAGCCAGCGTCTTTAGGCGCTGGCTGGTAATTTGGGCTTATAGCCCTGAGACAAACCACCCGTTTGACGGGTGGTTATGATTTT
>NZ_VMMM01000003.1:0-150050 GCF_013277195.1 Streptococcus sp. 2579
ACAACATCAATCCAACCGCAGAGGCGAATAAGTCAGCTAAATCAGAAGTAGAGCAAAAAGCTAATCTCAGCCTATCTCTTATCGACGACAATGCTAATCTCTCTCTAGTTGAAAAAGATGGTGCTAAAAACCAGGTAAGGCAGACTCTTCAAGATGCGCTTAAGAAAATTGACCAAGCCAAAACACAAGATGAAATCGATCAAGCGAAGCAAGAAGCTTTATCTAGCATGGATCAGATTCTAGCCGAGGCTATTGCTAAAGCTAATAGTAGAAGCCTGTCTGGTCAAGATAAAGATGGTAGCCAAACACCAGCTTCTCCTTCGGATACAGCTCAGTCTGGGACAAGTCCTGTGACTCCGCCATCTGCTACAAGAAATCGAAGAACTCCTCCGCGCCGAGCTCGTAGAAGTGTAGGATTTGTAGGGAATTCCCAAACAGGTACAATTCCATCGGCTGTGGACAAGTCAGAACTTCGTACTCTGGTAGAGGAGCTGGAACGTCGCTTGCAAGATCTAGCAGGTCTATCTCCTGAAGCACTTGATGAAGCACAGCGTATCTTGAGAGAGGCGCAAGCAGCTCTTGCTAATGAAAACTTAACAGCTCAAGAATTGGCAGACGTCCTTGCTAAAGTTAGACAGGTTCTCAATTCTCTACAAGCTGGCACATCAGCTGATAAGAGTCAGTCTGCGTCGAACTCAAATAAAGAAGCAGAAAGTGCCAAGGGAGCTAAAAATGAGACAGAAGTTCCTCTATATGGTGTCTTAGGAGCTGCAGTTCTTTCTCTTCTAGGAGCTCTCCTCTTTGCGCTGGCTCGTAAGAAAAATTCTCAACTAGATAAGCTTTTAAGAGAATTGAATCAACTTCTAGTTGAGCTAGAGGCTAGCGACAAGGATAAAAAAGTTCTAAACAAGGCTAAGAAATTAGCTGATGAAGCACGACTCTTTGTAGATAGCCATCAAAAAGATTCTCAAAAAGAAGCAGAACTAATTTCTGAAATCAAGACTGTTCTCAGTCAACTCAAAGAAGAAGTCTAGTTTTGAAGAAAACACTACTTTCAGGAACTGAGTGAGTAGCTTTGTAGCTATGATGAGGAAATAATAAAATCTCCAGATTAGGAACCGTCAATGAGTTCTCTAGTCTGGAGATTTTTCAATATACTTCATTATTGGGGGATTACAAATAGTCGGATGTTTTTTGATTTTTTTACGAATAAATAGATGAGTAGAAAAAGAAATGGAGTTATTTATGAAAATCACAAACTATGAAATCTATAAGTTAAAAAAATCAGGTTTGAGCAATCAACAGATTTTGAATGTCCTAGAATACGGTGAAAATGTTGATCAAGAACTGTTGTTAGGTGATATTGCAGATATATCAGGTTGCCGAAATCCAGCCGTTTTTATGGAACGTTATTTTCAGATAGATGATTCGCATTTGGAGAAAGAATTTCAAAAATTTCCATCTTTCTCTATTTTAGACGACTGTTATCCTTGGGATTTGAGTGAAATATACGACGCGCCTGTGCTTTTATTTTACAAGGGAAATCTGGACCTCTTGAAATTCCCGAAGGTAGCAGTCGTAGGAAGTCGTGCTTGTAGCAAACAGGGCGCTAAGTCAGTTGAAAAAGTCATTCAGGGCTTGGAAAATGAACTGGTTATCGTCAGTGGATTAGCCAAGGGCATTGACACAGCAGCGCATATGGCAGCTCTCCAGAATGGCGGAAAAACCATTGCAGTGATTGGAACAGGACTGGATGTGTTTTATCCTAAAGCCAATAAACGCTTGCAAGACCACATCGGCAATGATCATCTGATTCTCAGTGAGTATGGACCTGGTGAACAACCTCTGAAATTTCATTTTCCTGCCCGTAATCGCATTATTGCTGGACTTTGCCGTGGTGTGATTGTAGCAGAGGCCAAGATGCGCTCAGGTAGTCTCATTACCTGTGAGAGAGCAATGGAGGAAGGGCGCGATGTCTTTGCTATACCTGGTAGCATTTTAGATGGACTATCAGACGGTTGCCATCATTTGATTCAAGAAGGAGCAAAATTGGTTACAAGTGGGAAGGATGTTCTTGCAGAATTTGAATTTTAAAAATGACCTAAGCTAGAATTCTGAGAAAAACTCAATTTCAAGATAAAATGAAGTAAATATCCCCACAATAAAATGCATAGTATCAGTTTTTTCATCACTTGATATTATGCGTTTTTTCTAAGTGGGGAAGTAGAGTGGAGGACTTTTCCCATAGGAAGGAAAGTAATTTAGTGTAATTGAGAAAGGAGAGTTGCTTGCGACTAATCTTGGTCAGCTTACTGTTAGGGAGGCTTATCATCTAAAATCTTGTCAGTAAGGAAAAATAAATTCTTCAAGAGTAGAGGTTGTAAGCGGTTTGTTAAGAAAGAATTCAAAGACCTTGACAGATAAAAATAAAATGGTTATTATAAAAAATGGTCTGAAATTGATGATGATACTTTTCGGAAATCTTTTTAAGTCAGTTCAGCTTTGCCTTGCTGTGTTTTGAGCAAGCTATGGTGAGTTTCCGAGCTTGATTTTCATTTACTAGAAATGAAGCTGATGAGAGACATCAGTAGACATTTGCGTCAGGATATGATGGAAAATGATAAAAAGACCTCATGAGATTGGCATATCAGACTACTAAAGCATTGAGTTTGTTAGAATTTTATACTCAATGAAAATNNATAAGACTGACGAAGTCAGTTACATATATCTACGGCAAGGTGAAGCTGACGTGGTTTGAAGAGATTTTCGAAGAGTATTAGCGACTAGTTAGCTAGGAAAGGAAGATATTTGTGACAAATAATAAACTGTATTCGTTGGTAGAATTTAGAAATAAAATATATGAAGAATTAGAACTTTCCAGAAGTGATTTAGCGATTTTACTATGTGCCATGCTTATCGCCTCTATCGGATTAAATATGGATTCGACTCCCGTGATTATTGGAGCCATGTTAATCTCTCCTTTGATGACACCTATTCTGGGAGTGGGGCTTTCTCTAGCTATATTTGATTTTAAATTGTTAAGAAAATCTTTTAAAATATTAGCTATTCAAATTCTTGCCAGTTTAATAGCTTCAACACTTTATTTTTATCTTTCTCCCATTTCGTATGCTAGTTCGGAGATTGTTGCTAGAACCTCTCCGACTATTTGGGATGTTCTCATTGCTTTTGTAGGAGGGATAGCTGGTATTATTGGTGCTAGGAAAAAAGAGACCAATAATATTGTCCCTGGTGTCGCTATTGCAACCGCCTTGATGCCTCCTCTTTGTACAGTAGGTTATGCTATTGCTTCTGCTAATCTAAAATTTATCATAGGCTCCTCTTACCTATTCCTCATCAATTGTAGCTTTATTGTCATTGCGACTTATATAGGTGTTAGGTTGATGATGGTTAAGAAGCACTATTTTAGAGATAATGAAGAAGACTCTAAAATGCGCAGGATTTTGCTTCTAGTTGCTGTTTTGCTGATGATTCCGAGTTTTATCTCTGCAACGACTTTAGTGAGAGAAACGTTGAAAAAAGAGTCCCTTAAGAAATTTATATCAGAGCAATTTCAGGGGCATAATATTTTGAAAAAAACCTATTCTAAAAAGACTCATACCCTAAAGCTAACCATTTCAGGAAATTATTTGACAGAAGAAGAGCTTGATATGATTTCCAGTAAGAGGGGGGACTATGGTTTAAGTGATGTTTCTGTTCAAGTTTCACAATTGTCTGATTCAGAACAACTTAGCAAGGAAGAACTGGTAGAATATTTCTTCCAGTATATCAAGGATAAGGAAGCAAAAGAAAAGGAAAAAGCCAATAAATTTGATACAGAGTCTGAGGAACAATAATTTCTTGAGAATAGCTGGTTTTTCTCGTGAGTCTTCTATGTATATCAAAGGAAGACTGAAGTCTTAAGTATAAACTTTTCTTCTATTATAGTAGCTAAGTCTTGACAGGGTTCAAAAAATGGTTTACACTTTATAAAGTTTATTACTTTGAAAAGGTGTGATACTGTGGCTACGGCAACAAAAAAGAAAAAATCAACAGTTAAAAAAAATCTAGTCATCGTGGAGTCGCCTGCTAAGGCCAAGACGATTGAAAAATATCTAGGCAGAAACTACAAGGTTCTAGCCAGTGTCGGGCATATCCGTGATTTGAAGAAATCCAGTATGTCAGTCGATATTGAAAATAATTACGAACCACAATATATCAATATCCGAGGAAAAGGTCCTCTTATCAATGACTTGAAAAAAGAAGCCAAAAAAGCTAATAAAGTCTTTCTCGCAAGTGACCCGGACCGTGAAGGAGAAGCGATTTCTTGGCATTTGGCCCACATTCTCAACTTGGATGAAAATGATGCCAACCGTGTGGTCTTCAATGAAATCACCAAGGATGCGGTCAAAAATGCTTTTAAAGAACCTCGCAAGATTGATATGGACTTGGTCGATGCTCAACAGGCACGCCGTGTTTTGGACCGCTTGGTAGGCTATTCGATTTCGCCTATTTTGTGGAAAAAGGTCAAGAAGGGCTTGTCAGCAGGTCGCGTACAGTCCATTGCCCTTAAACTCATCATTGACCGTGAAAATGAAATCAATGCTTTTCAGCCAGAGGAATACTGGACAATTGATGGCGTCTTTAAAAAGGGAACCAAGCAATTCCAGGCTTCCTTTTATGGAGTGTATGGTAAAAAGCTGAAACTGACTAGTAATGATGAGGTCAAGGAAGTCTTATCTCGTCTGACTAATAAAGACTTTTCAGTGGATCAGGTGGATAAGAAAGAGCGCAAGCGCAATGCTCCTTTACCCTATACCACTTCATCTATGCAGATGGATGCAGCCAATAAAATTAACTTCCGTACTCGAAAGACCATGATGGTTGCCCAACAGCTCTATGAAGGGATCAATATCGGTTCTGGTGTGCAAGGTTTGATTACCTATATGCGTACCGATTCGACTCGTATCAGTCCAGTAGCGCAGAACGAAGCAGCAAGTTTCATTACGGACCGTTTTGGTAGCAAATATTCTAAGCATGGTAGCAAGGTCAAAAATGCATCAGGTGCTCAGGATGCCCATGAGGCTATTCGTCCGTCAAGTGTCTTTAATACACCGGAAAGCATCGCTAAGTATCTGGACAAGGATCAACTCAAGCTCTATACCCTTATCTGGAATCGTTTTGTGGCGAGCCAGATGACAGCTGCTGTCTTTGATACCATGGCTGTTAAATTATCTCAAAATGGGGTCCAATTTGCTGCTAATGGTAGTCAGGTTAAGTTTGATGGTTATCTTGCCATTTATAATGATTCTGACAAGAATAAGATGTTACCGGACATGGCTGTTGGAGATGTGGTCAAGCAGGTTAATAGCAAACCAGAGCAACATTTCACTCAACCGCCTGCTCGCTATTCTGAAGCGACACTGATTAAGACTTTGGAGGAAAATGGAGTTGGACGTCCGTCAACCTACGCACCGACCATTGAAACTATTCAGAAACGTTATTATGTTCGCCTTGTAGCCAAACGTTTTGAACCAACAGAGTTGGGAGAAATTGTTAATAAGCTCATCGTTGAATATTTCCCAGATATCGTAAACGTAACCTTCACAGCTGAAATGGAAGGCAAACTAGATGATGTCGAAGTCGGAAAAGAGCAGTGGCAACGTGTTATAGACGCCTTTTACAAACCATTCTCTAAAGAAGTCGCCAAGGCTGAAGAAGAAATGGAAAAAATCCAGATCAAGGATGAACCAGCTGGATTTGACTGTGAAGTGTGTGGCAGTCCAATGGTCATTAAACTTGGTCGTTTTGGTAAGTTCTACGCTTGTAGCAATTTCCCAGATTGCCGTCATACCCAAGCAATCGTGAAAGAAATCGGTGTTGAGTGTCCAAGTTGTCATCAGGGACAAATTATTGAGCGTAAAACCAAGCGTAACCGCCTCTTCTATGGTTGCAATCGCTATCCAGACTGTGAATTTACTTCTTGGGACAAGCCTGTTGGTCGTGACTGTCCAAAATGTGGCAATTTCCTCATGGAGAAAAAAGTCCGTGGTGGCGGCAAGCAGATTGTTTGTAGCAAGGGTGACTACGAAGAAGAAAAGATTAAATAAGAAGAGAGTCCTGAAAGTGAATTTCAGGCTCTTTTTGATTAGTACTTGACAAAATTCATCATTTTATGCGAAACTAGAAGAAGATTATTTTAACTAGGAGAAGTTATGCGTCTTATCTATCTGATAATTGGTTTTTTATCACTGGCCTTGGCCATTGTTGGGGTTGTTTTACCCTTGTTGCCGACAACGCCTTTCCTTTTGTTGTCTATTGCTTGTTTCTCCAGAAGTTCCAAGCGCTTCGAAGATTGGCTTTATCATACCAAGCTCTATCAAGCATATGTAGCTGATTTTCGCGAGACTAGGTCTATTGCGCGTGAACGTAAGAAAAAAATCATCGTCTCTATCTACATCTTGATGGGAATTTCCATTTATTTTGCCCCTCTCTTACCAGTCAAAATCGGTCTGGGAGCCTTGACCATCTTTATCACCTATTATCTCTTTAAGGTCATTCCGGACAAAGAATAAAAAATAGTATCTGTTTTCCTTGATATAAATAAAAGCATATTCACAACAATATGCTATAATAAATTCAAAGTAATCTTCAAGGAGAATCAAATGATTTACGAATTTTGTGCTGAAAATGTGACCTTGCTTGAAAAAGCGATGCAGGCCGGAGCTCGTCGAATCGAACTCTGTGATAATCTAGCAGTGGGAGGAACAACACCCAGCTATGGAGTGACCAAGGCAGCAGTTGAACTGGTAGCCAACTACGATACAACCATCATGACCATGATTCGTCCACGTGGTGGCGACTTTGTCTACAATGACCTAGAAATTGCTATTATGCTAGAAGACATTCGATTGACTGCTCAGGCTGGAAGTCAAGGAGTTGTATTTGGGGCTTTAACTGCTGATAAGAAGTTGGATAAGCCTAATCTTGAAAAGTTAATTGCTGCATCAAGAGGAATGGAAATTGTCTTCCACATGGCCTTTGATGAATTGAGCGATGAAAATCAACTGGAAGCTATTGACTGGCTTAGTCAAGCTGGAGTCACTCGTATCCTAACTCGTGCTGGTGTGTCTGGCGACTCCTTAGAAAAACGTTTTGCTCACTATCACAGAATTTTGGAGCACGCTAAAGGTAAGATTAAAATTCTACCAGGTGGGGGGATTGACCTTGACAACCGTCAAACCTTTATCGATCAGCTAGGCGTGACACAATTGCACGGAACCAAGGTTGTCTTTTAAAAAATAGAAAGGAACTGCTAGCTTTTGATAGCAGTTTTCACTTATGTTTGAAATTTTTAAATCCTATCAGTTTAATCAAGAAAAGGCTCGTGCCTATGGTTTTGTAAAAAATGGGGAAGTCTGGACCAATAGTTGCCAGATTTTGGAGGGTGACTTTGTCATGGTTTTGTCCATCACCGCTGATAATGTGCGTTTTCAGGTCTTTGATCAGGAAATGGGTGACCTCTATCCTCAAGTTCATATGGAAAGTATGACAGGAAGTTTTGTTGGAAATGTCCGTGAGGCTTGTCTGGAGATTCTCTACCAGATTCGGAAAGCTTGTTTTGATGTGCAAGATTTTGTCTGTCCTCAGACTAAGCGTATCATGGCTCAGATTCAGGAAAAATATGGTAATCAGTTGGAGTATCTGTGGGAAAAATCACCTGATACGGCAGTGTTAAGACATGAAGGCAATAAAAAATGGTATGCTGTTTTGATGAGAATACCTTGGGATAAGCTGGAAAAGGGTAGAGAAGGTCTAGTCGAAGCAGTCAACCTCAAACATGATCAAGTAGTGGACCTGCTTTCACAAAAGGGCATTTATCCAGCTTTTCATATGAACAAACGCTACTGGATTAGTGTGGCTTTTGATGATACGTTGTCAGATGAAATGGTACTGGAATTGATAGAAAAAAGTTGGAATTTAACTTCTAAAAAATGATACATTTCAAGATTTTTCAAGAACTTTCAATTAGCAAAATATTCTCTACTGAAGAAATTTTCAGAAAATATTTGATTTTTTCTTGACAAGTACTTTTGCCTATGCTAAAATACTAAACAAGATATCAAACGAAGGAGAAAGTCAAACATGAAAACAGCTAAGTTTAATCAATTTGCTTTGTTGTTGAGGTACTCGGGCTAGTGCAAAAAGCATTAGTCCTGTTTGGCTTACCAAGCGGGAGTAAATCAACATCTCGCTTGGGTTTCTGAGCGAGATGTTTTTTTAAAACCACATTTGGAAAAGGGGAAATCTTATGAGAACAGTTGAATTTCTAGATACCAGCCTTCGGGATGGAGAGCAGACACCTGGTGTTAATTTTTCAATCAAGGAAAAAATTGCCATTGCAAGGCAGCTGGAGAAATGGGGAATTTCAGCCATTGAAGCCGGTTTTCCGGCGGCGAGTCCTGATTCATTTACAGCAGTTCAGGAGATTGCTAAAGTATTGAAGAAAACAGCGGTGACTGGTTTGGCACGCTCTGTCAAGTCTGATATTGATGCATGTTATGAGGCCCTCAAGGATGCCAAGTATCCACAGGTTCACGTCTTTATCGCTACCAGTCCGATTCACCGCAAGTATAAGCTCAATAAGAGCAAGGAAGAGATTTTGGAAGCTATTAAGGAGCATGTTTCTTATGCCCGTTCTAAGTTTGAAGTGGTCGAATTCTCTCCTGAGGATGCGACTAGAACGGAGTTGGACTTTCTCCTACAAGTCGTTCAAACAGCGGTAGACGCAGGGGCGTCTTATATCAATATTCCTGATACGGTAGGATTTACCACACCAGAGGAATACGGAGCTATCTTCAAATACTTGATTGAGAATGTCAAGGCGGAACGTCAGATTGTCTATTCGCCTCACTGTCATGATGACCTCGGAATGGCAGTAGCTAATAGCCTTGCTGCTGTCAAGAACGGAGCAGGACGTGTTGAAGGGACTATCAACGGTATTGGGGAGCGAGCTGGAAATGCTGCCTTGGAAGAAATTGCAGTAGCCCTCAGTATTCGCCAAGATTACTACCAAGCAGAAACCAGTATTGTCCTAAATGAGACCATCAATACGTCAGAAATGATTTCTCGCTTCTCAGGTATTCCAGTTCCTAAAAACAAGGCCGTCGTTGGTGGTAATGCCTTTTCTCATGAATCTGGTATTCACCAAGATGGAGTTCTTAAAAATCCTCTTACTTATGAGATTATCACCCCTGAATTGGTTGGTGTTAAGAGTAATAGTCTTCCGCTTGGAAAATTGTCTGGTCGCCATGCCTTTGTCGAGAAACTAAGAGAATTGGCCCTAGACTTTACAGAAGAGGACATCAAACCACTCTTTGCTAAGTTCAAGGCACTGGCCGATAAGAAACAAGAAATCACAGATGCAGATATTCGTGCTCTGGTAGCTGGAAGCATGGTTGAAAACCCAGAAGGCTTCCACTTTGATGATTTACAACTGCAAACCCATGCAGATAATGACATTGAAGCACTCGTTAGCCTAGCCAATATGGATGGTGAAAAAGTCGAATTTAATGCGACAGGGCAAGGTTCCGTTGAAGCAATCTTTAACGCTATCGATAAGTTCTTTAACCAATCCGTCCGCTTGGTGTCTTACACTATTGACGCGGTGACAGATGGAATTGATGCCCAAGCTCGGGTCTTGGTCACTGTTGAAAATAGAGATACAGAAACTATCTTTAATGCAGCAGGGCTTGATTTCGATGTGTTGAAGGCTTCAGCAATTGCCTATATCAATGCCAATACCTTTGTTCAAAAAGAGAATGCTGGTGAAATGGGACGCAGTGTTTCTTACCGCGATATGCCTAGTGTGTAAAGGAGAAGGCTATGACAAAGAAAATAGTAGCTCTAGCAGGGGACGGAATTGGCCCAGAAATCATGGAGGCTGGTTTAGAAGTTCTGGAGGCTCTAGCTGAAAAAACAGGTTTTGACTATGAAATAGACAGACGCCTTTTTGGAGGTGCAGGTATTGATGCTGCAGGGCATCCCTTACCTGATGAAACCCTCAAGGCAAGTAGGGAAGCAGATGCTATTCTCCTAGCGGCTATCGGTAGTCCTCAGTATGATGGAGCAGTGATTCGCCCTGAACAAGGCCTGCTGGCTCTTCGTAAGGAACTCAATCTCTATGCTAATATTCGCCCTGTAAAAATATTTGACAGTCTCAAGCATTTGTCACCACTCAAATCGGAACGAATTGCTGGTGTAGACTTTGTCGTGGTGCGTGAGTTGACAGGCGGGATTTACTTTGGAGATCATATCCTTGAAGAGCGCAAAGCGCGTGATATCAACGACTATAGCTATGAGGAAGTGGAGCGGATTATTCGCAAGGCCTTTGAAATCGCAAGAAATCGCAGAAAAATCCTTACCAGCATCGATAAGCAAAATGTGTTAGCGACCTCAAAACTCTGGCGGAAAGTAGCTGAGAAGGTCGCACAGGATTTCCCAGATGTGACCTTGGAACACCAGTTAGTGGACTCAGCTGCCATGCTCATGATTACCAATCCTGCTAAGTTTGATGTCGTCGTGACGGAGAATCTTTTTGGAGATATTTTATCTGATGAATCAAGTGTCCTACCTGGTACACTTGGGGTCATGCCATCAGCCAGTCATTCTGAAAATGGACCAAGTCTCTATGAACCTATTCACGGTTCAGCGCCTGATATTGCAGGTCAAGGAATTGCCAATCCTATTTCCATGATTTTATCAGTGGCCATGATGCTGAGAGATAGTTTTGGACATTTTGAGGATGCAGAGCGTATCGAGCATGCTGTTGAGGCAAGTTTAGCGGATGGCATTTTAACGAGAGATCTAGGAGGACAGGCTTCGACCAAGGAAATGACAGAAGCTATTATTGCAAGGTTATGAAGTTAGACGAAAAAATTACTCTAGTCCTTTTGATTTGGAATGTCATGGTTTTCTTGATTTATGGTATTGACAAATCTAAGGCAAGGAGAAGAGCTTGGCGCATCCCTGAGAAAATCTTACTTATTTTAGCCTTTACTTGTGGTGGTTTTGGTGCCTGGCTAGCAGGAATCATCTTTCACCACAAGACTCGAAAATGGTATTTTAAAACAGTTTGGTTTCTTGGGATGATGACCACACTAGTAGCCTTATATTTTATTTGGAGGTAATGGATGGCAGGAAAATCGATTTTTGATAAATTATGGGACCGCCATGTCATCACAGGAGAAGAGGGGCAGCCCCAACTCATGTATGTGGATCAGCACTATATCCACGAAGTGACCAGCCCTCAGGCTTTTCAAGGATTGCGAGATGCAGGTCGCAGATTGAGACGGCCAGACTTGACATTTGGTACCTTTGACCACAATGTACCAACGGTCAATATCTATGATATTCGAGATGTGATTTCTAAAGCGCAAATTGATAAGCTAGCTGAGAATGTTGAAGAGTTTGGCATTGAGCATGCGGCCCACGGTTCTGAAAAGCAGGGAATCGTTCATATGGTTGGTCCAGAAACAGGACGGACCCAACCAGGAAAATTCATCGTCTGTGGAGACAGTCACACAGCAACTCACGGTGCTTTCGGAGCTATCGCCTTTGGAATTGGAACCAGTGAGGTTGAGCATGTCTTCGCTACTCAGACACTCTGGCAGGTCAAACCCAAGAAAATGCTGGTAGAATTCACTGGTGTTCCTCAAAAAGGAGTTTATTCCAAGGATTTCATTCTAGCCTTGATTGCAAAGTACGGCGTTGCTTGTGGTGTTGGTTATGTCGTGGAATATCGTGGACAAGCTATTGATGCACTGAGCATGGAAGAGCGAATGACCATCTGCAATATGTCCATCGAGTTTGGTTCTAAGATGGGAATCATGAATCCGGACCAAACCACCTATGATTATCTCAAGGGACGAGAATGTGTTCCAGAAGCTTTCGAAGAGGCTGTGGCGGATTGGAAAACAATTGTCAGTGATGATGATGCTGTTTACGATAAGGTTATCCAGATGGATGTCTCAGACTTGGCTCCCATGGTGACCTGGGGAACCAACCCTGCTATGGGGGTTGACTTTGATAGTAGTTTCCCAGAAATTAAGGACATGAATGATGAACGAGCCTACAATTACATGAACTTGGAGCCTGGTCAAAAGCCAGCGGATATTGAACTAGGCTATATCTTTATCGGGTCTTGTACCAATGCTCGTCTCAGCGATTTGCAACTGGCTGCTCGATTTATCAAAGGAAAGAAGATTGCTCCCAACTTAACGGCTATCGTAGTCCCAGGCTCTCGTCCTGTCAAACGAGCTGCGGAGAAGTTGGGTTTGGATAAGGTTTTCATAGATGCTGGCTTTGAGTGGAGAGACCCAGGCTGTTCTATGTGCCTAGGAATGAATCCGGACAAGGTTCCTGATGGTGTCCACTGCGCCTCAACAAGCAATCGTAACTTTGAAGACAGACAGGGATTTGGCGCTAAGACCCATCTTTGCAGTCCAGCCATGGCAGCTGCAGCAGCTATTGCAGGGCGCTTCGTAGATGTTCGGCAAATGCCAGAAGCTCAGTAAGGAGAGGATATGGAGAAATTTACAGTTTATACGGGAACGACCGTTCCTCTCATGAATGATAACATCGACACCGACCAAATCCTACCCAAGCAGTTTCTCAAGTTGATTGATAAAAAAGGCTTTGGTAAGTACCTCATGTATGCTTGGCGTTATCTGGATGACAAGTATACTGAGGACCCAGACTTTGTCTTTAACCGACCTGAATATCGTAAAGCCAGTATTCTTATCTCAGGGGATAACTTTGGGGCAGGGTCTTCGAGGGAACACGCAGCTTGGGCCTTAGCAGACTATGGTTTTAAGGTCGTGATTGCAGGATCTTTCGGTGACATTCATTACAATAATGAACTCAATAATGGCATGCTACCTATTGTTCAGCCTAGAGAGGTTAGAGAGAAGCTAGCCCAATTGAAACCAAGCGACCAGGTAACTGTGAACTTGGAACAACAAAAAATCATCTCACCAGTTGGAGAATTCACTTTCGAAATTGATAGCGAATGGAAACACAAACTCTTAAATGGTTTGGATGATATTGGTATTACCTTGCAGTATGAAGATTTGATTGCTGCTTATGAAAAACAACGACCAGCCTACTGGCAGGATTAGAAGAAAATTAGAAAAGGAAATAGAATTATGACAAAACATATTCAATGGAAGGGAACACTTTCACAAGAAGGCTATGATATTTTAAAAGGTGAGGGCGGATGTATCGTTTGCCCTACAAAAGTTGGCTATATTATCATGACCAGCGATAAGGCTGGTCTTGAACGCAAGTTTGAAGCTAAAGAACGTAACCGTAACAAACCAGGTGTGGTTCTCTGTGGTAGCATGGATGAGCTTCGCGCCTTAGCACAACTCAATCCAGAAATTGAAGCCTTTTACCAAAAACATTGGGATGAAGATATTCTTCTTGGTTGTATCCTTCCTTGGAAACCAGAAGCTTTTGAAAAACTCAAAGCATACGGTGATGGCCGTGAAGAACTCATGACTGACGTACGTGGTACTAGCTGTTTCGTTATCAAGTTTGGTAAAGCTGGTGAACAATTGGCTGCCAAACTTTGGGAAGAAGGTAAAATGGTCTATGCCTCATCAGCCAACCCATCTGGAAAAGGAAATCGTGGTAAGGTGGAAGGTATCGGAGAACGTATCGAAGGAGCAGTGGACCTTGTCATCGAAGCAGACGACTATGTGGCATCTATCCAGCCTGACAAAACGATTGAAACTCGCTACGAGCAAGGTGTGATGGTGTCTATGGTCGATAAAGACGGCAAACTCATCCCAGAACAAGGAGGAGCACGTTCAACTTCACCAGCTCCAGTTGTAATCCGCAAAGGGCTTGACATTGATAAGATTATGATGCACCTGTCAGACACCTTTAACTCATGGGACTACCGCCAAGGCGAGTATTATTAAGATAAAAAGAAGTCTAGTGTAACGAGGGAATAAAGCTTTCTACACTAGACTTTTTCTTTAGAAATTCTTTTCTTTTTTATATAGATGTGATATTCTATATGTGAAATGTGTGTTAAGATAGTTATTAAAAATATTTAAACTAACAAATAATATTTAGAACCTTTAATAATCATTTAATAAGCGAGGTAAAGCATTATGATATCTGAATCAACTTTTATTGATAGAATAAAAAAAGAATTCCCAGATGCAATTGAAAATCAAACAAAAAGTTATATTTCTTTTCAGGTTAAAAATATGAAAGGGAAGTTACAAAACTTTATAGAGATTAATTTTCGGAATAAAGGAATAAAGATTGCCATTCTCTCCAAAAGTCTTCGTGATTCAGATTTTTTGATATTTGATAAGAAGCCTGATTCATTTGGTTGGACACTTGATGCTGAGTATTTTATTAAGGACGAAAATTCATTAGACGAGATTTTACCTTTTATAAATAAATCTTATGAGTTTGTAAAAACTGGAACTAACTCAGAGTGTTATAAAGTCTTCAGAGAATTTTTGTCTAAATTTGTGAATCAATCAAATATCTATAATTCGAAAGATATAGAAATGAAACGTTCTCAAAAATTAGATGGAGCTGAACATATTTATCCTGCTCTAACCATCGAAGGTATTCCATACAAAGTTGAAATGCTTAACACAGGTCATTTTGGTCCAAGGAGTGGTAATGGATATATTAAATCACCTTATTTTGGTTATCGATTGAGTGACATTGATAACTCATGGATAAATATAAGATGTGGTTTTCAGAGATTTAAACTCACAGAATTTAAAATAGTAAAATGGTACAGTAATAATCAAGATGAAGATTTAGGTTATAAATACCTTGTCAAAGATTTAGAATTGGAATCAACCGCGGAACCTAATGATATTTTAAAAGAGTTTTACGACAATTTTACTAGTTTCTATGTGAAAAAAGAGAAGAAAGATGTAAACATGTTAGAAAATATTAACAAATATAAAAATATTTTATTGCAATCCAAAAACCTCATTCTCCGTGGTGCACCTGGTACAGGAAAAACTTATCTTGCTAAAGAAATAGCGGCAGAGCTAACGGGTGGTAATGAAGATCAAATTGGCTTTGTACAATTTCACCCTTCCTATGATTATACAGATTTTGTGGAGGGGTTGAGACCAGTATCAAATGGGGATGGAGCTATTGAGTTTAAATTACAAGATGGTATTTTTAAAGAGTTTTGCCAGAAGGCAAAAGAAGCTCAGAAGACTGGAGGTCAAGATAATTTTGAAGAAACGTGGGCTAAGCTAACGGATGCTATCAATGAAAAGCAAGGACAATATTTCTTCCCTCGTAGTTCGGTTCCAGCCAGTTTAAATAGTCAAGGGAATGTGAAGTTTGATTCTCCTGTTGCTACCAAAGAAAAAGTGTATCTTTTGTACAAGGGTGAAGATACTAATTTAAAGTACGAAACTTATCAAAAAATTGTTTTGGATCACATGAAAGAAAGTTATGGTTTATGTGATTATGTATCTCCAATGATTAACACAGACAAAAACTTCGTTTTCATCATCGATGAGATCAATCGTGGTGAGATTTCTAAGATTTTTGGGGAGCTCTTTTTCTCTATCGACCCTGGCTATCGTGGTAGAGATGGGGAAGTTTCTACCCAATATGCCAATCTACACGAAAGTGATGACAAGTTTTATATTCCTGAGAATGTCTATATTATAGGAACCATGAATGATATTGACCGATCAGTGGATACATTTGATTTTGCTATGCGTCGTCGTTTCCGTTTTGTTGAAGTTACTGCTGAAAGCCAACTATACATCCTTGATGAAAAATTAGGTGAGCATGCTGAAGAAGCTAAAACTCGACTAAGGAACTTGAATGTTGCTATCGAAAATGTTCAGGAGCTAAACAGTCATTATCATATCGGACCAAGTTATTTCCGTAATTTAAAAGAATTGGATTATGATTATGAATTACTCTGGTCTGATTATCTCAAACCACTTTTGGAAGATTACTTACGTGGTTCTTATGAAGAAGACGAAATACTGAATACTTTGAAAAAAGCATATGATTTGAGAAATCAGCAAGATATTGGTGATGACGATGCAGTTAACTGACAATCAACAGGACTTAAACAAAGAAGAGTTTATCACAGAATATCCTAAAATTAGTCAAGTTCTTTTAGATAGAACTCTAGATAATCTTTCTCAAGAAGACAGTATCTTTGTTTTCCCAAATGACCTACAATATTCTCCAGATTTGGATAAGAAACAAAAGATTTTGGAAACGGTCAATCAGGAAATCAAGACAGGAAATGTGATTGGTTTTCTGGGCTATGGTCAGGAGAGATTAACAATCTCCTCTCGTTTTTCGATTAAAGGTGATGACTATTTTTTACATTATCTTTTACAAAAGGTTCTTCATATCAATCTTACTAGTTTAGATGTATCTTTGTCGCGTGAAGATAAACTCTATCAACTTTTGATGTATCTCTTTCCCAAGTATCTTCAAGCTGCTCTCCGAAAAGGTTTTTATAAGGAATACCAGCGATTTTCTCATAACGACAGTCATGTTAAGGGAGTGATTGATGTAGGAAATCATCTCAAGAAAAATCTTCCTTTCACGGGAAATATTGCCTACACAACGAGAGAGTTCACCTATGATAATCCTCTCATGCAGCTGATTCGTCACACTATTGAATACATTAAGAATCAGAAAAGCATTGGGCAAGGGGTTCTTGATAGTCTCTTAACTAGTCGTGAAAATGTAGCAGAAATCGTGCGGGTAACTCCTTCTTATAAACTAGCTGATCGTGCGAAGATTATTCGGGGAAATAAATCTAAACCTCTACGTCATGCATACTTTAACGAGTACAGAAAACTACAAGAACTTTGTCTGATGATCCTAAACCAAGAAAAGAACGGTTTAGGGTATCAGGAACAAAAAATCCACGGTATTCTTTTCGATGTTTCCTGGCTTTGGGAAGAGTATGTTTACACCTTGTTGCCAAAAGATTTCATCCATCCACGAAATAAGGATAAGACGGATGGGATTTCAGTGTTTTCTAGTCAAGAAAGAAAAGTATATCCAGATTTCTATAATAGAGATTTAAAAATTGTGTTAGACGCTAAATATAAAAAGCTTGAAGATACTGAAAAAGGAATAAACCGTGAGGACTTGTTCCAGCTGATTTCCTATTCTTATATTTTAAAAGCTGAGAAGGCTGGACTGATTTTTCCTAGTATGGAGCAGTCAGTAAATAGTGAAATAGGAAAAGTAGCTGGCTATGGAGCTCAATTGAAGAAGTGGTCTATTCGAATCCCTCAGAATGCCTCATCCTATAGTGCATTTTGTAAAATGATGGAAAATTCAGAAGAAAATTTTAAAGCGATTATTGATGAAGAAGTGGGGAGAAAATAATTTCCCCTCTTTCTTTTATTTTTAACACAAGCAAAACCCGAACGATATATTTTAATTCATAAAATAATTTGACAAAAACTGTACTTTGGTTTATAATAAATTAAGGAAACGTCGGAAAAGGCGTAGTGATGCGAGAGCATAGGTAGGTCATTATAAAAGAAACGAGACATCAATATGTTAAATGAATTTCCAATTTTTGATTACGAAGATATTCAATTGATTCCAAATAAATGTGTGATTAAAAGCCGTGCAGAAGCGGACACAAGTGTCACTTTAGGAAATCACACCTTTAAACTACCTGTTGTGCCAGCTAATATGCAGACGATTTTGGATGAAAATGTAGCAGAGCAACTGGCTAAAGGTGGTTACTTCTACATTATGCATCGTTTTGATGAAGCAGGACGCATTCCTTTTATTAAACGAATGCACGATCAAGGGCTTATTGCTTCTATCTCTGTCGGTGTTAAGGATTATGAGTATGATTTTGTTAGCCAGCTCAAGGCTGATGCTCCTGAATATATCACGATTGATATCGCTCATGGTCATGCAGATAGTGTGATTTCTATGATTCAACACATCAAGAAAGAATTGCCAGATACTTTTGTTATTGCAGGAAATGTGGGAACACCAGAAGCTGTGCGTGAATTGGAAAATGCTGGTGCGGATGCCACTAAGGTCGGAATTGGTCCTGGTAAGGTTTGTATTACCAAGGTCAAGACTGGTTTTGGTACAGGTGGTTGGCAGTTGGCTGCTCTACGCTGGTGTGCTAAGGCTGCGCGTAAACCGATTATCGCCGATGGAGGAATTCGTACTCACGGTGATATTGCCAAGTCTATTCGTTTCGGTGCTAGCATGGTCATGATTGGTTCCCTCTTTGCAGGACATATCGAAAGTCCAGGGAAAACGATTGAAGTCGATGGCGAACAGTTCAAAGAATACTACGGTTCAGCTTCCCAATACCAAAAAGGAGCTTACAAAAATGTGGAAGGCAAACGCATCTTGCTTCCTGCCAAAGGTCATCTGCAAGACACTTTAACTGAGATGGAACAAGACCTTCAAAGTGCTATTTCTTATGCAGGTGGACGTCAGGTTGCTGACCTTAAACACGTTGATTATGTTATCGTGAAAAACTCCATCTGGAATGGGGATGCTTCCCACTAGGACGGGCTATTTGACCAGAAAAAACTTGTTATTAGAGCAAATTTCTGTTATAATAAAACAAGTTTCCACCCTTAGTGTAATGGATATCACGTAAGATTCCGGTTCTTGAGATGGGGGTTCGATTCCCTCAGGGTGGATGTAAACATCCTAAAAAAAGCCTTTAATAGGGCTTTTTTTCTTTATCCTGCCCCAAATTTGCTCCGAAAACTGAAAACATCATTCTAAAGAATGCCCAAATCCCCTCCAGTCCCGTTTTAGAGTGACTCAGGAGGCTTTTTTTGATATAATAAAAAGGACTGTTATCAGTTAGAAAGAGGTTGGTATGAAAGAATTACAAACTGTACTAAAGAACCATTTTGCAATCGAATTTGCAGACAAAAACTTACTGGAGACTGCCTTTACTCATACGAGTTATGCCAATGAGCACCGCCTCTTAAAAATTTCACACAATGAACGCTTGGAATTTTTAGGAGACGCTGTTCTACAGTTATTGATTTCAGAATATCTGTATAAAAAATATCCTAAAAAGCCTGAAGGCGATTTGTCTAAACTCCGTGCCATGATTGTCCGCGAGGAGAGTTTGGCTGGTTTTGCGCGTGATTGCCAGTTTGACCAGTTTATCAAGCTGGGTAAGGGGGAAGAAAAATCTGGTGGTCGCAATCGTGATACCATTCTTGGTGATGCCTTTGAAGCCTTTCTTGGTGCCCTTCTTTTGGACAAGGATGTGGCCAAGGTTAAGGCATTTATCTATCAAGTCATGATTCCTAAGGTTGAAGCAGGCGAGTTTGAGATGATTACAGACTACAAAACCCATCTCCAAGAGTTGCTTCAGGTCAATGGCGATGTGGCTATCCGTTATCAGGTGATTTCTGAAACGGGTCCTGCCCACGATAAGGTCTTTGATGTAGAAGTTCTGGTTGAAGGTAAGAGTATTGGTCAAGGTCAAGGTCGTTCTAAGAAACTAGCAGAGCAGGAAGCTGCCAAAAATGCCGTTGAGAAAGGGCTGGATTCATGTATTTAAAGGAAATCGAAATTCAGGGATTCAAGTCTTTTGCTGATAAGACCAAGGTCGTCTTTGACCAAGGCGTGACAGCAGTTGTTGGACCCAATGGATCAGGAAAGTCTAATATTACAGAAAGTCTGCGTTGGGCCTTGGGGGAGTCAAGTGTTAAGAGCCTCCGTGGTGGCAAGATGCCAGATGTCATTTTTGCTGGAACTGAAAGTCGCAAACCGCTCAATTATGCTTCTGTAGTTGTGACTTTGGATAATCATGACGGATTTATCAAGGATGCTGGTCAAGAAATCAGGGTAGAACGTCATATCTACCGTAGTGGAGATAGCGAATACAAGATTGACGGCAAGAAAGTCCGTCTGCGTGATATTCATGACCTTTTCTTGGATACAGGTTTGGGTCGAGATTCCTTCTCTATCATTTCCCAAGGGAAGGTTGAGGAGATTTTTAACTCCAAGCCTGAAGAACGCCGAGCTATTTTCGAAGAAGCTGCAGGGGTTTTGAAATACAAGACTCGCAGAAAAGAAACTGAGAGCAAACTGCAACAAACTCAGGATAATCTGGATCGTCTAGAAGATATTATCTACGAGTTGGATAATCAAATCAAACCTCTTGAGAAGCAAGTTGAAAATGCTCGTAAGTTTCTAGACTTGGAAGGTCAACGCAAGGCTATTTATTTAGATGTTTTGGTTGCTCAAATCAAGGAAAATAAGGCTGAACTAGAGTCTACAGAAGAAGAGTTGGCTCAGGTTCAGGAACTCTTGACAAGCTATTACCAAAAGCGTGAAAAATTAGAAGAGGAAAATCAAACTCTTAAAAAGCAACGCCAAGATTTACAGGCTGAAATGGCCAAAGACCAAGGCAGTTTGATGGATTTGACCAGTCTGATTAGTGATTTAGAGAGAAAATTAGCCCTATCGAAACTGGAATCTGAGCAAGTAGCCCTGAATCAACAGGAAGCACAAGCCCGTTTGGCTGCTTTGGAGGAGAAGAAAAGTTCACTCAGCAAAGAAAAATCTGATAAAGAAAGTTCTTTAGCTCTCTTAGAAGAAAATCTAGTCCAAAATAATCAAAAACTTAATCGTTTAGAAGCTGAATTGCTAGCTTTTTCAGATGATCCTGATCAGATGATTGAGCTTTTGCGTGAACGCTTTGTGGCCCTTCTACAAGAAGAAGCGGATGTCTCAAATCAACTGACCCGCATCGAGAATGAGTTGGAAAATAGCCGTCAGCTTTCTCAAAAGCAAGCAGATCAACTAGAAAAGCTGAAAGAACAACTGGCTACAGCTAGAGAGAAGGCTAGGCAGCAAAATGCTGAGCTTGAAACAGCCAAGGAGCAAGTTCAGAAATTATTGGCAGATTACCAGGTCTGTTCCAAGGAGCAAGAGGAACAGAAAACTTCCTATCAAGCTCAACAAAGTCAACTCTTTGACCGTCTGGATAATCTCAAAAACAAGCAGGCCAGAGCTCAGAGTCTGGAAAATATCCTGAGAAATCATAGTAACTTTTATGCAGGTGTTAAGAGTGTTCTCCAAGAAAAAGACCGTCTTGGTGGTATTATTGGTGCTGTTAGTGAGCACCTGACCTTTGATGTGCATTATCAAACTGCCCTAGAGATTGCGCTTGGAGCCAGCAGTCAGCATATCATCGTAGAAGATGAAGAGTCGGCAACTAGAGCGATTGATTTCCTCAAACGAAACAGGGCTGGTCGCGCGACCTTCCTTCCGTTGACCACTATCAAGGCGCGTACGATTTCTAGTCAGAACCAAGATGCTATTGCTGCAAGTCCAGGTTTCCTTGGGATGGCAGATGAGCTGGCTACTTTTGATAATAGGTTGGAAGCTATTTTCAAGAACTTGCTTGCAACAACAGCTATTTTTGATACTGTAGAACATGCGCGTGCAGCTGCTCGACAAGTTCGTTATCAGGTTCGCATGGTGACACTGGACGGGACAGAGCTACGCACAGGTGGTTCCTATGCAGGTGGAGCCAATCGTCAGAATAACAGTATTTTTATCAAGCCAGAACTGGAGCAATTGCAAAAAGAAATTGCTGAAGAAGAAGCAAGTCTGCGTTCAGAAGAGTCGAGTTTGAAGAACTTGCAAGATGAGATGCTTACATTGACCGAATCATTAGAAGCCATCAAATTTCAGGGGGAGCAGGCACGTATTCAGGAGCAAGGCTTGTCCCTCGCTTATCAGCAGACCAGTCAGCAAGTTGAAGAGCTAGAAACTCTTTGGAAACTCCAAGAAGAGGAATTAGATCGTCTTTCTGACGGAGATTGGCAAGCAGACAAGGAAAAATGCCAAGCACGCCTTGCTACTATTGCCAGTGAAAAGCAAAATCTGGAAACTGAGATTGAAGAGATTAAGTCTAACAAAAATGCCATCCAAGAACGTTATCAGAACTTGCAAGAACAGGTAGCGCAAGCTCGCCTGCTTAAGACAGAACTGCAAGGGCAAAAACGTTACGAAGTTGCGGATATTGAACGTTTAGGCAAGGAATTGGATAATCTGAATATCGAGCAAGAGGAAATCCAGCGCCTTCTTCAAGAAAAGGTTGACAATCTTGAGAAAGTTGATACAGAATTGCTCAGTCAACAGGCGGAAGAAGCCAAAATGCAGAAAACAAACCTCCAACAAGGTTTGATTCGTAAGCAGTTTGAATTAGATGATATTGAAGGTCAACTGGATGATATTGCTAGTCATTTGGATCAGGCTCGCCAGCAGAATGAAGAGTGGATTCGCAAGCAAACACGTGCTGAAGCTAAGAAAGAAAAGGTCAGCGAGCGCTTACGCCATTTACAAAGTCAATTAACAGACCAGTACCAGATTAGCTATACTGAAGCACTAGAAAAGGCACATGAATTGGAAAACCTCAATCTGGCAGAGCAAGAAGTTAAGGATTTAGAGAAGGCTATACGCTCGCTGGGTACTGTCAACTTGGAAGCTATTGACCAGTACGAAGAAGTTCACAGCCGTCTGGATTTCCTCAATAGCCAGCGAGATGACATTTTGTCAGCGAAAAACCTGCTCCTTGAGACCATTACAGAGATGAATGATGAGGTCAAGGAACGCTTTAAATCAACCTTTGAAGCTATTCGTGAGTCCTTTAAAGTGACCTTCAAACAGATGTTTGGCGGAGGTCAGGCAGACCTCATTTTGACTGAGGGCGACCTTTTAACAGCTGGTGTTGAGATTTCTGTCCAACCACCAGGTAAGAAAATCCAGTCGCTTAACCTTATGAGTGGTGGTGAAAAAGCCCTATCGGCTCTAGCTTTGCTTTTCTCTATCATTCGAGTTAAGACTATCCCATTTGTCATCTTGGATGAGGTGGAAGCTGCGCTGGATGAAGCTAATGTTAAACGTTTTGGGGATTACCTCAATCGATTTGACAAGGACAGCCAGTTTATCGTTGTGACCCACCGTAAGGGAACCATGGCAGCGGCTGATTCTATCTATGGAGTGACCATGCAAGAATCAGGTGTCTCAAAAATTGTTTCGGTGAAGTTAAAAGATTTAGAAAGTATTGAAGGATGACAATTAAACTAGTAGCAACAGATATGGACGGAACTTTTCTAGATGGAAACGGACGCTTTGATATGGACCGCCTCAAGTCTCTCTTAGCTTCCTATAAGGAAAAAGGGATTTACTTTGCGGTGGCTTCGGGGCGCGGATTTCTATCTCTAGAAAAATTATTTGCTGATGTTCGTGATGACATTATTTTCATCGCGGAAAATGGCAGTTTGGTAGAGTATCAAGGTCAGGACTTGTATGAAGCGACTATGTCTCATGACTTTTATCTGGCAACTTTTGAAAAGCTGAAAACGTCACCTTATGTAGATATCAATAAACTGCTCTTGACGGGTAAGAAGGGTTCATATGTTCTAGATACGGTTGATGAGACCTATTTGAAAGTGAGTCAGCATTATAATGAAAATATCCAAAAAGTAGCGAGTTTGGAAGATATCACAGATGACATTTTCAAATTTACAACCAACTTCACAGAAGAAACGCTGGAAGATGGGGAGGCTTGGGTAAACGAAAACGTTCCTGGTGTTAAGGCTATGACAACTGGCTTTGAATCTATTGATATTGTTCTGGACTATGTCGATAAGGGAGTGGCCATTGTTGAATTAGTTAAAAAACTTGGTATCACAATGGATCAGGTCATGGCTTTTGGAGACAATCTTAATGACTTACATATGATGCAGGTTGTGGGACATCCTGTAGCTCCTGAAAATGCACGACCTGAAATTTTAGAATTAGCAAAGACTGTGATTGGTCACCATAAGGACCAGTCGGTTATAGCTTATATGGAGGGCTTATAATGGCAGATATAAAATTAATCGCATTGGACTTGGACGGGACCTTGCTGACTACTGATAAAAGGCTGACGGATCGTACCAAGGAAACCTTGAAAGCTGCGCGTGATCGTGGTATCAAGGTCGTATTGACAACTGGTCGTCCCTTAAAAGCTATGGATTTCTTTCTCCATGAGCTAGGGACTGACGGTCAGGAAGATGAGTATACCATTACTTTTAATGGTGGTTTGGTTCAGAAAAATACAGGTGAAATCCTTGATAAGACAGTCTTTTCATATGATGATGTGGCACGCTTGTATGAAGAGACAGAGAAATTATCACTGCCTCTTGACGCTATCTCAGAAGGAACTGTTTATCAAATTCAATCGGACCAAGAAAGTCTTTATGCCAAATTCAATCCAGCTTTGACTTTTGTTCCAGTTGATTTTGAAGACCTGTCTAATCAAATGACCTACAACAAATGCGTGACCGCCTTTGCTCAAGAACCCTTGGATGCAGCCATTCAGAAGATTTCTCCAGAATTGTTTGACCAATATGAAATCTTTAAATCACGTGAAATGTTGCTAGAATGGTCACCAAAGAATGTTCATAAAGCAACAGGTTTGGCAAAACTAATTAGCCATCTTGGAATTGATCAAAGTCAAGTGATGGCCTGTGGTGACGAGGCCAATGACCTCTCTATGATTGAATGGGCAGGGCTCGGTGTTGCCATGCAAAACGCTGTTCCTGAAGTCAAGGCAGTCGCAAATGTGGTAACTCCTATGACCAATGATGAAGAAGCTGTCGCCTGGGCTATCGAAGAATATGTGCTAAAGGAGAACTAAGATATGGGATTATTTGACCGTCTATTCGGAAAAAAAGAAGAACCTAAAATCGAAGAAGTTGTAAAAGAAGCTCTGGAAAATCTTGATTTGTCTGAATATGTTGATCCTACCTTCACAGAAGTTGAGGAAGTTTCTCAAGAAGAAGCAGAGGTTGAAATTATTGAACAAGCTGTGTTCCAAGAAGAGGAAATCCAAGACACAGTTGAAGAAAGTCTGGATTCAGAGCCAGTTGTAGGGGTTTCTCAAGAAGAAGTCGAAGAATTTCCACACTCAGAAGAATTACCAGAGGAAGAGAAGCTTGAGCACGAAGGAACTGTAGAAGAAAGTAATTCTGAAGTGCTTGAACCAGAAGCTCCTCAAACAGAAGAAACTGTTCAGGAAAAATATGACCGCAGTCTTAAGAAAACTCGCACAGGTTTCGGTGCCCGCTTGAATGCCTTCTTTGCTAACTTCCGCTCTGTTGACGAAGAATTTTTCGAGGAACTGGAAGAACTGCTGATTATGAGTGATGTTGGTGTCCAAGTCGCTTCTAACTTAACGGAGGAACTACGTTACGAAGCCAAGCTTGAAAATGCCAAGAAACCTGATGTACTTCGTCGTGTCATCATTGAGAAATTGGTTGAGCTTTATGAAAAGGATGGTAGCTACGATGAAAGCATCCACTTCCAAGATAACTTGACAGTTATGCTCTTTGTTGGTGTGAATGGTGTTGGGAAAACAACTTCTATCGGAAAACTAGCCCACCGCTACAAACAAGCTGGTAAGAAGGTCATGCTGGTTGCAGCAGATACCTTCCGTGCGGGTGCAGTAGCTCAGCTAGCTGAATGGGGCCGACGAGTAGATGTTCCAGTAGTAACTGGACCTGAAAAAGCTGATCCAGCCAGCGTGGTCTTTGATGGTATGGAACGTGCCGTGGCTGAAGGTATCGATATTCTCATGATTGATACTGCTGGTCGTCTGCAAAATAAGGATAACCTTATGGCTGAGTTGGAAAAGATTGGTCGTATTATCAAACGTGTTGTGCCAGAAGCACCACATGAAACCTTCTTGGCACTTGATGCATCAACAGGTCAAAATGCCCTAGTACAGGCCAAAGAATTTTCGAAAATCACACCTTTAACCGGAATTGTTTTGACTAAGATTGATGGAACTGCTCGAGGAGGTGTGGTTCTAGCCATTCGTGAAGAACTCAATATTCCTGTAAAATTGATTGGTTTTGGTGAAAAAATCGATGATATTGGAGAGTTTAACTCAGAAAACTTTATGAAAGGTCTCTTGGAAGGTTTAATCTAATCAGAAGCAAAAATCCTGCAAGGCATAAACTTGCAGGAAATTTTTTTATTCTAAGCGACCATCTTGACGATAGGCGATATCTGGTTGCCAAGTCCATTTGGCACCGAATTTTTCAAGTAGGTCAAAGCTGGCTTGAGGTCCCATGCTTCCAGCTTTATAGTCATGAAGTGGGGCACCATTTTCAGCCCAGAGCTTTTCAATACGATCAATCAACTTCCATGACGCACCAACTTCATCCCAGTGGCTAAAGTTAGTTGAGTTGTTATTTAGGACATCATAAATCAATTTTTCGTATGGTTCTGGAGAAGCACCAGTTGCAGTCGCGTCTGTACGATAATCAAGTGAGTTAGGAGCCAAGTTAAATTCTTCTCCTACTTGCTTCCCATTTAGGCTAAGAGAGAAGCCTTCTGTTGGTTGAATATAGATGGTCAAAATATTTGGAGCAAGTGGTTCTCCAAAGATAGAATCCATTTGTTTAAAGACGATGTTGACATGAGTTCCTTTTTCAGTCAGTCGTTTACCTGTACGGAAAAAGAAAGGAACACTACGGAATCGATCGCTGTCTACAAAGAAGGCACCAGATGTAAAGGTTTCAGTTGTTGATTCTGGATTCACATTTGGCTCGCTACGATAAGAGATGTATTTCATGCCATCAATCTTACCAGAGCGGTATTGCCCACGGATAAAGTGTTCTTTGAGTTCTTCATCAGTTGGATGATAGAGGTTTTTAAAGACCTTAATCTTTTCAGCACGAATCTCGTCTTTTGTGAAGCTTGCTGGTTTGTCCATGGCGAGGAGCGAAAGAAGTTGTAGAGTGTGGTTTTGGACCATGTCACGGAGGGCACCGGATTGGTCATAGTAGCCACCACGTTCTTCTACACCCAAGCGCTCCGCAAAGGTAATTTGAACATTGTCGATAAAATCCTTGTTCCAAACGTTTTCAAAAATCAAGTTTGCAAAGCGAACTGCAAAGATGCTTTGGATCATTTCCTTACCAAGATAATGGTCGATACGGAAAATTTGTTCTTCGTCAAATGTTGCTAGGAGTTCGTCATTCAACTTGCTTGCAGTTGCGTAATCTGTACCAAATGGTTTTTCAACGATCAAGCGCTCAAAACCTTTGCCATCGACAATGTTTTCAGATTTGAGGTGTTTGGCAATGGTTCCAAAGAACTGAGGTGCCATAGACAAGAAGAAGAGCTTATTGTGTTCAGCTTGGTATTTTTCATTAAGCTCAGCTTGTAATTGACGCAAAGCAATATAATGTTCCGAATCATTGACATCATGGCTTTGATAGTAGAAGTGGCTAGCAAATTCTTGGGCTTGCTCGGTACTATCTGCCAAATCAAGGATGGACTCGACAACTACAGATTCAAAATATTCCTTACTCCAAGGTCTACGGGCAGTTCCAATAACGGCAAAGTGCTTGGAAAGATTGCCGGATTTATATAGTCTAAAAAGGGAAGGGTAGAGCTTGCGTTTAGCCAGGTCTCCACTCGCACCGAAAATTGTAACAATAACCTTAGATGACATCTAGCTACCTAATTTCTATTTTTATTCCTAGTCTTGCTAGGTATGAGGAAACCTCATTTCATAAACTTAATTCTAACATAATTTTCCGAAAAATCAAAAATTCCAATACGAGGTAGAAAAACTGCAAGGAAATCCTTACAGTTTGAGTTTAGACGTTTAAGACCTTATCTAAGAACTCTTTCAGACGAGGGTGTTGTGGGTTATCAAAGATTTGGTCAGGTGTTCCGTCTTCAAGGAACTCGCCATCTGCAGTAAAGATAACGCGGTTGGCAACCTGACGAGCAAATCCCATCTCATGGGTTACGATAATCATGGTCATGCCTTGCTCAGCCAATTCCTTCATAACGTTAAGTACGTCTCCAACCATCTCAGGGTCAAGGGCAGAAGTTGGTTCATCGAAGAGCATGATGTCTGGATTCATTGCTAGGCCACGAGCGATGGCCACACGTTGTTTTTGACCACCTGATAGGCTATCTGGATTGGCATTAGCTTTATCTGCTAGTCCAACCTTTTCAAGCAACTCCATTCCCAATTCCTCAGCTTCTTCCTTAGTCATCAACTTGTGCTCAATAGGAGCAAAGGTGATGTTGTCCAATACAGACATATGAGGGAAGAGGTTGAAGTGTTGGAATACCATGCCGATATTTTCACGGACGTGGTCAACATTGGTTGTTTTTTCAGTTAAATCATAGCCGTTCACAGTGATGTGACCGCTAGTGACTTCTTCTAAAAGATTGAGGCTACGGAGGAAAGTTGACTTACCAGAACCTGAAGGACCGATGATACAAACAACATCTCCTTCATAGAACTTAGTCGTAATTCCTTTTAGGACTTCATTTTTTCCATAGTGCTTGTGTAAATCATTTACATCAATTTTTAATTTTGCCATTAACGAATCCTCTTTTCTAAGCGTTTCGCTAGTCTAGTCAAAAGTGTGATAATTACAAGATAGAAGATAGCAAGGATTGCATACATCTTGAAACTTTGGTAGTTACGAGCAATGATAATCTTACCAGTTTGGAAGAGTTCAACCAAACCGATAGCAGATACGATAGTTGTATCTTTAAGAGCGATAACGAATTGGTTGACAAAGTTTGGCAACATCAATTTAGTTGCTTGTGGCAAGATAATCTTACGCATGGTTTTTCCATAAGAGATACCCAAGCTTCGGCTGGCTTCCATTTGGCCAACTGGAACGGCCTGAATACCACCACGAACGATTTCAGCGATATAAGCAGCCGCATTGAGTGAGAGGGCAATTGTTCCAGCTACAAAGTCGTTAATTGGGCTTTGTTGGCCTGTGATAGACTCGATGAAGTTTGGAATTCCCCAGAAGATGAAGGCTGCAAGAATCATCAATGGAATACCACGAATAACGTCAACGAAAATCTCAGAGATGACGCGAAGAGATTTGTATGGGCTAACGCTAAACATACCGAAGATAATTCCGATGACAATGGCAATAGCAAATGAGATAAGAGCTAGAGCAAGAGTGATACCAAGACCGCTAAGGAGTTGTTTGTAGTTGTTTTGAAGCAAGCCCCAGAGCGTTGTTTCGTCAACAGTACTTGTTGAAGCAGTTGAAGATTCGCTAGCTAGGTATTTGTCAAGAATCTTTTGGAATTCACCGTTTGCTTTAAGGTTTGCAAGTCCGTTGTTGAACATTTCAATCAGTTCTGGATTTGCTCCTTTTTTAACGGCAAAGGCTGTTTCACCGATTGGAGTTCCAGAGATTGGAGTTTTCAATTTTTGACCTTGGCTGATAGAATATTTGAGAACAGGTTCATCATCCATAACGGCATCAATGGCACCAGTGTTTAAACTGTCATACATTGAAGAACCATCAGCAAAGGTTTTGATTTTGTAACCGTATTTGCTTTGATTTTCTGTTAGGAAGGTTTGAGAAGCAGTTCCGTTTTTAACACCGACTGTCTTTCCTTTTAGATCTTCATAAGAAGCAATATTGCTTGATTCTTTGACACCAAGAATGGTATTAGCAGTGTAGTATGATTCTGAGAAGTCAAAAGTTGCCTTACGAGCATCTGTGACAGACATACCAGCAATGATACCATCGGCTTGACCAGCTTGGACAGCACTGATAGCAGCATCAAAACCAGGGTTGGTGATTTCAATTTCAAAACCTTGGTCTTTAGCGATTGCCTTAATCAATTCCATATCAATACCAGTGTATTGGTTGCTTGAATTTTGGAAAACAAAAGGTGCAAAAGAAGAATCGCTGGCAATGATATATTTAGCCTTAACAGGAATAGCTTTTAATCCTGCGAGAGTGGTTGTAGTTGGCACTGCTGAAGATGATGAAGCAGTCCATTTCTTGATAATTTTATCAAGACTACCATCTTTTTTCATTTCAGCCAAGGCTTGGTTAAATTCAGTAACCAGGTGTTCGTATTTACTTCCTTTTTTCACACCGAAAGCAAAACTTCCTACAGCTTCACCATCCATTTCAATATGGAGGTCTTGACCTTGGTTAATGGCATATTCGATAACAGGTTTGTCATCCATCATGGCATCGATGGCACCAGCACTCAAGCTGTTGTTCATTAAATCCCCAGTGTCAAATGTTTTAATAGTAAAGCCGTATTTATCTTTGATTGTTTCAAGGAAACGTTGAGCGGCAGTTCCGTTTTTAACACCAACGGTTTTGCCAGTTAATTGGTCGTACTTGCTAATTTTGTGTGACTTTGTAGTAGCAATGACAACTTTTGTATCATAGTAAGTATCAGACATGGTGAAGACTTTTTCACGTTCTTTAGTCTTTGTCATCCCTGCCATGATAGCGTCGGCTTGCCCAGCTTGAACCGCATTGACTGCTGCGTCAAATCCAGGATAGGACATCTGAATGTTCCAGCCTTTAATCTCAGCGACTTTGTTAATAATGTCAACATCAATTCCTTTATAAGTTTGATCTGAATCTTTAAACTCAAAAGGTGCATAGGCGGTATCAGAAACAATCTTAATCGTTTCTGCTTTGGCAATACCTAATGAGAAAATTGGGAATAAAATTAGCAAAAATGCTAGAAATTTTTTCTTCATTTTTAGTCTCCTTTTCCGAATATTCTCTCATTATATCAGAAAAAGTAAAAAAAGGCAAATTGTTATATTTTTCGTGTCAGAAAATATAACATTGATTTTTCCTTTTCTTTCTTGAATTGCTATTAAAAAGTGCTATAATAATAGTATATATAGAAGAAAAGAGGACGGGGATATGAAGAACAAAAGAATATTTAAAGACTTCCAAGCTTCAAAAATGAGTTTAAACATTTACACAAGCCCCTTGTTAGCCTTTGTTTTTGTCTTCATAGGAGAGTTTGTGGCTTTTACTTTGTATGGTATTGGCTTGTTAGCTCTCATCGGACTTGCTAGAAATTTTGGAGAGGCTGGTCAAAATCTTGCAACCTACTTGCAGACCTTGCATCAGAGCTTGACGGATAAAACAAGTGACTTTCGTTTAATTTTAGGATTACTGGCCTTTGGTTTTATTCTTAACACTGTGTTCAGATGGACAAGAAAAGTTGAGAAAAGACCTATTCGAACCTTGGGATTTTATAGAGAGAATTTCCTCAGCAATCTTCTGAAAGGATTTAGTCTAGGCTTGGCACTTTTTCTTCTGACCTTGTTAGGTTTAGTGGTCTTAGGTCAATATCGTTTGGAATCCATTCACTTGAATCCTTATTCTCTTGCCTTTGTCGTCTTTACTATCCCATTTTGGATTTTACAGGGGACAGCAGAAGAAGTGGTGGCCCGTGCTTGGCTACTTCCTCAATTGGCCTCAAGAACCAATCTAAAACTAGCTATTCTTATATCTAGCCTGTTCTTTACCCTGCTTCATATGGGCAATTCTGGCCTCACCCCTCTATCTCTAGTAAATCTCTTTTTATTCGGAGTTGCCATGGCTCTTTATCTTCTCAAAACTGATACAGTTTGGGGTGTTGCAGGTATTCATGGTGCTTGGAATTTTGCTCAGGGTAATCTCTTTGGGATTTTAGTTAGTGGTCAACCGTCAGGAACGTCTCTGATGACCTTTTTACCACAAGGCAATCAAGATTGGCTATCAGGTGGTTCTTTTGGCATAGAAGGTTCCATTATGACAAGTCTGGTATTACTACTGCTGATTGTCTATCTTGCTAATAAATTAAAGAAAGAAAATGAAAGGATGTGACTTCGGTCCGTCCTTTTCTTCGTGAAAATACTATAAGTATGCTAAAATAGGAATAGCACATGGAGAGAGGATTCTTATGATCAATCACATTACAGATAATCAATTTAAACTAGTATCAAAATATCAACCATCAGGAGATCAACCCCAAGCTATCGAGCAGTTGGTGGATAACATTGAGGGGGGAGAAAAAGCTCAGATTCTGATGGGGGCGACTGGAACAGGGAAGACCTATACTATGAGTCAGGTCATTTCTAAAGTCAATAAACCAACTCTGGTTATTGCCCACAATAAAACTCTGGCTGGTCAGCTCTATGGGGAGTTTAAGGAATTTTTCCCTGAAAATGCAGTTGAGTATTTCGTATCCTACTATGATTATTACCAGCCAGAGGCCTATGTCCCTTCTAGCGATACCTATATTGAGAAGGATAGTTCTGTCAATGACGAGATTGACAAGCTTCGCCACTCAGCTACCTCAGCCCTTTTGGAGCGTAATGATGTTATTGTCGTGGCCTCAGTCTCTTGTATCTATGGTTTGGGTTCGCCCAAGGAATACGCTGATAGTGTCGTTAGTCTCCGTCCTGGTCTAGAGATTTCTCGTGATAAACTCTTGAATGACTTGGTCGATATTCAGTTTGAACGTAATGATATTGATTTCCAACGCGGAAGATTTCGCGTTCGTGGGGATGTGGTAGAGATTTTCCCAGCTTCCCGAGATGAACATGCCTTTCGAGTAGAATTTTTTGGAGACGAAATTGACCGTATCCGTGAGGTTGAGGCTCTGACAGGTCAGGTATTGGGAGAGGTGGATCATTTGGCGATTTTCCCAGCTACTCACTTTGTGACCAATGACGACCATATGGAAGTTGCCGTTGCCAAGATTCAAGCAGAATTAGAAGAGCAGTTAGCTGTCTTTGAGAAGGAAGGTAAATTGCTTGAAGCCCAGCGCTTGAAACAACGGACAGAGTACGATATCGAAATGCTGCGCGAGATGGGCTATACAAATGGGGTTGAAAATTATTCTCGCCACATGGATGGACGTAGTGAAGGTGAGCCTCCTTATACGCTTCTCGACTTTTTCCCAGATGATTTTTTGATTATGATTGACGAGAGTCATATGACTATGGGACAAATAAAAGGCATGTACAATGGAGACCGTTCGCGTAAGGAAATGCTAGTAAATTATGGTTTCCGTTTACCGTCTGCCTTGGACAATCGTCCTCTCCGTCGTGAGGAGTTTGAAAGCCATGTGCATCAGATTGTTTACGTATCAGCGACACCTGGTGACTATGAAAATGAACAGACTGAGACGGTGATTGAGCAAATCATTCGACCGACAGGGCTTTTGGATCCTGAGGTGGAAGTCCGTCCGACTATGGGACAGATTGATGATCTCTTAGGTGAAATCAATGCCCGTGTTGAAAAGAATGAACGAACCTTTATCACCACCTTGACCAAGAAAATGGCAGAGGACTTGACCGACTATTTCAAGGAAATGGGCATCAAGGTCAAGTACATGCACTCGGATATCAAGACCTTGGAACGGACGGAGATTATCCGTGATCTCCGCTTGGGTGTCTTTGATGTCTTGGTTGGAATCAATCTCCTTCGTGAAGGGATTGACGTTCCTGAGGTTAGCTTGGTTGCCATTCTCGATGCTGACAAGGAAGGTTTCCTTCGTAACGAGCGTGGACTCATCCAGACCATTGGGCGTGCCGCCCGTAACAGTGAAGGTCATGTCATCATGTATGCAGATACGGTTACCCAGTCTATGCAACGTGCTATCGATGAAACTGCCCGCCGTCGGAAAATTCAGATGGCCTATAATGAAGAGCATGGTATCGTACCACAGACAATCAAGAAAGAAATCCGTGACCTGATTGCCGTGACCAAGGCAGTTGCTAAGGAAGAGGACAAGGAAGTCGACATCAATAGCCTCAACAAACAAGAGCGCAAAGAACTCGTCAAGAAACTAGAAAAACAAATGCAAGAAGCCGTCGAAGTGCTTGACTTTGAACTGGCGGCTCAGATCCGTGATATGATGTTGGAAGTCAAGGCCTTGGATTAGGGGAATAGTATGATTTATTTAAGAAAGTTAAAGAAAGAAGATTTGATGTCTTTATGGGAAATGGCTTATTCACAGCTTAATCCAGTTTGGAAACAGTATGATGCTCCCTATTATGATGATTATCAGTATTTTTCAAATTTTAAAGAATTCGAACTACAAAAATCAGAATCCATTTTAAGCAACTCAAATCGCCTTGGTATTTTTGTTGATGATAAACTAGTTGGGACTGTTTCGCGTTATTGGGTATGTAAAGAAACAAGATGGATGGAATTGGGAATTGGTATTTATGATAAAAAATTCTGGAACACTGGTATTGGGAAAGTTGCTATGTTGCAGTGGATAGATAGGACGTTTCAGGATTACTTGGAGTTGGAGCATCTGGTTTTGACAACTTGGTCAGGAAATCTTGGTATGATGAAACTTGCTGAAAAATTAAGAATGAAAAAAGAAGCTCATATTCCAAAAGTTCGTTATTATCAAGGTAAATATTTTGATAGTATTAAATATGGTATTTTGAGAGAAGACTGGGAGAAAATAAATGACGGTTATTATCAAATCAATGGAAACTCCTGAAGAGATAGAAGGCAAATCCCTCGTTCACTGGCAAACGTGGAGAGAGTCTTATGATGACCTTTTGCCTGCGGAATTTCAGGATACAATGACATTAGAAAGATGTCGATTCTTTAGTCAAAAGTATCCAGAAAATACATTGATTGCGATGGATGGCGTGAAGGTGGTTGGTTTTATCAGTTATGGCAATTTTCGTGATGAGACTATTCAAGCTGGTGAAATTATTGCTTTATATGTTTTAAAAGACTATTATGGAAAAGGTATCGCACAAAAGTTAATGGAAGCAGCTTTGACTGCTCTTAATCATTTTTCTGAAATTTTCTTATGGGTATTGAAAGATAACAAGCGCGCCATTGCTTTCTATCAAAAAATGGGTTTTACTTTTGATGGACAAGAAAAAATACTTGAACTTGGAAAGCCTATAAAGGAAAAACGAATGGTATTTCAATACTAAACAATTTTAAAAAGTAAAAGCTAATGTCTCTGGTAGTAAGTCTGAAAATTTAATAAATTAGAAAGCGAGTAAATTTATGTCCCGTTCCCAATTAACGATTTTAACAAATATTTGTCTGATTGAAGATCTAGAAACCCAGCGCGTGGTGATGCAGTATCGCTCTCCTGAAACCAATCGCTGGTCTGGTTATGCATTTCCTGGAGGTCATATTGAAAATGGTGAGGCTTTTGCGGAGTCTGTCATTCGTGAAATATATGAAGAAACAGGGTTGACTATCCAAAATCCTCAACTTGTCGGCATTAAAAATTGGCCACTGGATACAGGTGGGCGCTACATTGTCATTTGTTATAAGGCGACTGAGTTCTCTGGTACCCTTCAATCCTCAGAAGAGGGAGAAGTTTCTTGGGTGCAAAAAGACCAGATTACAAACTTGGATCTGGCCTATGATATGTTACCCTTGATGGAGATGATGGAAGCTCCGAACAAGTCAGAGTTTTTCTACCGTCATCGTACAGAAGATGGCTGGGAGAAAGAAACTTTTTAGTTCTATGATTAGTCTATAGGTGTTATCTTTTAAAGTAAGGTACTGAAATATAGGCTAAGTATGGTGGTGTAAGTCAACTGAATATCTCTAAATTTCTTATTATTCTTTTCGACCTATATTTTGAACAATCTCCACCTTCAATTTTGAAATCGGAGATTGTTTTATTTTATGGTATAATAAGCATTGTATTTATTGTATATGAATCTGGAGAAAAAATCAAAGATATTTTTGACGGATAATATGAGAACAAGGGAGAATATATGACCTTAGAATGGGAAGAATTTCTAGATCCTTACATTCAAGCTGTTGGTGAGTTAAAGATTAAACTTCGTGGTATTCGCAAGCAATATCGTAAGCAAAATAAGCATTCTCCGATTGAGTTTGTGACGGGTCGGGTCAAGCCAATTGAGAGCATCAAAGAAAAAATGGCTCGTCGTGGCATTACTTATGCGACCTTAGAGCACGATTTGCAGGATATTGCTGGCTTACGTGTGATGGTTCAGTTTGTAGATGACGTCAAGGAAGTAGTGGAGATTTTGCATAAGCGTCAGGATATGCGAATCATACAGGAGCGAGATTACATTACTCATCGAAAGGCTTCAGGCTACCGTTCCTATCATGTGGTAGTAGAATATACGGTTGATACCATCAATGGAGCCAAGACCATTTTGGCAGAAATTCAAATTCGTACCTTGGCCATGAATTTCTGGGCAACGATAGAACATTCTCTCAACTACAAGTACCAAGGGGATTTCCCAGATGAGATTAAGAAGCGACTGGAAATTACAGCTAGAATCGCCCATCAGTTGGATGAAGAAATGGGTGAAATTCGTGATGATATCCAGGAAGCCCAGGCTCTTTTTGATCCCTTGAGTAGAAAATTAAATGACGGTGTAGGAAACAGTGACGATACAGATGAAGAATACAGGTAAACGAATTGATCTGATAGCCAATAGAAAACCGCAGAGTCAAAGGGTTTTGTATGAATTGCGAGATCGTTTGAAGAGAAATCAGTTTATACTCAATGATAGCAGTCCGGACATTGTCATTTCCATTGGTGGAGATGGCATGCTCTTGTCGGCCTTTCATAAGTACGAAGACCAACTTGATAAGGTACGCTTTATCGGTCTTCATACAGGACATCTGGGCTTTTATACCGATTATCGTGATTTTGAGTTGGATAAGTTAATGACCAATTTGCAGCTAGATACCGGAGCAAGGGTTTCTTACCCTGTTCTAAATGTGAAGGTTTTTCTTGGAAATGGAGAGGTCAAGATTTTTCGTGCCCTCAACGAAGCCAGCATTCGCAGGTCTGATCGAACCATGGTGGCAGATATTGTCATCAATGGTGTTCCCTTTGAACGTTTTCGTGGAGACGGGCTAACAGTTTCGACACCGACTGGTAGTACTGCCTATAACAAGTCTCTTGGTGGTGCTGTTTTACATCCTACCATTGAAGCTTTGCAATTAACGGAAATTGCCAGCCTTAATAATCGTGTCTATCGAACGCTGGGCTCTTCCATTATTGTGCCTAAGAAGGATAAGATTGAACTCATTCCAACAAGAAATGATTACCACACCATTTCGGTTGACAATAGTGTCTATTCTTTTCGTAGTATCGAGCGAATCGAGTATCAAATTGATCATCATAAGATTCACTTTGTCGCGACTCCTAGCCATACCAGTTTCTGGAACCGCGTTAAGGATGCCTTTATCGGCGAGGTGGACGAATGAGGTTTGAATTTATCGCAGATGAACATATCAAGGTTAAGACCTTCTTAAAAAAGCACGAGGTTTCTAAGGGGCTGCTGGCCAAGATTAAGTTTCGAGGTGGGGCTATTCTGGTCAATGACCAACCGCAAAATGCAACATATCTATTGGATATTGGGGACCGCGTTACTATTGATATTCCCGCTGAGGAAGGCTTTGAAACTCTGGAAGCTATCGAGCGCTCACTGGATATTCTCTATGAGGATGACCACTTTCTAGTCTTGAATAAACCCTATGGAGTGGCGTCTATTCCTAGTGTCAACCACTCCAATACCATTGCCAATTTTATCAAGGGTTACTATGTCAAGCAAAATTATAAAAATCAGCAGGTTCACATTGTAACCAGGCTTGATAGAGATACTTCTGGCTTGATGCTCTTTGCCAAGCACGGCTATGCCCATGCACGATTAGACAAGCAGTTGCAGAAGAAGTCCATTGAAAAACGCTACTTTGCTCTGGTTAAAGGAGATGGATATTTAGAGCCTGAAGGAGAAATTATTGCTCCGATTGCGCGTGATGAAGACTCTATTATCACTAGAAGAGTAGCTAAAGGTGGGAAGTACGCCCATACTTCCTACAAGATTGTCGCTTCTTATGGAAATATCCACTTGGTCGACATTCGCCTGCATACTGGACGTACCCACCAAATCCGAGTCCATTTTTCTCATATTGGTTTCCCTTTGTTGGGCGATGATTTGTACGGAGGTAGTCTGGACGACGGCATTCAACGTCAGGCCCTGCATTGCCATTACCTATCCTTTTATCATCCATTTTTAGAGCAAGACTTGCAGGTATCAAGTCTCTTGCCGGATGATTTCAGTAACCTTATTAAACAGTTATCAACTAATACTCAATAAAATATATTAGAGTATAATTTATTATTTTAAAGGAGAAAACTCATGGAAGTTTTTGAAAGTCTAAGAGCCAACCTAGTTGGTAAAAATGTCCGCATCGTTCTACCTGAAGGAAAAGAACCTCGTATTCTTCAAGCTACGAAACGCTTGGTAAAAGAAACAGATGTTATTCCAGTCTTGCTTGGTAAACCAGAAAAAATTAAAATTTACCTTGAAATTGAAGGGATTCACGAGGGTTATGAAGTCATCGATCCTGACCACTACGCTAAGTTTGACGAAATGGTTGCTGCGCTCGTTGAACGTCGAAACGGTAAGATATCAGAAGAAGAAGCTACTAGACTCTTACGTGAAGACGTTAACTACTTTGGTGTAATGCTAGTATATATGGGCTTGGTTGACGGTATGGTTTCAGGTGCACTTCACTCAACTGCTGCAACAGTTCGTCCAGCCCTTCAAATCATTAAAACTCGTCCTAATGTTACTCGTACTTCAGGTGCCTTCCTAATGACTCGTGGTTCAGAACGTTACCTATTTGGTGACTGTGCTATCAATATCAATCCTGATGCAGATGCCTTGGCTGAAATTGCGATTAATTCAGCAATCACTGCGAAAATGTTTGGTATAGAACCAAAAATTGCTATGTTGAGCTATTCAAGTAAAGGTTCTGGTTTTGGTGATAACGTTGATAAGGTAGTAGCAGCTACACAACGTGCGCACGAACTACGCCCAGATCTTGAAATAGATGGGGAATTGCAATTTGACGCTGCCTTCCACCCTGAAACGGCAGCTTTAAAAGCTCCAGGAAGTAAAGTTGCTGGACAAGCAACTGTATTTATTTTCCCAAGTATCGAAGCTGGAAATATCGGTTACAAGATTGCAGAACGTCTCGGTGGTTTCTCAGCTGTGGGACCTGTTTTACAAGGTTTGAATAAGCCAGTTAATGACCTTTCACGTGGATGTAGTGCAGAAGATGTTTACAATTTGACTCTTATCACAGCAGCTCAAGCTGTTCATCAATAAGATTTAGTCCTCTTTCCCTTGGGAAGAGGCTTTTTATACTCAATAAAAATCAAAGAGCAAACTAGAAAGATAGGCGCAGGCAGTACTTGAGTACGACAAGCCGACGCTGATATGGTTTGAATTTGATTTTTGAAGAGTATTAAATGAGTATGAAAAGAGAATTTTTTCATTAGAAAACGCATAATATTGAGTGTTTTTGACACCTGCTATTATGCGTTTTTTATAATTTTTGCACCTTTCTTAGCCTTTGTTATCGACAAGTATTGTTCTAGGTCCTTGTTTTTAGAATGGCAATTTCCCAGCGAAAGCACCCAGTTTTTTCTTGGTAGTTTCATCGATTTGTTCAAGAGCAGAGTTGATGGCTTGAACGGTCATATCAGAAAGAGTTTCAAGGTCCTCTGGGTCAACGACAGCTGGATTAAAGTCAATGCTGACAACTTTCTTATCTCCAGTTAAGGTCGCTTGGACAAGGTCTTGAGCAGATTTGCCAACAAATTGCATAGCTGCAAGTTCAGCTTGACTTTGTTCCATTTGTTTTTGAAGTTTTTGTGCTTGGCGCATCATGTTTTGCATGTTCATCATAAGATTTCTAAAGTTCCTTTCGTTTCAAGGGGATAATCCTTGTTGTTAACAAGTGCCTGATTTTCTCTCCTAATTGTTATTAGTAGCATAGCCATCAAGCCCAAGTACTGATTTTATTATACCATTTTTTTAAGACATAGTCTTTTATTGGTGAGAGTTATTTATATCAAGGAGTGATTAGAAATAAATTAAAATAATGATTTTTGCTAAGAGGGGCTCTATTCTAGTTTCATGGAAATGATTTTACTAAAGGTTCGTATGCTTTGTTTACAAACATGTTACCTCTATCTATTTTTGGATAAATAGTTGTCTATTATTATTTTTATGCTAATAGTAAAATCTAAATGGTAGCCTACGATTTTTTAGAAAGAAAATGGTACAATATTCTAAGAGAAAATACAATGGGAGGGAAAATGAGGTTATTACCTATAAGAAAAATATCACGTCAGTCTAAAAGGTTAGCACTTTTTTTGACGTTTTGTGCTGGATATGTAGATGCTTATACTTTTATTGTTCGCGGGAATACCCTTGTAGCTGGACAAACAGGAAATGTTGTCTTTCTTTCGGTGGAGCTAATACAAAATAATGTTTCGGATGTTAGGGATAAGCTTTTAACCTTAATAGCGTTTATGCTGGGAGTTTTTTTACTAACCATTTATAAGGAAAAATTGAGAATTGTAAAAAAACCGATTCTGTCACTGATTCCTTTGGCAATACTATCAATCATTATTGGTTTTGTGCCGCAAACTGTAGATAATATCTATCTAGTACCGCCCTTAGCCTTTTGTATGGGCTTGGTGACAACTGCCTTTGGTGAGGTTTCGGGTATTGCCTACAATAATGCCTTTATGACAGGGAATATCAAACGGACGATGTTAGCTTTTGGAGATTATTTCCGGACCAAGCACACTCCTTTTTTACGTGAAGGCTTCATATTTGTTAGCCTGCTTAGTAGTTTTGTCCTTGGTGTTGTCTTTTCAGCTTATTTGACGATTTTCTATCATGAAAAGACCATTCTTGGTGTTCCTATTATGATGAGCATTTTTTATCTCAGTATGCTTTTTGCCTCGTGGCGGAAAAAAGTAAAAGAAAAGGTAAATTCCCAAACTAACTTCCACTGCTAATCCAAGTGGAAGTTAGTCTGATAAAAATCGTAAAAACCAGTGGAAATCCGTGTCAGGGTAAGTTCTACTGGTTTTAAACATGCTTGATTTCATCGCTTTTGTAGCCGAAATGAATTGAAAAAAAGAGCGCACAAAATCCCCTCATCTGAAAGCGTTTCAGATTAAGTTCCGCTATGGTGGAAGTTAGTGTGAGACGTTTGAATGCGGTTAAAGGTTAGTTTTTAGAACTTATGTTGGAGTAATTTAGACGACTGACAGACGTCTTCTGCAGGTATTTTAGAAATGCCGAGAAGCTTAGGAATCTCTTCTCCATAGGTAAATGCAAAGAGTTCATAGGCTGACTTTCCATTCAAAGTAGCACGTTTGACACTGTTGACATGCGAACAGACGAGATTGATGTCCTCTTGAGTTAAATTGTCAAAAGAAGTTCCTTTAGGTAGAATGTCGCGAATCAGCGTATGATTTTTCTCAATTCTCCCTTTCTGGTCAGAGCGATTAGGGTCACAAAAGAAGAGTTTACTCTCCCCTCGCACATCCATTTCGATATCATCGACCCTGGCAAACTCTCCACCATTATCTGTCAGGACGACAGGGAAGAGTTGGAAGAAATCTTTGTCCGCTTGGTGAAGAGTGTTCTTGATGTCATAGAGATGTTTGGTAACCTCAAGGGCAGTTTTATTATCCAGAAGTCTAGCGAAGATAAAGTTACAGAAAGATAGATTGAAGGTGAGTAGGACTTTACCTCCCATTCTCCCCATAACTGTGTCCATTTCCAGCCAAGAGTCTAGTTGATTCAGTGCTAAATAGTTTTGGAAATCCTCATAGGAACGGCCTTTTTTAGCTTCTTTAGGGATGGAAGGTAGCTTACTTTTCCGTCTTTCTTTGAATTTAACGGCTCTGGCTAGGTCAATAGGAGCGATAGATAGGTATCCTTTTCGGATGTGTCGATAGACGGTTGAGGAGCTGACATCAAGGTTATGAGTTTTGAGGATATGATAGATGTGTTGTCCCTTTTTAACACCATCAGAAATGACTTTGTCCATGTCCCAGAAGGTCTTGGAATTGAGAGGAGTTCCTTCACGAGATTCGACAAGAGTTTGTTCGTACTGCTTTTGAGCTTGTTTAGCGAGGTATAAAATCTTCTTATAGCCACAATTCTGTCTTCTTTTAGGGCATCCATTACAGACAAAGGGAGCCTTATCGAGTAGAGGGCAAGGAAGGTTATCGCATGTAGACTCTCGGACTTGTCTGTTTCGTTTGACTTCTTTGGAAACGGTTGTTGGATCTTTTAGAATGGACTGTCCAATAGCTTTGAAGGTTTCACCGCTCTCTAAGCCCAGTTGGATATCATTACGGTCTGAAAGGGTAAGATGTTTATGTTTTGTCATAGTGAGCCTCATTTCTAACTCAAACGTCTCACACTTAATTCCACCATAAAAATCCGTTTTAGACTAATTTCCACTTTGGTCAGGCAAGTGGAAGTTACTTTGAGAAGTTAGCAAGTAAAAGAAAAAGCTTCATTTTAGGTGTTATTACTTGTAAGAAAATAGGAGATATGCTATACTTAGAGAGTTGACTATGCACGTTCCTGTGCAACCGCACGAACATCGTTGCTTGATTATTCAAGTTTAAGTGGTTCGTCCCACGATGCTAGGCGAGTCTTCACAAAAAATCGGGGAAACCCATAAAAATCATAGGAGGTGCATAATGAGCACATACGCAATTATCAAAACTGGCGGAAAACAAGTTAAAGTTGAAGTTGGTCAAGCAGTTTACGTTGAAAAATTGAACGTTGAAGCTGGTCAAGAAGTTACTTTTAACGAAGTTGTTCTTGTTGGTGGTGAAAACACTGTTGTCGGAACTCCACTTGTTGCTGGAGCTACTGTAGTTGGAACTGTTGAAAAACAAGGAAAACAAAAGAAAGTTGTTACTTACAAGTACAAACCTAAAAAAGGTAGCCACCGTAAACAAGGTCACCGTCAACCATATACAAAAGTTGTCATCAACGCAATTAACGCTTAATTTTAAGGAGAACACATGATACAGGCAGTCTTTGAGAGAGCCGAAGATGGCGAGCTGAGGAGTGCGGAAATTACTGGACACGCCGAGAGTGGCGAATACGGCTTAGATGTCGTGTGTGCATCGGTTTCTACGCTTGCCATTAACTTTATCAATTCCATTGAGAAATTTGCAGGCTATGAACCAATCCTAGAATTAAACGAAGATGAAGGTGGCTATCTGATGGTTGAGATTCCAAAAGACCTGCCTTCACACCAGAGAGAAATGACCCAGTTATTCTTTGAATCATTTTTCTTAGGTATGGCAAACTTATCGGAGAACTCTTCTGAGTTCGTCCAAACCAGAGTTATCACAGAAAACTAACACGGAGGAAAACATTATGTTAAAAATGACTCTTAACAACTTGCAACTTTTCGCCCACAAAAAAGGTGGAGGTTCTACATCAAACGGACGTGATTCACAAGCAAAACGTCTTGGAGCTAAAGCAGCTGACGGACAAACTGTAACAGGTGGATCAATCCTTTACCGTCAACGTGGTACACATATCTACCCAGGTGTAAACGTTGGACGTGGTGGAGACGATACTTTGTTCGCTAAAGTTGAGGGCGTAGTACGCTTTGAACGTAAAGGACGCGATAAAAAACAAGTTTCTGTTTACCCAATCGCTAAATAAAAAGTTCCAGTGAACCTTTTTATCCAGAGCCTTGAATTGTAAAGGTGAGGAAGCTCGAAGTAGCATTAAATAAGGCTTTCCGAGTTTTCGGAGAGCCTGTTTTTTTGTTTTGGTACCCATACTTTTTAATATGTATAGTGGATTGAATCTGGAATAGAACACTGCTAAAAATTGATTTGAGTTTCCTACTCGATTTCTTCAGATTTTATTTCAATTGACTATAAGAACTGGTATCCGGTTTCAAATATTGGCTTGTCGTCCCTTAACTTGTCTGAATGGCTTGAGCCGTTCCTTCTGATAAGGGAAAAGATATTCTTTAGCTGAAACTGTCTGAGAATCCAAGCTAACAGACGGAGAGAAAAATAGCTCCAATCTGAAGCACACTGGATGGGAGTTGTTGAAAAGCAGTCATCTAGTTTTTCTTTTCTACTTTGGCTTTTTTTCTTTGTCATCAGGGAAAGTGACTTGCTTCAAATCAGGGAGTTTAGGAAACTCTTCAAATATCTTGACCAAGTTGTCTCGTTTTGTAAATTTTACAGCCATAGGTGTACCTCGATTCTAAATTCTACCTTTTCGACACCAATTAGTAATTTAAAGTTCTCAGGAGTTAGTTGCATTGCTTTTTCATACATAAGCATAGTATGACACTTTATGGTTACCTAACAAGTCTAATCACTCCTTTCAAACTTTTGAAGATGTCCTACAAGTTTTTGAGAAGAATATTGCAAAGTTCATAGTTAAGCAACGATAGAGTGAAGTGCTTTTTGAAAACAGGTACACTTCAGGTGAAAAAAACGATATTTCAGATTTTCTGTTCCAGAAATAGCTATCGCTATGATATAATTATTTTATGATTATTACTATTCCTATAAAAAACCAAAAAGATATTGGCACACCATCTGATTCAGTCGTTGTTCTCGGCTATTTTGATGGTATACACAAGGGGCATCAAGAATTATTTCGTGTTGCCAATAAGGCTGCGAGAAAAGATTTATTACCTATCGTCGTTATGACCTTTAATGAATCTCCAAAGATCGCTTTAGAGCCTTATCATCCTGATCTGTTTTTACATATTTTGAACCCTGCTGAACGTGAGAGGAAATTAAAGCGTGAAGGCGTAGAAGAATTATATCTCCTTGATTTTAGTAGTCAATTCGCTAGTCTCACGGCAGAAGAATTTTTTGCAACCTATATCAAGGCTATGAATGCCAAAATTATTGTTGCAGGTTTTGATTATACATTTGGTTCTGACAAAAAAACAGCAGAAAATTTAAAGGATTACTTTGATGGAGAAGTTATCATTGTTCCACCTGTAGAAGATGAGAAAGGAAAGATTAGTTCAACTCGTATCCGTCAAGCTATTTTAGATGGAAATGTGAAAGAAGCAGGAGAACTTTTGGGGGCACCGCTTCCATCCAGAGGTATGGTGGTTCATGGTAATGCTCGTGGTCGTACGATTGGTTATCCAACAGCTAATTTAGTGCTTTTAGACCGTACTTATATGCCAGCAGATGGCGTTTATGTTGTTGATGTTGAGATTCAAAGACAGAAGTATCGTGCTATGGCTAGTGTCGGGAAAAATGTGACCTTTGATGGAGAAGAAGCACGTTTTGAAGTCAATATTTTTGATTTTAATCAAGATATTTATGGGGAAACCGTCATGGTTTATTGGCTTGATCGCATTCGAGATATGACCAAATTTGACTCAGTTGACCAATTAGTGGATCAGTTAAAGGCTGATGAAGAAGTCGCTAGGAATTGGTCTTAAGAGTTTGAGTAAAGAAAAGAGGTTGTCTGTAACCCAAAAGATAGATGATGTAGTCTAACTTTTGATGTCACGACATTACCTCTTTTTATTCTTTTTCAAAGGTAAATCCTTCTCCAAGGATTTCATGGGCTTCTGTAATGGTTATAAAGGCTTGCGGATCGATTCGATGAATCATTTCCTTCATTTTCACAATCTCATTTCTGCCGACAATACAGTAGATAATCTTCAAATCTTTTTGACTATAGTAGCCTTGACCTGAGATGAAAGTAACACCTCTTCCTAGGTCATCATTGATTGCCTTAGCAAGGTGGTCAGGACGTTTTGTAATAATCATGAAGCCTTTGCCAGCATATCCTCCTTCACCAATCAAATCAATGACACGAGAAACAATAAAATCAAATAAGAGTGTGTAGGAAACCAATCTCAAATCCTTGAAGATAAGGAGAATGAGCATGAGAATACAAAAATCTAAGATAAAGAGCAGTTTTCCCATGGATATATGAGTGTATTTATTGAGAATACGAGCTAGAATATCAGTTCCGCCAGTTGTACCTCCAGCATTAAAAATAATTCCAAGGCCAATTCCCAATAGAATTCCCGCTATAAGGGCTGTGATTAGTAAATCACCTTGAAGGTCAATATGAAGGGGAATACGTTCAAAAAAGGCCAACCAGGCGGACAAGGCTAAGGTTCCTAGTAAACTAGAATAGAGGGACTTTGCTCCAAAGATTTTCCAAGCTAGGATGAAAAGGGGAATGTTAATCAGCAGGTTCATGAGAGAAACAGGGATTTTAAAAAGATAAAAGGTGATGAGGGTAATACCTGTCGCCCCTCCTTCAAAGAGATGATGAGGAACTACAAAATAAGTCAGGCCAAAAGCATAAATAGCAGCACCTAGTAAAATGGTAAAAATGGGGTAAATTTTTTTAATCATAGGACACCTCTTTTCTTATAAGTTGATTATATCAAATTTTTACGGAAAATTTGAGTGACTCCATTAGGATTTTTAATCTTTTTTTGATATAATTAAAAGTAAGAAAACCAATCTGAATCCTAAAATAGAAAGATTGATACTATGACAAAAATTAAGATTGTAACCGATTCATCTGTTACTATTGAACCAGAACTCGTAAAACAATTAGATATTACAATTGTTCCATTATCTGTAATGATTGATAATGTTGTTTATTCTGATGCTGATTTGAAAGAAGAAGGTAAATTTCTTCACTTGATGCAAGAAGCTAAGAATCTTCCAAAAACAAGCCAGCCGCCTGTAGGTGTCTTCGCTGAAGTTTTTGAAGACCTATGCAAGGATGGTAGCCAAATTCTTGCTATTCATATGTCCCATGCTCTTTCGGGGACTGTAGAAGCAGCGCGCCAAGGTGCTAGTTTATCTACTGCCGATGTGACAGTTATCGATAGTTCCTTCACTGACCAAGCCTTGAAATTCCAAGTTGTCGAAGCTGCTAAATTAGCACAAGAAGGCAAAGATATGGAGACAATTTTATCTCATGTAGAAGAGGTTAAAAACAACACAGAACTTTATATTGGCGTTTCAACTTTGGAAAATCTTGTCAAAGGTGGACGAATTGGCCGTGTAACTGGATTGTTGAGCTCACTTCTCAATATCCGTGTTGTCATGCAAATGAAAGACCATGAATTGCAGCCAATGGTTAAAGGTCGTGGAGCTAAAACTTTTAAAAAATGGTTAGATGAGTTGATAACATCGCTTTCTGAACGTTCTGTAGCAGAGATTGGAATTTCATATTCTGGTAGTGATGATTGGGCAAAAGAGATGAAAGAAAGCTTACAAGCTTATGTTGAAAAGCCAATTTCTGTTTTGGAAACGGGTTCCATTATTCAAACGCACACAGGTGAGAATGCTTGGGCTATTTTGGTACGTTACCACTCCTAAAAAAATAAAGAAAATGGGAAGAAATAGCGTTTTTAACTTGACCTAAAAGGGATTTTAGGATATGATTATATTTGTTAATTAGAAATTATTTGGAGGAATCGTTAACATGGCAAACAAACAAGATTTGATCGCTAAAGTAGCAGAAGCTACAGAATTGACTAAGAAAGACTCAGCAGCAGCAGTTGAAGCTGTATTTGCAGCGGTAGCTGACTATCTTGCAGCTGGTGAAAAAGTTCAATTGATCGGTTTTGGTAACTTTGAAGTTCGTGAGCGTGCAGAACGTAAAGGTCGCAACCCACAAACTGGTAAAGAAATGACAATTGCAGCTTCTAAAGTTCCAGCATTCAAAGCTGGTAAAGCTCTTAAAGACGCTGTTAAATAATCAGTCTTTAAAAAGCCTATTGTATCAAGCTTTCTAGCTTGGTCAGTAGGCTTTTTAATTATGAAATCTAGTAATAAATAGAATTAAAAAGTTGAATGCTCCGAAAATATTGTATATATAGTAGTTGAATCTAAAATAGTACGAAACAATTTCTAAAACATTTATAGAAATTAATTTTACTTCCTCAATCGATTTGTTCTCATCTTATTTCAATCCGCTATACGTATGTATATAATGAAAAGAATTAAATAATAGAATTGTGCGATAACTATTTGAAGCAAGATTAGCTGGTTAGAAAATCCAACAAGATAGCGAAGGAATATAACATGAAATATACATAATTTATTTTATGTTACAAAAATTGTACTAAAAGACTTACGATTATCTTGAATGCCTTAGGGAAACATGCTATACTACTTGTATGATTATTTTACAAGCTAATAAAATTGAACGTTCTTTTGCAGGAGAGGTTCTTTTTGATAATATCAACCTGCAGGTTGATGAACGAGACCGAATTGCCCTCGTTGGGAAAAATGGTGCAGGTAAGTCTACTCTTTTGAAGATTTTGGTTGGAGAAGAGGAGCCAACTAGTGGAGAAATCAATAAGAAAAAAGATATTTCTCTATCTTACCTAGCCCAAGATAGCCGTTTTGAATCTGAAAACACTATCTACGATGAAATGCTTCATGTCTTTGATGATTTGCGTCGGACTGAGAAACAACTGCGTCAGATGGAGTTGGAGATGGGAGAAAAGTCTGGTGCTGATTTGGATAAACTGATGTCAGATTACGACCGCTTATCTGAAAATTTTCGCCAAGCAGGTGGCTTTACCTATGAAGCTGATATACGAGCGATTTTAAATGGATTCAAGTTTGACGAATCTATGTGGCAGATGAAAATTGCTGAGCTTTCTGGTGGTCAAAACACCCGTCTGGCTCTAGCCAAAATGCTACTTGAAAAGCCCAATCTTTTGGTATTGGACGAACCAACCAACCACTTGGATATTGAAACCATTGCCTGGCTAGAGAATTACTTGGTAAACTATAGTGGTGCCCTTATTATCGTCAGCCACGACCGTTATTTCTTGGATAAGGTTGCGACAATTACGCTAGATTTGACCAAGCATTCTTTGGATCGCTATGTGGGTAATTACTCTCGTTTTGTCGAGTTGAAAGAGCAAAAGCTAGCTACTGAGGCAAAAAACTATGAAAAGCAGCAGAAGGAGATCGCTGCTCTGGAAGACTTTGTCAATCGTAATCTAGTCCGTGCTTCGACGACCAAACGTGCCCAATCTCGCCGCAAACAACTGGAAAAAATGGAGCGTTTGGACAAGCCTGAAGCTGGCAAGAAATCAGCCAACATGACCTTCCAGTCTGAAAAAACGTCTGGTAATGTTGTATTAACTGTTGAAAATGCAGCTATTGGCTATGATGGGGAAATATTGTCAGAGCCTATCAACCTAGACCTTCGTAAAATGAATGCTGTCGCTATCGTTGGTCCCAATGGTATTGGCAAGTCAACCTTTATCAAATCTATTGTGGACCAGATTCCCTTTATCAAGGGAGAAAAGCGCTTTGGCGCTAATGTTGAGGTTGGTTACTATGACCAAACTCAAAGCAAGCTAACACCAAGTAATACGGTCCTAGATGAACTCTGGAATGATTTCAAATTGACACCGGAAGTTGAAATCCGTAACCGTCTAGGTGCCTTCCTTTTCTCAGGAGATGATGTTAAAAAATCAGTCGGCATGCTGTCTGGTGGAGAGAAAGCTCGTTTGCTTTTGGCTAAATTGTCTATGGAAAACAACAACTTCTTGATTCTGGACGAGCCGACCAACCACTTGGATATTGATAGCAAGGAAGTGCTAGAAAATGCCTTGATTGACTTTGATGGAACTCTTCTATTCGTCAGCCATGACCGTTACTTTATCAATCGTGTAGCAACTCATGTACTGGAATTGTCCGAGAATGGATCAACTCTCTATCTTGGAGATTACGATTACTATGTTGAGAAGAAATCAGAAGTAGAAATGATTCAAACTGAGGAAGCTTCAACCAGTAATCAAGCAAAAGAAGCAAGCCCAGTTAATGACTATCAAGCTCAGAAAGAAAGTCAAAAAGAAGTTCGTAAGCTCATGCGACAAATAGAAAGTCTAGAAGCTGAAATTGAAGAGCTAGAAAGTCAAAGTCAAGCCATTTCTGAAAAAATGTTAGAAACAAACGATGCCAGCAAACTGATGGAATTGCAGGCTGAACTGGACAAAATCAGCCACCGTCAGGAAGAAGCTATGCTTGAGTGGGAAGAATTATCAGAGCAGGTGTAAAGATGGAACATCTTGGAAAAGTATTTCGTGAATTTCGGACAAGTGGAAATTATTCTTTAAAGGAGGCGGCAGGCGAGTCCTGCTCTACCTCTCAGTTATCTCGCTTTGAGCTTGGGGAGTCTGACTTAGCAGTCTCACGTTTCTTTGAGATTTTGGACAACATTCATGTCACAATCGAAAATTTCATGGATAAGGCAAGGGATTTTCATAATCATGAACATGTTTCTATGATGGCACAAATTATACCTCTTTACTACTCAAATGATATTGCAGGTTTTCAAAAGCTTCAAAGAGAACAACTTGAAAAGGCTAAGAGTTCGACGAATCCCCTTTATTTTGAGTTGAACTGGATTTTGCTACAAGGTTTGATTTGTCAAAGAGATTCGACTTATGAGATGAAGCAGGATGATTTGGATAAGGTAGCAGATTATCTCTTCAAAACAGAAGAATGGACCATGTATGAATTGATTCTTTTCGGGAACCTCTATAGTTTCTACGATGTGGACTATGTCACTCGGATTGGTAGAGAAGTTATGGAGAGGGAGGAATTTTACCAAGAGATTGGTCGCCATAAGAGATTAGTGTTGATTTTGGCCCTCAATTGTTACCAGCATTGTTTAGAGCATCTTTCTTTTGACAATGCAAGCTATTTTGAGACTTATACAGAGAAGATTATTGGTAAAGGTATTAAGCTTTATGAGCGTAATGTTTTCCATTATTTAAAAGGTTTTGCCTTATATCAAAAAGGAAAGTGTAAAGAAGGTTGTAGCCAAATGCAAGAGGCCATGCATATTTTTGACGTGCTAGGTCTTCCAGAGCAAGTAGCCTACTATCAGGAACACTACGAAAAATTTATCAAAAATTAATTTTCCCAAATAAGGGAAAAAGAAAAAAGCTCCTTTCAGTTTTGATACAATAGTTTCAAAATTTGAGAGGAGTTTTTATATGAATCGCTATGCCGTACAGTTGATTAGTCGCGGAGCTGTTAACAAGATAGGGAATATGCTCTATGATTATGGAAATAGTGTCTGGTTGGCTTCCATGGGGACTATCGGACAGACAGTTTTAGGAATGTATCAGATTTCTGAACTCGTCACATCTATTCTGATCAATCCCTTTGGCGGAGTGATTTCAGACCGTTTTTCTCGTCGTAAGATTTTAATGGTGACAGACCTTGTTTGTGGGATTCTTTGTCTGGCTATTTCTTTCATAAGGAATGACAGCTGGATGATTGGCGCTTTGATTTTTGCTAATATTGTGCAGTCGATTGCCTTTGCCTTTTCTCGTACAGCCAATAAAGCTATCATAACTGAAGTGGTGGAGAAAGATGAGATTGTGATCTATAATTCTCGCCTAGAGCTGATTTTGCAGGTTGTAGGTGTTAGCTCTCCTGTTCTTTCCTTCCTTGTTTTACAGTTTGCAAGTCTCCATATGACGCTACTGCTAGACTCGCTGACTTTTTTCATTGCTTTTATTCTAGTGGCTCTCCTTCCAAAAGAGGAAGCAGGAGTTCAAGAGAAAAAGGCTTTTACTGGGAGAGATATGTTTGTAGATATCAAGAATGGGTTACACTATATCTGGCATCAGCAAGAAATTTTCTTCCTTTTGCTGGTAGCTTCCAGCGTTAATTTCTTTTTTGCAGCTTTTGAATTTCTCCTCCCCTTTTCGAATCAGCTTTACGGGTCAGAAGGAGTCTATGCAAGTATTTTAACTATGGGGGCTATTGGTTCCATCATTGGGGCTCTTCTAGCTAGTAAAATTAAAGCTAATGTTTATAATCTTTTGATTTTACTGGCTTTGACAGGTGTCGGAGTTTTTATGATGGGATTACCACTGCCAACTTTTCTTTCCTTTTCTGGAAATTTAGTTTGTGAATTGTTTATGACGATTTTTAATATTCACTTTTTTACTCAAGTACAAACCAAGGTTGAGAGCGAATTTCTTGGGAGAGTACTGAGTACAATTTTTACCTTAGCTATTCTATTTATGCCTATTGCAAAAGGATTTATGACATTCTTGCCAAGTGTACATCTCTCTTCTTTCCTGATAATTGGAAGTGGTGTTATCATCTTGTCTTGTATATCGTTTATTTATGTTCGAACTCATTTTGAAAAATTGATATAAGGCTGCTTGAGTTTCAAAAATAATTTCAAACTAAGTATTTTTTCCGCCCTTCTCGTTTGTGAGGAGGGCTTAGTTTATGGTAAAATGGTCTTATGAATAAAAGAATGAATGAGTTAGTCGCCTTGCTCAATCGCTATGCGACTGAGTACTATACCAGCGATAATCCATCGGTTTCAGACAGTGAGTATGACCGTCTTTACCGAGAGTTGGTTGAGTTAGAAACTGCCTATCCAGATCAAGTATTAGCAGACAGTCCGACCCATCGTGTTGGTGGTAAGGTTTTAGATGGTTTTGAAAAATACAGTCATCAGTATCCTCTTTATAGTTTGCAGGATGCTTTTTCACGTGAGGAGCTTGAAGCTTTTGATGCGCGTGTTCGTAAGGAAGTGGCTCATCCAACCTATATTTGTGAGCTGAAAATCGATGGCTTATCTATCTCGCTGACGTATGAAAAGGGGATTTTAGTTGCAGGTGCAACACGTGGAGACGGTTCTGTTGGGGAGAACATCACAGAAAATCTTAAGCGTGTTAAAGACATTCCTTTAACTTTGCCAGAAGAACTAGATATCACAGTTCGTGGGGAATGTTATATGCCACGCGCTTCTTTTGACCAGGTTAATCAAGCTCGCCAAGAAAATGGAGAGCCTGAATTTGCCAATCCCCGTAATGCGGCGGCAGGCACACTACGTCAGCTGGATACAGCAGTAGTTGCCAAGCGCAATCTTGCAACGTTTCTCTATCAAGAAGCCAGCCCGTCAACTCGTGACAGCCAAGAAAAGGTTTTGAAGCACCTAGAACAACTTGGTTTTGTAGTCAATTCTAAACGAATTCTGGCTGAAAGCATGGATGAGATTTGGAATTTTATCCAAGAAGTAGGAGAGGAACGGGAAAATCTGCCTTATGATATTGATGGAGTTGTAATCAAGGTCAATGACTTAGCAAGCCAAGAAGAACTTGGTTTTACCGTCAAGGCTCCAAAGTGGGCAGTAGCCTACAAGTTTCCTGCTGAAGAAAAAGAAGCTCAACTCTTATCAGTTGATTGGACAGTTGGTCGTACCGGTGTTGTAACCCCAACTGCAAATCTGACACCTGTTCAGCTTGCTGGTACAACTGTTAGCCGTGCGACCCTGCACAATGTGGATTATATTGCTGAAAAAGATATTCGCAAAGACGACACGGTCATCGTCTATAAGGCCGGGGACATCATCCCTGCCGTTTTACGTGTGGTAGAGTCCAAACGGGTTTCTGAAGAGAAACTAGATATTCCTACAAACTGTCCAAGTTGTAACTCTGACTTGTTGCACTTTGAAGATGAAGTGGCTCTCCGTTGTATCAATCCGCGTTGCCCTGCTCAAATCATGGAAGGTTTGATCCACTTTGCCTCTCGAGATGCCATGAATATTACAGGCCTTGGACCATCAGTAGTTGAGAAATTATTTGCTGCAGATCTAGTCAAGGATGTGGCAGATATTTACCGTTTGAAAGAAGAAGATTTTCTCCTTTTAGAGGGGGTCAAGGAAAAGTCCGCTTCTAAACTATATCAGGCTATCCAAGCATCTAAGGAAAATTCAGCCGAGAAACTCTTGTTTGGTTTGGGAATTCGTCATGTCGGCAGTAAGGCCAGTCAGCTTTTACTTCAACATTTTCTCTCAATCGAAAATCTGGCTCAGGCAGATCCAGAGGAAGTGGCTAGTATTGAAAGCCTGGGTGGTGTGATTGCCAAGAGTCTTCAGACTTACTTTGCTACAGAAGGCTCTGAAATTCTTCTCAGAGAATTAAAAGAAGCTGGGGTCAATCTGGACTATAAAGGTCAGACAGTAGTAGCGGATGCAGCCTTGTCAGGTTTGACCGTGGTATTGACTGGAAAATTGGAACGTCTCAAGCGCTCAGAAGCCAAAAGTAAACTCGAAAGTCTGGGTGCCAAGGTAACAGGCAGTGTGTCTAAAAAGACCGACCTCGTCGTGGCAGGAGCAGATGCTGGAAGTAAACTTCAAAAGGCACAAGAACTTGGTATTGAGGTTAGAGACGAGGCATGGCTAGAAAGTTTGTAATGATCTTTTAAAAATAGAGTTTAGATAGAATGACAATATTTGTTAATCGGGACAAAATCGGTCAAGAATTTATTAGTGAAACAGAAATAAAATAAAAAGGAAAAATAAAAATGTATACCTACCCTATGCGCATTCATTACCATCGCAAGAATGGTGAATATGACACTTGCTCTTTTGTAAAAAGCCAGGATCAACGAATTGATTTACTAACTTACCAAGAAGATTATTTTGGTGCCTTATTTAGCTTTGAACACCCAAGTGTTCATCCCTTAGAAAGCTTGAATTTTGTGGTTCATACCGGCCAAATCAGTAAAGAATATGCTATCCGTTTTAATCACTATCCCCTCTTAACAGAGGTCTGGATTTTGGAAGGCGATGATCGGATTTATTACTCTGAAAATCCTGCTATTGCCAGTCCTTTCTATAAAAATCAAAATCCTTTTGCCTTTGATAAGGCCATTAACAGCGCTAGTTTTGACCATCATTGGGGTTACCAAGGGGAATTGGGTTGCCATGTAGAGGACAATCAGGCTCATTTTTCCCTCTGGTCACCAACAGCGACAGCAGTACAGGTTGTGGTTTATGAATCAGCTACTAATGATGCACCTGTTTGGAAGACTTTTGATATGGAGAGAGGCAATCGCTACTCTTATAACCATAAGGACAATACTATTGGTGTCTGGAGTTTGGATGTTGAGGAAGATTTGACTGGTAAGGCTTATCAGTATCAAGTCCAATTCCCTCATCACGAAACACTGACACGTGATCCTTATACAATAGCGACCAGCCCTGATGGCAAACGTTCTGCTATTCTGAGCCATGCAGAAAAACAAGTCGAAAATTTCGAGGTCAAGCATGGTTCTGATGCTGCTTGGCGTTTGGAAAATCCATGTAAGGCAGTTATTTGTGAAATGCATATTCGTGATTTGACCCAATCACCGACCTCAGGTGTGGATGAACATCTTCGAGGAACGTTCTTGGGTGCTGCTCAGACTGGAACGGTTAACCAGTACGGTCAGTCAACTGCTTTTGATCATATCAAGAAGTTGGGCTACAATTATGTTCAGTTGCAACCAATTGCAGACCGTCACAAAGAATACGATGAGGACGGGAATGTAACCTACAACTGGGGTTATGATCCACAAAACTATAACGCACCAGAAACTAGTTTTTCAACTAATCCAGATGATCCAGCTCAGGTCATTCGTGATTTGAAGACCATGGTTCAAGCTTACCACGATGCGGGTATTGGTGTCATTATGGATGTGGTCTATAACCATACCTTTTCAGTTGTTGATGCACCTTTCCAAACAACTGTCCCTGATTACTATTATCGTATGAATCCAGACGGTACCTTCCAGAATGGAACGGGTGTTGGAAATGAAACAGCCAGTGAACACGAAATGTTTCGCAAGTATATGATTGATTCTCTTCTATACTGGGTGCAGGAATACAATATTGACGGATTCCGTTTTGACTTGATGGGGATTCATGATGTCAAGACCATGCAGATGATTCGTCAGAGTTTGGATGAAATTGACCCTAACATTATCCTCTATGGAGAAGGTTGGGATATGGGAACAGGTCTTGCCCCTTATGATAAGGCTAAGAAAGACAACGCCTACGAAATGCCAAACATTGGTTTCTTTAATGACAATCAGCGTGATGCTGTCAAAGGTGGAGAAGTTTACGGTGCAATTAAATCAGGTTTTGTCAGTGGTGCTGCGACAGAGCCAATTCTAGCTAAAGCAATCCTAGGAAGTCGTGAATTAGGAACCTATACACATCCAAATCAGGTGCTTAACTATGTAGAAGCCCATGACAATTACAATCTTCACGATTTATTGGCAACTCTTCATCCAGACCAAAGTTCAGAACAAATCATGCGCAAGGTTGAGACAGCCACAGCCATGAATCTGCTCATGCAAGGAATGGCCTTTATGGAAATCGGTCAAGAATTTGGTCGTACCAAACTGGTTGCGACTGGTGAGAATGGTGAGTTGACCCATGATGATAGAGAGCGTGCGATGAATAGCTATAATGCTCCTGACAGTGTGAACCAAGTCAACTGGGATTTGATCAATGAGCGTCAAGATAGTATTGAGTTTATCCGTCAAGTCATCCGATTGAAGACAAAAACTGGTGCCTTTTCTTACTCTAGCTATGATGAAATTTACCATCATGTCTTTGTGCATTCTGCGATTGAACATAGCGGCTGCCTTATCTATGAAGTTCATGGGAAAGAACACCTCTTGGTTGTTGTGAATGCTAAATCCGAACCCTATCAGTTTGAGAATGCAGGAAATTTAGCCATGTTGGTAACCAATAGTCGTTCAAAAGAAGATAATGTTTTAGATGATATTAGTCTAGCCGTCTTGAGTGTTTTATAAAGACCATCTATCTCGCTATTCTAACACATTATTGGAAGTGAACGAATAGAAAGAGCTTAGCTAACAACTCACTTGTATAGAAAAGTTGATAAATATTTTCATCAAATGTGTAAAATCAGGAAATTGTTTTCCTGGTTTTATTTTTTTGCTATAAAACAATAATAATCATAGAAAAAATCCGAACTTTTTGGTATTATAGTAGAGAAAAGAAAGGCGTTTTCACATTTTTTTGAAAAAATATTGCTTTACAATTGAACGAGAAAGTGAACTTTTTGTAGATTTTCAAAATAATTTTAAATAAGTATAGTAATTTACTTGAATCTTCTCTAAAAAGGTAGTATAATAAAAACATAGAAAACGCTTACAGAAAAGAGGGGGTATTATGGATAAAAGAGAAGCTTTGCGCACCTTTATGACAGGAGAGAATTTTCACCTTCAGCATTATCTAGGAGCACATAAAGAGCAAGTGAATGGAGAGTATGGCTATACTTTCCGTGTTTGGGCACCTAATGCTCAGGCTGTCCACTTGGTGGGGGATTTTACCAACTGGATTGAGGGTCAGATTCCAATGGTAAGAAATGACTTTGGGGTCTGGGAAGTCTTTACCAATATGGCTCAAGAAGGGCATATTTACAAATATCATGTCACACGTCAAAATGGTCATCAACTGATGAAGATTGACCCTTTTGCTGTCAGATATGAGGCGCGTCCAGGAACAGGGGCAATCGTAACAGAGCTTCCTGAGAAGAAATGGAGGGATGGACTTTGGCTGGCACGAAGAAAACGTTGGGGCTTTGCTGAACGTCCTGTCAATATCTATGAAGTTCACGCTGGCTCATGGAAAAGAAATCCTGATGGTAGTCCTTATAGTTTTGCCCAGCTCAAGGATGAACTCATTCCTTATCTCGTTGAAATGAACTATACTCATATTGAGTTTATGCCCTTGATGTCCCACCCTTTGGGGTTGAGTTGGGGTTATCAGCTTATGGGTTACTTCGCTTTAGAGCATGCTTATGGTAGACCAGAGGAGTTTCAAGATTTTGTCGAGGAGTGTCATATCCATAATATTGGGGTTATCGTAGACTGGGTACCAGGTCACTTTACCATCAATGATGATGCCTTAGCCTATTATGATGGGACACCGACTTTTGAGTACCAAGACCATAATAAGGCTCATAACTATGGTTGGGGCGCTCTCAATTTTGACCTTGGAAAAAATGAAGTCCAGTCCTTCTTGATTTCTTGTATTAAGCATTGGATCGATGTCTATCATTTGGATGGTATTCGTGTGGATGCTGTTAGCAACATGCTCTATTTGGACTATGATGATGCTCCATGGACACCTAACAAAGATGGGGGAAATCTCAACTATGAAGGTTATTATTTCCTTCAACGCTTGAATGACATTATTAAGTTAGAATATCCAGATGTGATGATGATTGCAGAAGAAAGTTCGTCTGCAACCAAGATTACGGGAATGAAAGAGCTTGGTGGTCTAGGATTTGACTACAAATGGAATATGGGCTGGATGAATGATATCCTCCGTTTCTACGAAGAAGACCCAATTTACCGTAAGTATGACTTTAATTTGGTGACTTTCAGCTTTATGTATGTTTTCAATGAAAACTATCTCTTACCATTCTCGCACGATGAAGTGGTTCATGGCAAGAAGAGTATGATGCATAAGATGTGGGGAGATCGTTACAATCAATTTGCAGGTTTGCGCAATCTCTACACTTACCAAATTTGTCACCCTGGTAAGAAATTGCTCTTCATGGGTAGCGAATATGGTCAATTCCTAGAATGGAAATCTGAAGAACAGTTGGAATGGTCTAACCTAGAAGACCCAATGAATGCTAAGATGAAGTATTTCACTTCTCAGCTAAACCAGTTTTACAAAGACAACCGCTGTTTGTGGGAAATTGATACCAGCTATGATGGTATTGAAATCATTGATGCGGATAATCGAGACCAGAGTGTTCTTTCCTTCATCCGTAAGGGTAAGAAGGGCGACATGCTAGTCTGCGTCTTTAATATGGCACCTGTTGAACGAAAAGATTTTACAATCGGTCTGCCTGTTGCAGGGATTTATGAAGAAGTCTGGAATACTGAGTTAGAAGAGTGGGGAGGCGTTTGGAAAGAACATAATCAAACTGTTCAAACGCAAGAAGGACTATGGAAAGATTATGAGCAGACCTTAACCTTTACCCTACCGGCTATGGGGGCTAGTGTCTGGAAAATCAAACGTCGCTTGAAATCTGCAAAAACCGTCACAAGTAAAAACCAAAAAGGAGTAGAAAATGAAGAATGAAATGTTAGCTTTGATTCTTGCTGGTGGGCAAGGAACTCGTCTCGGTAAACTCACTCAAAGCATCGCAAAACCAGCTGTGCAATTTGGTGGGCGCTACCGTATCATTGACTTTGCCCTTTCAAACTGTGCCAACTCAGGGATTCACAATGTTGGAGTCATTACACAGTACCAGCCACTTGCTCTCAACAATCATATTGGGAATGGTTCAAGCTGGGGACTAGATGGTATTAATTCTGGTGTTTCTATTCTCCAACCTTATTCTGCCAGTGAAGGAAATCGTTGGTTTGAGGGGACTAGTCACGCTATTTACCAAAATATCGACTATATCGACAGTGTCAATCCTGAGTATGTCTTGATTTTGTCTGGGGATCACATCTACAAAATGGACTATGATGATATGCTCCAGTCTCATAAGGATAATAATGCCAGCTTGACAGTAGCAGTTTTAGACGTCCCTCTTAAAGAAGCAAGCCGTTTTGGTATCATGAATACTGATGCCAACAATCGTATTGTTGAATTTGAAGAAAAACCAGCTCAACCTAAATCTACAAAAGCTTCTATGGGAATCTACATTTTTGATTGGCAACGCCTTCGTAATATGTTAGTCGCTGCTGAAAAGAGCAATGTAGATATGTCAGACTTTGGTAAAAATGTCATTCCAAATTACCTTGAGTCAGGTGAAAGTGTTTATGCTTACGAATTTAGTGGTTATTGGAAAGACGTCGGTACGATTGAGTCACTTTGGGAAGCGAACATGGAGTACATTTCTCCAGAAAATGCCTTGGATAGCCGTAACCGTCAATGGAAGATTTACTCAAGAAACTTGATTTCACCACCAAACTTCCTCGGTGCAAATGCTGATGTGGAAGACTCATTAGTTGTAGACGGATGTTTCGTTGATGGAACTGTTAAACATTCTATCCTTTCAACAGGCGCGCAAGTTCGCGAAGGAGCGGAAGTTGTTGATTCAGTTATCATGAGTGGAGCTATCATTGGTCAAGGAGCTAAGATTAAACGTGCCATTATTGGTGAAGGTGCGATTATTTCTGACGGTGTCGAAATTGATGGAACAGATGAAGTACAAGTTGTAGGATATAATGAAGTAGTGGGGGTAGCAACAGATGAAGATTGATAAATATTCTGCCATTTTAGGAAATACAGTTGGTTTTCATGATATGTCGACATTGACGGACCACCGTCCAGTAGCAAGTTTGCCATTTGGTGGGAAATATCGTTTGATTGACTTCCCGCTTTCTAGTCTTGCTAATGCAGGTGTTCGTAGTGTCTTTGGTATTTTCCAGCAGGATAATATCAGCTCAGTCTTTGACCATATTCGTTCAGGACGCGAGTGGGGCTTATCAACCCTTCTTAGCCATTACTATCTAGGAATTTACAATACCCGTGTAGAAAGTAGCACAGTTGGAAAAGAGTACTACCAGCAGCTTCTCACTTATTTGAAACGTTCTGGGTCAAACCAAACAGTTTCACTCAACTGTGATGTTTTGATTAACATTGATTTGAACCAAGTTTTCCACCTACATAGTACAACAAAAGGGCCTATCACTGTAGTTTATAAAAAACTAGCTAAGAAAGATATTTCAGAAGTAAATGCAATCTTAGAAGTGGATGAAACAGACCATGTTCGTTCTCATAAACTCTTTGATAGCAAGTCAGCAGCTGAAACGTTCAATATGTCTACAGATATCTTTGTCGTTGATACACCTTGGTTGATTGAACGCTTGGAAGAAGAAGCTAAAAAAGAACATCCAGAGAAGTTGCGTTATGTTTTACGGGATTTGGCTGCAAAAGAGGGAGCTTTCGCCTACGAGTATACAGGCTACCTTGCAAATATTCATTCTGTAGAGTCTTATTACCAAGCTAATAAAGATATGCTTGAATCACAGAAATTCTATTCTCTCTTCTCACCAAATCAAAAGATTTATACAAAGGTCAAAAACGAAGAACCAACTTATTATGCTAATACATCTAAAGTAAGCACTTCTCAGTTTGCGTCTGGTAGTATCATTGAAGGTCAAGTGGCTAATTCTGTTCTATCACGTAATATTCATGTCCATAAGGATAGCTTGGTTAAAGATAGCCTACTCTTCCCTCGTGTTGTTATTGGAGAAGGTGCTCAGATCGAATATGCTATCTTGGACAAGGGTGTTGAAGTTGAGCCTGGTGTTGTGATTCGAGGAACTGCAGAACATCCAGTTGTCGTTAAGAAAGGTAGCAAAGTAACAGAGGATATTCATTCATGAAAATTTTATTTGTAGCAGCAGAGGGTGCACCCTTTTCAAAAACAGGTGGTCTGGGAGACGTCATTGGCGCTCTTCCTAAATCACTGGTAAAAGCGGGACATGAAGTTGCAGTGATTTTACCCTACTATGACATGGTAGAGTCTAAATTTGGAAATCAGATTGAAGATGTGCTTCATTTTGAGGTGAGTGTTGGTTGGCGCAGACAGTATTGTGGGATTAAGAAAACCGTCTTAAACGGTGTAACCTTCTACTTTATTGACAGCCAATATTATTTCTTCCGTGGTCATGTTTACGGTGATTTTGATGATGGGGAACGTTTCGCTTTCTTCCAACTGGCTGCCATTGAGGCTATGGAAAGGATTGACTTCATTCCTGACCTTCTCCATGTTCATGACTACCATACAGCTATGATTCCTTTCTTGTTAAAGGAAAAATACCGTTGGATTCAAGCCTATCAAGGAATAAAAACTGTTTTAACCATTCATAATTTGGAATTTCAAGGACAATTTTCAGAAGGAATGTTATGGGATTTGTTTGGAGTCGGCTTTGAACGTTATGCTGATGGTACCCTTCGCTGGAACAACTGTCTGAACTGGATGAAGGCTGGTATTCTTTATGCTGACCGTGTTTCAACCGTTTCACCTAGCTATGCTCATGAAATTATGACCAGTCAGTTCGGATGTAACTTGGATCAGATTCTTCGAATGGAATCTGGCAAGGTGTCTGGTATCGTGAACGGGATTGATGCTGATCTGTATAATCCTCAGACGGATGTCCTTTTAGACTATCATTTTAATCAGGAAGATTTGTCTGGGAAAGCCCAAAACAAGGCAAAATTACAAGAAAGAGTTGGCTTGCCAGTTAGAGCTGACGTTCCACTGGTGGGAATTGTTTCTCGTTTGACACGTCAAAAAGGTTTTGATGTGGTGGTAGAAAGTCTGCACCATATCTTGCAAGAAGATGTCCAGATTGTTCTTTTGGGAACTGGAGATCCAGCCTTTGAAGGAGCTTTCTCATGGTTTGCTCAGATTTACCCAGACAAGCTATCAGCAAATATCACTTTTGATGTCAAACTAGCTCAAGAAATCTACGCTGCTTGCGACCTCTTCCTCATGCCAAGTCGTTTTGAACCGTGTGGCTTGTCTCAAATGATGGCGATGCGTTACGGAACCTTGCCATTGGTTCATGAAGTTGGTGGCTTGCGAGATACTGTTCGAGCCTTTAATCCAATTGAAGGAAGCGGTACTGGCTTTAGCTTTGACAACCTATCTCCTTATTGGTTAAATTGGACTTTCCAAACAGCTTTGGACTTGTATAGAAATCATCCAGACGTATGGAGAAATCTACAAAAACAAGCTATGGAGTGTGATTTCTCATGGGATACAGCCTGCAAGTCATATCTTGACTTGTACCATAGTTTAGTTAACTAATAGATAAAATCGTATGATGACTTCATACGATTTTTGGGCTGTTTAGAGAGGAGAACTGATGTCTCAAGTAAAAGGCTTGTGTGTTATGGATGTGGATGGAACCTTAATCCTAGAAGAAGTGATTGATTTTTTGGGAAGAGAGGTAAGTCGTGAGGAGGAAATTTCGCAGATTACAAGTCAGGCAATGCGAGGAGAGATAGACTTTGAAAGCAGTTTACGAAAAAGAGTGTCCTTCTTGGAAGGTCTTCCTATTTCGGTCTTTGATAAAGTTTTCAACTCAATTCATCTATCGCCAAATGTTCAAGAATTCATCTCTATTCTCCAAAAGAATGGCATCCTAGTTGGTCTGGTGTCAGGTGGATTTACACCAATAGTTGAAAGATTAGCAAAATCCCTCGACATTGCCTATTTCTCTGCCAACCAACTTGAAGTAAAAAGTGGCTTTCTAACAGGAAAATTAGTTGGACAAATTATCAGTCCCCAGATCAAAAAAGAGACTCTGGAAAAATGGAGAGAGAAACTAAAACTTCCTAAAGAAAGAACGATTGCAATCGGTGATGGGGCCAATGATTTATTGATGTTGAAGTCAGCGGGACTAGGAATCGCCTTTTGTGCAAAAGAAGTACTCAAAAAAGAAATACCAAATCATGTTGACAAGAGGGATTTTTTAGAAGTTCTACCTTTGATTGACTGTTTAGAATGAGGGAAAATATGAAGATTGTAATTGCACCAGATTCGTTTAAGGAAAGCTTGTCTGCTCAACAGGTGGCTGAAGCTATTAAAAGAGGTTTCCAACAATCGATAGCAGATGTAGAATATCTCCTCTGCCCTGTTGGTGATGGGGGAGAAGGTACTGTAGATGCTATCCGACATTCTCTTGACCTAGAAGAAAAATGGATCCAAGTGACAGGCCCTTTTGGCCAAAAAGAAGCCATGCGCTATTTTCAAAAAGGGAAACTGGCACTATTTGAAGTTGCTGATTTGGTTGGCCTTGGAAAAATTCCGATAGAGAAACGAAATCCACTTCAAATCCAAACTCGTGGTATCGGAGAGTTGATTCGCCATCTCATTGCTCAAGGGATTAAAGAAATCTATATCGGCGTTGGTGGCACGGCCAGTAATGACGGAGGAATTGGGATCGCTGCTGGTTTAGGTTATCGATTTTATGATAAGGATGGAAATGTCTTGCCTGCATGCGGTCAATCCTTACTAAAATTAGCTTCTGTTTCAACAGAAAATCGCTATGAACTTCCTGAAGATGTGCAAATTCATATTTTAGCAGATGTTGTGAGTCCCTTATGTGGTCATCAAGGTGCGACCTACATTTTTGGCAAACAAAAAGGCCTACAACCTACTATGTTTGCAGTCGTAGATCAAGCGATCCAAGATTTTTATGAAAAAGTCTCACCTGCAACATTAGAAATTAAAGGAGCAGGAGCTGGTGGAGGCCTTGCTGCTGGTTTGTGTGCCTTTGCTCAGGCAAATATCGTGTCTGGAATTGATACCTGTTTAGATTTGATTGATTTTGATAAGAAAGTTGCATATGCTGACTTGGTTATCGTCGGCGAAGGTAGACTGGACAGTCAAAGCTTTGCTGGGAAAGCGCCGATAGGCGTAGCAAAAAGAACCCCTGTCGGAGTTCCTGTCATTGCTATTTGTGGTAGTCTTGCTGAAGATTTACCTTCCCTACCATTTGAAAATATTCAAGCTGCCTTTTCAATTTTGGAGAAAAGTGAATCTTTAGAAGAGAGTTTGAAAAATGCCAGTCTCTATCTGGAGCGCACGGCTGCCAATATTGGGCACTTATTAAATATGCACAAGATTTAGCCAAACCATTTCTTCCAGAAGGATGTTTTGACTGGTTCTTCCTTTTGAACTTCCCAAAGTTTTGCAAAAGCAAGTCGAAGGTCCTTTTCTTCTACTTGTACTGGTGTATCGGTATGGATAATCAGTCCAAAAGGAGAAGAAGTGTGCTCTTCAGATACTATGGTAGCTTGGCTATCAGTTTCTTTTGCTTCTTTTAAGTAGAAAACTTGTTTGTCAAATTCGATAGTTGGTGAAATCTTCACAAATAGTGGCTCTGCTTTTTCTTGAAGATTTTCTAAAATAGATAAAAAACCTTTTTCTAGCTGAGGGCTATTTGCTGTGTCAATATCTGCATATCCAAGAACTCTTTCCTCAAAGGTACCAAGATAGCGTCTTTGCTCATCTGGATTTAATTTTGAGCCACCATGAGCTTTTTCAAGTAATTGTTTTGATAAATCTGTCATGAAAACAGTATATCATAAAAGTTAGAATAAAACAGACAAAAGAAAGCGATTACTTTATAAAGTTAAGGAAAATTTGCACAAAGATAACGTTTTTTCTTGAAAAAGGAGGGCTTTTAAGGTATTATAGAGGTGTAAAAAATTTAACTCATAAGGAGAGTAAAAAATGTCAATTATTACTGATGTTTACGCTCGCGAAGTCCTAGACTCACGCGGTAACCCAACACTTGAAGTAGAAGTTTACACTGAATCAGGTGCTTTCGGACGTGGTATGGTTCCATCAGGAGCTTCTACTGGTGAACACGAAGCAGTTGAACTTCGCGACGGTGACAAATCTCGTTACGGTGGTCTTGGTACACAAAAAGCTGTTGACAACGTAAACAACATCATTGCTGAAGCAATCATCGGCTACGATGTACGTGACCAACAAGCAATCGACCGTGCTATGATCGCACTTGACGGTACTCCTAACAAAGGTAAATTGGGTGCAAACGCAATCCTTGGTGTGTCTATCGCTGTAGCTCGTGCTGCTGCTGACTACCTTGAAATCCCACTTTACAGCTACCTTGGTGGATTCAACACTAAAGTTCTTCCAACTCCAATGATGAACATCATCAACGGTGGTTCTCACTCTGACGCTCCAATCGCTTTCCAAGAATTCATGATCGTACCTGCTGGTGCGCCATCATTCAAAGAAGCTCTTCGTTGGGGTGCTGAAATCTTCCACGCTCTTAAGAAAATCCTTAAATCTCGTGGTCTTGAAACAGCCGTAGGTGACGAAGGTGGATTCGCTCCTCGTTTTGAAGGAACTGAAGATGGAGTTGAAACTATCCTTGCTGCTATCGAAGCTGCTGGATATGTTCCAGGTAAAGACGTATTTATCGGATTTGACTGTGCTTCATCAGAATTCTACGATAAAGAACGTAAAGTTTACGACTACACTAAATTTGAAGGTGAAGGAGCAGCTGTACGTACTGCTGCAGAACAAATCGACTACCTTGAAGAATTGGTAAATAAATACCCAATCATCACTATCGAAGATGGTATGGATGAAAACGACTGGGACGGTTGGAAAGCTCTTACTGAACGTCTTGGTGGCAAAGTTCAATTGGTTGGTGACGACTTCTTCGTAACAAACACTTCTTACCTTGAAAAAGGTATTGCAGAAGGTGCTGCTAACTCAATCCTTATCAAAGTTAACCAAATCGGTACTCTTACTGAAACATTCGACGCTATCGAAATGGCGAAGGAAGCTGGTTACACTGCCGTTGTATCACACCGTTCAGGTGAAACTGAAGATTCAACAATCGCTGACATTGCAGTTGCAACTAACGCAGGACAAATCAAGACTGGTTCACTTTCACGTACAGACCGTATCGCTAAATACAACCAATTGCTTCGCATCGAAGACCAACTTGGTGAAGTAGCAGAATACCGTGGATTGAAATCATTCTACAACCTTAAAAAATAAAATAGTTCAGTGAACTATTTTATCCCGAACCTTGAAATTCAAAAGTTCGGCCGTTGATTTAACAACGTTTCTAGCCCCTCGGATTTTATCCGAAGGGCTATTTTTGTATTTAGGGGGCAAAACTTTTTAAAAAATCTTTTTCATAACTTTATCCAGTACATTGATTGCTTCATCTTTCATGTTCTTTGTGACGTGGGTATAGATGGAATTAGTAACATCAGAATCAGAATGTCCAACCCTATCCATGATTGTTTTTAGCGGAATTTTATTTTCAGCTAAAATGCTAATAGTTGTATGTCTGAAGATGTGAGGGGACAGATGTTTGGGAATTGGTTTTTTAAGGCGTTCGTTTGCTCGCTGGAGAGACTTGCTTAGAATTGAACTGTGGATTGGCTTACCAGTGTTTGTGACGAATATACGAGTGCTCTTGTACCAATTTGGGTCAGTATTTTCACTGAGCTGGTTCAGTTCAACCATTTTGTCTAGTATCTCAATCTCTCTCTTTGTGAGGTGAGTTGTTCTGAAGCTGGCAAAAGTCTTAGTTCCATCATCATCTGGAATGTATCGATTGAATGTTGTATGGATGTCTAATGTCTTGCTATCTTTATGATATTTGTTTAACGTAAGAGCAGCCAATATCTCCAAACAATTGAGGAGGATAGAAGTTTGATTAGTAGCTGACTAGTCCTTGTGTTATCTTGCTATATTGTGCGGAAATATTTCTATGTACAAGGTTCTAATTCTTATATTTTTGACAATAATATAAGAAAATAGTATACTAAATAGACAGTCATTGATTGTAGTGATAACAGTTAGGAGAAAATAGTGTTAAAACGTATTTTAAATATAGCATTAGCTTATGTCGGTGTTGTTATTGGTGCTGGACTATCTTCAGGCCAAGATTTAATGCAATACTTTGTTAGTTTTGGTAAATGGGGTATCATTGGAACGATTGTTCTTGGAATCATAAGTATTATTTTTGGTAAAATTATCATTACCTTAGGAAGCTATTTCCGTTCAAATGATCATTTTGAAGTTCTTTCCCAAATTGCCGGGCCTATTACTAATAAGATTCTTGATTTTGCTTTAATTGTTTCCTGCTTTGTAATTGGTTTTGTTATGATTGCAGGAGCTGGTTCAAATCTTAACCAACAATTTGGTTTGCCATTTTGGTTGGGAGGATTGATTTGTGCTATCTTGGTCATTATTGTCAGTTTTCTTAATTTTGAAAAGATTACCAGCGTTCTTGGGATATTTACTCCTTTGGTCTTTGTCATGATTATCATTATGGCAGTCCATACGTTCGTAGGGAAAAGTTTTGATTTTGAAGAGTTAGAAGCAATCACAGCTACACTTTCTTCTCCAATGCCCAATGTATGGGTTTCTTTACTAAATTATTTCGCACTAACTGTTATGACTGGTGTATCCATGGCATTTGTCTTAGGAGGTTCTGTCATGAGAATTGGTGTTGCGGAAAAAAGTGGTCTCTTAGGTGGACTTGTAGTTAGTTTGATTATTACCGTAGCAACTGGTATTTTATACGCCAATATAAAACTTGTTTCAACTGTTGATATTCCTATGTTAACAATTGCGGAGCAAATTCATCCTCTATTTTCTTTACTGTATGCTCTAATTATTTTTGGACTCATTTTTAATACAGCTTTCAGTTTATTTTATGCCTTGGCAAAACGTTTCTCTTCCAACAAACCTAAGCGCTTTTACCCTATTCTAATTGCTACGGTCGCTATAGGATATGGTTTATCTTTTATGGGATTTAAAGAATTAGTCTCCATTATGTATCCTCTTTTAGGTTATGTCGGTTGTCTAATGCTGGTCATTTTAGCAGTGGCATGGATAAAAGAAAGAGGAAACATCAAAGGGGAAAAATCTTTAAGACGAAAGATGATTCGATTGATAACCAAAAAATATGACGATGAACAAGAATATACTATTAAAGATAAAGCGACATTTCACCAACTAGGTGAAGATTCTATTATAGATACTAAAAGTATCAAAAGTGATATCAAGGATTTGGTTAAAGAACAGTTTGTTGATGATAATACAGAGCATAATGAAAATGTCTTATCTTAAATGATAAAAAATCTTTAAAATCAGAAAAGTGCATGTTATCAGGTGTCAAAAACACTTGATAAGATGCCTTTTATTATAGAGATATTCATCCTCTTTAAAAATTTCTTCAAACCATGTCAGTCTAATCTACAAATTCAAAACAGTGTCTTGAGCTGACCGCGTTAGTTTGATCTGTAACCTCAAAGTCCTGCTTTAAGCAAGCTGTAGCTAGCTTTCTAGTTTGCTATTTGATTTTGATTGAGTATTATTTCATATTCTCTTAAAAATTGAGTTTTTTCCATCCTTAGCTGAACTGACTTTTGAAGTATTTTCATATTCAGATTAGTAGACAATGAACATTAACTCATCTACTTGCTAGTAGCTAGTCAGACAAAGACTGATTTATATATGGGGAAATATTCTTTCAAGTGAGTTTTATCTTTATCCGAAACTAGAAAATAGCAATAATATCTACGAACTATATTCCATCGTGTGGAGGAGAGAGACTAATTTGGATGATTAAGAACAACCTACTAGTAAAAAATAGATCATTTTTTAATATGAGATAAAAACCGATATTAAAAGCAATTTATTTCTATTTTTTAACATTTCATTGTATAATAGCAATATACGCAAATATCATGTGTCATCAGGTTAATACTCTTAGAAAATCTTTTTAAACCATGTTAGGCTAATATACAGACTCAAAACAATGTCGTGAGTAGCCTGCGTCTAGTTTCCTAGTTTACGCTTTGATTTTCATCGAGAATAACCTTTCTATTTCAATTTTAAGGAGAAAATACAGAGTGAAAAAAATAATGCTAATTATCAATCCAACTTCTGGAGGAGAAAAAGCTTTAGATTACAAAGAGAAGCTGGAGAATAAAGCAAGAGAGTATTTTGATGATGTGGAAACTAAAATTACTCAAAAAGCTAAAGATGCTACAAATTTCGCAGAAGAAGCTGCTAGAGAAAGATATGAATCAATTCTAGTTTTTGGTGGAGATGGTACGGTCAATGAAGTTATTTCAGGGATTGCTGAAAGGGACTATATTCCTAAACTGGGAATTATACCAGGTGGTACTGGTAACCTGATTACAAAACTTTTAGAAATCAATCAAGATATTGACGGAGCTATTGAAGAACTAGATTTCAATTTAACTGATAAGATTGATATCGGAAAAGCAAATGGTCACTATTTTGGATATATCTTTAGTATCGGGTCTCTCCCTGAAGCCATTCATAATGTTGAAATTGAAGATAAAACGAAATTTGGTATCTTGGCTTATGCAGTTAATACCATGAAGTCTGTCATGACAGATCAAGTCTTTAACATTAAAGTTGAAACCGAAAATGGAAATTACCTTGGGGAAGCAAGTCATGTTTTAGTACTTCTAACAAATTATTTTGCAGATAAAAAAATCTTTGAAGAAAACAAGGATGGATATGCAAATATTCTAATTTTGAAAGATGCTTCTATATTCTCTAAATTATCTTTGATTCCGGATTTGTTAAAAGGAGATCTTGTAGAGAATGAAAATATTGAATATATAAAGGCACGTACTATTAAAATTTCTTCTGATATCGAATTAGAGTCGGATGTTGATGGCGATAAATCAGATAATCTACCAGTCGACATCAAGGTACTAGGACAACACATTGAAGTGTATTCCGTACCTAAGAAACAATCATAAAACTCAAAGCCTTGTTACCGAGGCTTTTTTCATTATGTGATTTTCAGTAGGCAGATTTATTCTATCTATAATACAAGTAAAATTAAGTATTTAAGATCTAGCAGATTTAGCAGATGATGAATAAAAGAAAGGATGGCCTAAATATTTTAACAGATTTACGAGACTAATCATGGTATAATATAGGGTAATGAAAAATTCCAACGAGGCAGAGATGAAATTACTTTATACTGATATTCGGACTTCTTTGACCGAGGTTCTAACTAGAGAAGCAGAAGAGCTAGTTGCTGCTGGCAAGCGAGTCTTCTATATCGCTCCTAACTCTCTTTCTTTTGAAAAGGAACGCGCCGTGCTGGAATGCTTGTCCCAGCAGGCTTCTTTTGCGATTACCGTCACGCGCTTTACTCAAATGGCTCGTTACCTGATTTTGAATGATTTGCCTGCCAAGATCAGTCTTGATGATATTGGTCTTGGGATGGCCTTTTACAAATGCCTTGCCGAACTTGATCCTAAGGATTTACGTGTTTATGGCGCTATCAAGCAAGATCCTCAATTTATCCAGCAGTTGATTGAGCTTTACCACGAGATGACCAAGGCTCAGATGAACTTTTTAGACTTGGAGAGTTTGACGGATGAGGACAAGCGATCTGATTTACTCTTGATTTTTGAGAAGGTAACGGCCTATCTCAATCAAGGCCAGTTGGCTCAAGGAAGTCAGTTGTCTCAATTGATTGATGCTATTGAGAATAACAAAGTTAGTAGTGATTTTACTCAAATCGCCTTAGTCATTGATGGATTTACCCGTTTTTCTGCCGAAGAAGAACGAATTGTGGACTTACTTCATGGCAAGGGAGTTGAGATTATTATTGGGGCTTATGCTAGTAAGAAAGCTTATACCAGTCCATTCGCTGAAGGCAATCTCTATCAAGCCAGTGTGGAGTTTCTCCATCATCTAGCCTCTAAATACCAAATTCCTGCTCAAGACCGTTCTCAGACTCATGAGAAGATGGATAGTTTTGATAAGGCCTCTCGTTTGCTGGAGTCTTCTTATAACTTTTCAGAACTCGCTTTGGATGTCGATGAGAAAGACCGTGAAAACTTACAAATCTGGTCTTGCTTGACACAAAAGGAGGAGTTGGAGTTAGTAGCCCGTAGCATTCGTCAGAAATTACATGAGAACTCAGACCTGAGCTACAAGCATTTTCGTATTCTCTTGGGGGATGTAGCTTCTTATCAATTATCTCTAAAAACGATTTTTGACCAGTATCAGATTCCTTTTTATATTGGTAGAAGCGAAGCTATGGCTCACCATCCCTTGACACAGTTTGTCGAGTCTATCTTGGCTTTAAAACGCTATCGTTTCCGTCAGGAGGATTTGATTAACCTTCTCAGAACAGGTTTGTATACCGACCTTAGTCAGGCTGATATTGATGCTTTTGAGCAATATATCCGTTATCTTGGTATCAATGGCTTGCCAGCCTTTCAGCAAATCTTTACCAAATCCCACCATGGAAAATTTAATCTGGAACGTTTAAATGCTCTTCGTTTGCGTATTTTAACCCCTCTTGAGACTCTTTTTGCTAGCCGAAAACAAAAGGCTGAAAATCTCTTGTACAAGTGGAATAGCTTTCTAAAAGAAGGAGCTGTGACCAAGCAGTTGCAAGATTTGACAGCCACTATGGAAGCTCTTGAACAGGAAAGACAAGCCGAGGTTTGGAAGGCATTCTGTCATGTTTTAGAACAATTTGCGACTGTTTTTGCTGGTTCACAGGTTAGTCTGGAGGACTTCCTAGCCTTGCTCCATTCTGGAATGAGCCTATCTCAGTACCGTACCATTCCAGCAACAGTGGACACCGTTCTGGTGCAGAGTTATGATTTGATTGCTCCTCTGACAGCTGACTTTGTTTATGCCATTGGGCTGACTCAGAATCATTTACCAAAAATTGCGCAAAACACCAGTCTATTGACAGATGAAGAAAGACAAAGCTTAAACCAAGCAACCGAAGAAGGCGTTCAATTGCTGATTGCCAGCAGTGAAAACCTCAAGAAAAATCGCTATACTATGCTTTCCTTGGTCAATTCTGCTCGTAAGCAGTTGGTCTTATCGGCTCCAAGCCTTTTTAATGAAAGTGAAAGTAAGGAATCTGCCTATCTTCAAGAGTTGGTCCATTTTGGATTTAGTCGAAAAGAGAAGAGGATGAATCACAAAGGGCTGTCTAAGGAGGATATGGGGTCCTATCACAGTCTTTTGTCCAGTCTGGTTGCCTATCACCAGCAGGGCGAGACGAGCGATACTGATCAAGATTTGACTTTTGTTAAGGTTCTGGCGCGTGTCATGGGTAAAAAACTAGATCAGCAAGGTCTGGAAAATCCAGCTCTCCCAACCAGTCCAAACAGTAAGCAGTTGGCTAAGGACACCTTGCAGGCGCTCTATCCTGCTGATCAGGAGTTTTACCTGTCTACATCTGGTTTGACGGAGTTTTACCGGAACCAATACAGTTATTTTCTTCGCTACGTTTTAGGCTTGCAAGAAGAATTACGCCTGCGTCCAGATGCCCGTAGTCACGGGAATTTTTTGCACCGCATTTTTGAACGTGCCTTGCAGTTGCCTGACGAAGATTCTTTTGACCAACGTTTAGAACAAGCTATTCAAGAAACCAGTCAAGAACGCGAATTTGAGGCTATTTATCAAGAAAGTTTAGAAGCCCAGTTCACCAAGGAAGTTCTGCTTGATGTCGCACGGACGACTGGACATATTCTCCGACACAATCCAGCCATCGAAACCATCAAAGAGGAAGCGAATTTCGGTGGAAAAGAGCAGGCCTTTATTCAATTGGACAGTGGTCGCAGTGTCTTTGTACGAGGCAAGGTGGACCGGATTGACCGTTTGAAAGCTGATGGAGCGATAGGAGTAGTAGACTACAAATCCAGTCTGACTCAGTTCCAGTTTCCTCATTTCTTTAATGGGCTCAATTCCCAGTTGCCAACCTATCTAGCTGCCTTAAAAAGAGAAGGGGAGCAGAACTTTTTTGGTGCCATGTACTTGGAAATGGCTGAACCCGTCCAATCTTTGATGGCGGTTAAAAGTCTGGCAGGTGCAGTCGTAGAAGCCAGCAAATCTATGAAATACCAAGGACTCTTTTTAGAAAAAGAAAGCAGTCATTTGGGCGATTTTTACAACAAAAACAAGGCTAATCAGCTGACAGATGAGGAATTTCAGCTCCTACTGGACTACAATGCCTGTCTTTACAAGAAAGCTGCTGAGAAGATTTTAGCAGGCCAGTTCGCCATTAACCCTTATACCGAAAATAGCAGAAGTATTGCCCCATACGTCCAGCAACACCAAGCCATCACAGGATTTGAAGCCAATTATCACTTGGGCCAAGCCCGTTTCCTAGAAAAGTTGGACTTAGCTGATGGCAAGCGCCTGATCGGAGAAAAACTCAAGCAAGCTTGGTTTGAAAAAATGAGAAAGGAGTTGAAACGATGAAGTCCATTCCCTTTTTAACTGAGGAAGAAATTCAAAAATTGCAAGAAGCTGAAGCAAATTCGAGCAAGGAACAAAAGAAAACTGCCGAACAAATCGAAGCTATCTACACTTCTGGCCAGAATATTCTGGTCTCAGCATCGGCTGGTTCTGGAAAGACCTTTGTCATGGCCGAGCGCATTCTGGACCAATTGGCGCGTGGTGTCGAAATTTCTCAACTCTTTATCTCAACCTTTACCGTCAAGGCTGCGACTGAACTTAAAGAACGTTTGGAGAAGAAAATCAGCCAACAAATTCAAGAAAGTGGCGATGTTGACTTCAAACAACACTTGGGTCGCCAGTTGGCAGACCTACCCAACGCTGCCATCGGAACCATGGACTCTTTCACACAAAAATTCCTTGGTAAACATGGCTATCTGATTGATATTGCGCCTAATTTCCGTATTTTACAAAACCAGAGCGAGCAACTTCTTCTCAAAAACGAAGTCTTCCATGAGGTATTTGAAGCCCATTACCAAGGTAAACAGAAAGAGACCTTTAGTCATTTACTGAAAAACTTTGCTGGACGTGGCAAGGATGAACGGGGGCTACGCCAGCAGGTCTATAAAATCTATGACTTTCTCCAATCCACCAGCAATCCTCAGAAATGGCTGAGTGAATCTTTCCTCAAAGGCTTTGAGAAAGCTGATTTTACGAATGAAAAAGAAAAACTAACTGAGCAAATCCAGCAAGCCCTTTGGGACTTGGAAAGTTTCTTCCGTTATCATCTGGATAATGATGCCAAGGAATTTGTAAAGGCTGCTTATTTAGAAAATGTTCAGTTAGTTCTGGATGAAATTGGCTCCTTAAATCAAGAGTCTGATAGGCAGGCTTATCAAGCAGGGCTTGCGCGTGTTGTCGCAATCTCTAAGGAAAAAAATGGTCGAGCTCTGACGAATGCCAGTCGTAAGGCTGATTTGAAGCTTCTGGCTGATGCTTACAACGAAGAGAGAAAGACCCAGTTTGCTAGGCTAGGACAACTAGCAGACCAGATAACCATTCTCGACTATCAAGAACGTTATCATGGAGACACTTGGAAACTAGCTAAAACCTTCCAAACCTTCATGAGTGATTTTGTGGAGGTTTATCGTCAGAGAAAACGACAGGAAAATGCCTTTGAATTCGCTGATATAAGCCATTACACTATCGAGATTTTAGAGAATTTCCCGCAAGTCCGTGAGGCTTATCAGGAGCGTTTCCACGAAGTCATGGTCGATGAGTATCAGGATACCAATCACATTCAAGAACGGATGCTGGAATTGCTGTCTAATGGCCATAATCGCTTTATGGTGGGGGATATCAAGCAATCTATCTACCGTTTCCGTCAGGCAGACCCGCAGATTTTCAATGAAAAATTCCAACGCTATGCGCAAAATCCCCAAGAAGGCAAGCTGATTCTCCTAAAGGAAAATTTCCGTAGTAGTTCAGAAGTGCTATCAGCAACCAATGATGTTTTTGAACGTCTTATGGACCAAGAAATCGGAGAAATCAACTATGATAACATGCACCAGCTTGTTTTTGCCAATACCAAACTGATTCCTAATACAGACAATAAGGCAGAATTTCTCCTCTACGACAAGGACGACACAAGTGAGGAAGAAGAGGGGCAGGCAGAAATGAAACTAACAGGCGAAATGCGCTTAGTTATCAAGGAGATTCTGAAACTTCATCAGGAGAAAGGTGTTTCCTTTAAAGAAATTGCCCTTCTGACCTCCAGTCGCAGTCGTAATGACCAGATTCTTCTCGCCCTGTCTGAGTATGGAATTCCTGTCAAAACCGATGGAGAGCAAAACAATTATCTCCAATCCCTAGAAGTGCAAGTCATGCTAGACACCCTTCGTGTCATTCACAATCCCCTGCAAGACTATGCCTTGGTTGCCCTTATGAAGTCTCCAATGTTTGGCTTTGATGAGGACGAGTTAGCACGTTTGTCCCTTCAGAAAGCAGAGGATAAAGTCCAAGAAAATCTCTATGAGAAACTGGTCAATGCTCAAAAACTTGCAACAAGCCAGAAAAACTTAATTCATACTGATTTAGCTGAAAAACTAAACCAATTCATGGATATCTTGGATTCTTGGCGCTTGTATGCCAAAACCCACTCCCTCTATGACTTGATTTGGAAGATTTACAATGACCGTTTTTATTATGATTATGTTGGGGCTTTGCCAAATGGTCCTGCTAGACAGGCTAATCTCTATGCCCTAGCACTGCGAGCTGACCAGTTTGAAAAGAGTAATTTCAAAGGCTTGTCACGTTTTATTAGTATGATTGACCAAGTTTTAGAAGCCCAGCACGATTTGGCAAGCGTGGCCGTCGCACCGCCAAAAGATGCAGTAGAGCTCATGACCATTCACAAGAGTAAAGGGCTAGAGTTTCCTTACGTCTTTATACTCAATATGGATCAGGATTTTAACAAGCAAGACAGCATGTCAGAAGTCATTCTCAGCCGTAAAAATGGACTAGGTGTCAAATACATTGCCAAGATGGATACAGGAGCAGTCGAAAATCACTATCCTAAAACCATCAAACTCTCCATTCCTAGCCTGACCTATAGACAGAACGAAGAGGAATTACAGCTGGCAAGCTACTCAGAGCAGATGCGTCTGCTGTATGTTGCCATGACGCGGGCTGAGAAAAAGCTCTATCTTATCGGTAAGGGCTCTCGTGAAAAGCTGGAGGGCAAAGAATTTCCTGCAGCTAAAAATGGAAAACTAAACAGCAACACTAGACTTCAAGCAAGTAATTTCCAAGATTGGATTTGGGCTATCAGTAAAGTATTTGCAAAGGATAATCTCAACTTTAGCTATCGTTTTGTTGGTGAAGATCAGCTGACTAGAGAAGCTATCGGTCAGTTGGAAACCAAGAGTCTTCTCCAAGATAGCTCCCAAGCAGACAATCGTCAGTCAGAAACCATTAAAGAAGCTCTTGAAATGCTGAAAGAAGTGGAAGTTTATAATACTCTTCATCGCGCAGCTATTGAACTTCCTAGTGTTCAAACCCCAAGTCAAATCAAGAAATTCTACGAACCAGTTATGGATATGGAAGGTGTCGAGATTGCAGGTCAAGGCCAGTCAGTAGACAAGAAAATCAACTTTGATTTACCAGATTTTTCAAGCAAAGAAAAGGTAACAGGAGCTGAGATTGGTAGTGCTACCCACGAACTGATGCAGAGAATTGACCTCAGCCAGCGACCAACGCTTGCTAGCCTGACAGAAACTCTCAAACAAGTTCAAACCAGCCAAGCTGTCAAATGCAAGATTAATCTTTCGAAAATTCTTGCATTCTTTGACACAGCGCTCGGTCAGGAAATTCTCGCTAATACCAACCATCTTTATCGCGAGCAACCTTTCTCTATGCTCAAACGAGACCAAAAGAGTCAGGAAGATTTCGTTGTCCGTGGTATCCTTGATGGCTATCTGCTTTACGAGGATAAAATCGTTCTGTTCGACTATAAGACAGACCGCTATGATGATCCAAGTCAACTCATAGACCGCTATCGTGGTCAGTTAGCCCTATACGAAGAGGCTTTATCACGAGCCTATTCGATTGAAAATATTGAAAAATACTTGATTTTACTCGGTAAAGACGAGGTTCAAGTTGTAAAAGTATAATTTATACTCTTCGAAAATCTCTTCAAACCACGTCAGCTTTATCTGCAACCTCAAAACTGTGTTTTGAGCAGCCTGCGGCTAGCTTCCTAGTTTGCTCTTTGATTTTCATTGAATATTAGAAAGGAGACCTCATGACACTTCCGGTTAGAAAATCCCTGCATGATGCGGTTTTACAGGCTTCAAAATCTGATACTTGGGAACAAGCTACCAAGGAATGGAATGAAGTTTCCTTGATTTTTAACGGTATCGGCCGTAGCAATTGTGTGTGTGGAAATGCCATCAAATACGCTTACGAACTCTTTAACGGTGTCACAGGTCAACGCCTCTTTCCGATTGGTAGTGATTGTGTTCGGCATTTTCATCGATTGACCCTTGACCAGCAATTGGAAGAGGAAGAAAAACTACTCAGAAAGGCTGAAAATCTGACCAGAAAAGCCCAGAAAAAGGAAAAAATCAAGGTTAACAAAAGTGACTTTGACGAGCGACTTCTAAAGTGGCTCTGGGAAAAAGGTGTTTTTAAACCTAATCGTGGCAATCAGTTCTCCCCTGATAGAGACTACCAGCTCTTCCTAGAAGTCTTTCAAGGAGGAAGTTGGACCAAGGCGGAACCAAAGAAAAAGGCTCGGATGGAAGAAGTTCTTGAAAAATGTATCAAACCCTTTTTACTTGGAAAACCAGATGACCAACTCTACCTTGTCAAACTAGGAAAAGATAAAATTGACTACGAACAAGAACTCCGTATTCAGGCAGAGAAAGAGCGCAAAAAGAGAGATAAAATCGCCAAGCAATATGCAGACAATCTGGTTCTAGCTATGGGCCCAGCAGAGCGTGCCTATCAAGATTACTTTGGATTTACAGAGACCCTGACTCAAGAAGAACGCAAATGGGAGAAAATTCTTTTTGGTAAAAATCGGACAGAACGGGCTATCAAGGCCAAACAATACCAAAAAGAGCTGGAAAAAGACCAACGAATTGCTAGTCAGGATCCAATTGAAAGAAAGCAGAAGCAGACCTGGCTCCTCAATTCCTATTTTCGTGAGCTTCCTGAAGAAAAAGCCAGATTTGCTCGGCTCTTATTAGAATATCGAAAAAGTGGAGAAGTGCCTTTTTCAACTGAATACTTATCAGACCATCTGCTAGACTTTTTCTATAAAATGAAAGCCTTTGAATTTGAAATCGCACCAGAACAAGTCCGAGACTTTTTAAAAGAAAGCCTCCAGACAGAACATCTATCCTCAGCACAAGAAAGCTGGATAGAAGGTATTCTCCTCAACTGCCTCAAACCATTTTTAGAACGATTAGTGATATGAGTAACACCTGCCGTGGAAATGCCATGGTAGGTGTTACTGTATCCCCAAAATAATATAAAACAAAGTATGAAAACGCTACGCAATTTTAAGACATTTCGGTAAATAAAGAGTATAATTAAGGTATATTGCCTTTTTTATAGATAATACACTAATATAATAAAGGTCTCTGTAACATTTATAAATTGTATTTCAAGGAGGAATCATGGGAAAGTATTTTGGTGAAAAACAAGAACGTTTTTCATTTAGAAAATTATCAGTAGGACTTGTATCTGCAACGATTTCAAGTTTATTTTTTATGTCTGTATTAGCTAGTTCATCTGTGGATGCTCAAGAAACTAAAGGTGTTCACTATAAATATGTAACAGATTCAGAGCTATCATCAGAAGAAAAGAAGCAGCTTGTCTATGATATTCCGACATACGTGGAGAATGATGATGAGACTTATTATCTTGTTTATAAATTAAATTCCCAAAATCAATTGGGAGAATTGCCAAATACTGGAAGCAAGAATGAGGTGCAAGCCTTAGTTGCTGGTGCTAGCTTAGCAGCTCTGGGGATTTTAGTTTTTGCTGTTTCTAAGAAAAAAGTTAAGAATAAAACGGTATTACATTTAGTATTGGTTGCAGGGATAGGAAATGGTGTCTTAGTTTCAGCTCATGCTTTAGAAAATAATCTCTTACTGAATTACAATACGGACTATGAATTAACTTCAGGAGAAAAATTACCTCTTCCTAAAGAGATTTCAGGTTACACTTATATTGGATATATCAAAGAGGGGAAAACTACTTCTGATTCCGAAGTAAGTAATCAAGAGAAATCAGTAGCTACTTCTAAAAATCAACAAAAGGTAGATTACAATGTTACACCAAATTTTGTAGAGAATCCATCAAAGGTACAAACAATTCAGGAAGAAAAACCTGTTTCTTCAACTAAGTCCACAGAAGTCCAAGTAGTTGAAAAACCTCTCTCTACAGAATTAACCAATCCAACAAAAGAAGAGAAACAATCTTCAAATTCTCAAGAACAATTAGCCGAACATAAGAATCTAAAAACGAATAAAGACAAGAAGGTTTCTCCAAAAGAAAAGACTGGGGTAAATACACTAAATCCACAGGATGAAGTTTTATCAGGTCAGTTGAACAAACCTGAACTCTTATATCGTGAGGAAGCTATAGAGACAAAAATAGATTTTCAAGAAGAAATTCAGGAGAATCCTGATTTAGCTGAAGGAACTGTAAGAGTCAAACAAGAAGGTAAATTAGGTAAGAAAGTTGAAGTCATCAGAATATTCTCTGTAAACAAGGAAGAAGTTTCTAGAGAAATTATTTCAACTTCAACGACTGCGCCTGTTACAAGAATAGTCGAAAAAGGTACAAAAAACCTCAAGTTATAAAGGACCAACCTGAGACTGGTGTAGAACATAAGGACGTACAGTCTGGAGCTATTGTTGAACCAGCAATTCAGCCTGAATTACCAGAAGCAGTAGTAAGTGATAAAGGTGTACCGGAAGTTCAACCAGAGTTGCCAGAAGCAGTTGTAAGTGATAAAGGTGTACCGGAACAGGTAGCCACTTTACCAGAATATACAGGTCTACAAGCTGGAGCTATTGTTGAACCTGAAAAAGTTGAACCGGAATATGCTGGAGTACAAGCTGGGGCTGTAGTAGAACCAGAACAAATGGCACCGCTTCCAGAATATACAGGACCACAAGCCGGAGCTATTGTTGAACCAGAGCAGGTAGCACCCCTACCAGAATACACAGGAGTGCAAGCCGGAGCTATTGTTGAACCTGAAAAAGTAGAGCCACCAAAAGAGTACACAGGCGTACAAGCTGGAGCTGTAGTCGAACCAGAGCAGTCAGCAACACTACCAGAATATACAGGAGTTCAGGCTGGAGCTATCGTTGAAGCAGAGCAGGTAGCACCGCTTCCAGAATATACAGGACCACAAGCCGGCGCTATTGTTGAACCTGAGCAGATTGCACCACTACCAGAATACACAGGTCCACAGTCTGGAGCTATTGTTGAACCTGAGCAGATTGCACCCCTACCAGAATACACAGGTCCACAAGCCGGAGCAATAGTAGAACCAGAACAAGTAGCTCCGCTGCCAGAATACACAGGGGTGCAAGCCGGAGCGATAGTCGAGCCAGAGAAAGTAGAAGCACCGAAAGAATATACTGGTAAAATCGAACAACCTAGTGCAGAAGATACTAAACCTGAAAATGAGGTAAGTCCTACAAATGGGGAAGCGGAACGTCCTAAAGATAAAATTAAAGAAGAAAAACAAGTCGACAAGAAACTAGAGCTTAGAAATATTTCTAATGTAGAATTGTATACTTTAGAAAATAATAAATATCGACATGTAACCTCATTTGATACGGTTCCAAATAATCCTAGTAACTACTTTATGAAAGTAAAATCGGAGAATTTTAAAGATGTTATGTTACCCGTTAAGAGTATTGAAAGTGCTACAAAAGATAATCAAGATGTTTATAAAATTGTAGGACAAGCTAATGATTTAATTCAACATGAAAACAATAGTACTTTAGACAATTACACTTACTACCTACCTAAGATGGTGAGAAGTGAAAATGGCGTTTATACATCATTCAAAAATTTAGTCGAAGCAATGAATAGTAATCCTTCTGGAGAGTTTCGTTTAGGAGCAACTATGGATGCTCGTGAAGTAGAACTTCAAGATGGTCAAGAAAGTTATGTTAGTAATGAGTTTACAGGTACATTAATTGGTAAAAATAATGATAAGTACTACGCTATATATAATCTGAAAAAACCATTATTTAGAACTTTAAACCGTGCTACAGTAAAAGATCTTTCAATAAAAGAAGCGAATGTTTCTTCTAAAGAAGATGCAGCTACAATAGCGAAAATGGCGAGTAAAGGTTCTAAAATTATTAATGTTCATTCATCTGGTGTAATTGCTGGTGAACGTAGTATTGGTGGATTGGTTTCACAAGTTGATAATTCTACTATTTCGAATAGTAGCTTTACAGGTAGAATAACTAATACTTATGATACAAAATCAACTTACCAAATTGGAGGATTAGTAGGGAAACTTTCAGGTGCTGGTGCTTTAATCGATAGATCAGTTTCATCTATTGATATGGCTACGAATGCTAATACAGGAGATCAGGTTGTTGGTGGTATAGCAGGTGTTGTTGATAAAAAAGCAACGATTAGTAATAGCTATACTGAAGGTAATCTTAATAATGTGAAGCCTTTTGGTAAAGTTGGTGGAGTTGTAGGTAATCTTTGGGATAATAGTTCATCTGAAGTAAGTAACTCAGGTCAAATTACAAATGTATTAAGCGACGTAAATGTAACAAATGGTAATGCTATTGCTGGTTATAATTTTGACGGTATAAAAGCAACTAACACGTATAGTAATAAAAATAATAAGGTGGTAAAAGTAGTTCAAGTAGATGACGAAATACTTAGTAAAGATTCAGAAGAACAAAGAGGTACATTACTTGAAAGTAACCAAGTTGCAGAGAAAAAAGCTGAACTTGTTCCTAAGAAAAATACTAAGATAGAAGACTTTAACTTCTCATCTAGATATGAAACAGATTATAAAAACTTAAAAGATGCTGATATTTCTAGATTAAGAGTATATAAAAATATTGAAAAATTATTACCTTTCTACAATAGAGAGACTATAGTCAAGTATGGTAATTTAGTAGATGCTAATAATGATTTATTTACTAAAGAGCTTGTGTCTGTAGTTCCAATGAGTGATAAAGACGTAATTACTGATATTAATAAAGATAAACAAAGAATTAATAAACTATTACTTCATTATTCAGATAATACTACTCAAACATTAGATATAAAATATCGACAAGATTTCTCTAAAGTAGCAGAATATGAAATAACTAATACAAAGCTAATGTATACACCTAACACATTATTACATAATTACAATAATATTATTAATAGCGTTGTATCAGAATTGAAATCTGTAAATTACAACTCAGATAAGATAAGAAAAGTATTAGATATCTCTAGTAATATAAAACTAACAGAATTATATCTAGATGAACAATTTGAGAAAACAAAAGCAAACATTGAAGATAGTTTATCAAAACTTCTTTCAGCAGATGCGGCAGTAGCTGAAAATAACAATAAGATAATAGATAATTATGTAATTGAGAAAATTAAGAATAATAAGGAAGCCTTATTGTTAGGTTTAACATATCTTGAACGCTGGTATAATTTTAATTATGGAGAAACCAATGCTAAAGATTTAATAATGTATCACTTGGATTTCTTTGGTAAATCAAATAGTTCAGCTCTAGATAATGTTATTGAACTAGGTAGATCTGGATTTAATAATTTATTAGCTAAAAATAACGTTATTACTTATAATGTATTGTTAGCGAAGAATTATGGGACAGAAACTTTATTCAAGGCATTAGAAGGATATAGAAAAGTATTCTTACCAAAAACTTCTAACAATGAGTGGTTTAAAAAACAAACAAGAGCATATATTGTAGAAGAAAAATCTACAATTGAAGAGGTAAGAGAAAAACAAGGGAAAGAGGGAACTAAATATTCTATTGGGGTATATGATAGATTAACTAGTCCATCATGGAAATATCAAAGTATGGTCTTACCGTTATTAACTTTACCAGAAGAAAAAATGATATTTATGATTGCCAATATTTCAACTATAGGATTTGGTGCTTATGATAGATATAGAAGTTCTGACTATCCTAAGGGAGACAAATTAAATAAATTTGTAGAAGAGAATGCAGAAGCAGCGGCTAAACGATTTAGAGATCATTATGATTATTGGTATAAAATTCTAGATAAAGAAAATAAAGAAAAATTATATAGAAGTGTACTAGTTTATGATGCATTTAGATTTGGAAATGATAAAGATAATAAGTTACAAGAAGCTAACTTTGAAACTAATCATCCAGCTATTAAAAACTTCTTTGGCCCTGCTGGAAATAATGTTGTTCACAACGCTAATGGTGCATATGCAACAGGTGACGCATTCTACTATATGGCTTATCGTATGTTAGATAAATCTGGAGCGGTAACTTATACTCATGAAATGACACATAACTCAGATAGAGAGATTTATCTTGGAGGATATGGAAGAAGAAGCGGATTAGGACCAGAGTTTTATGCGAAAGGATTACTTCAAGCTCCTGATCATCCAAATGACCCTACTATTACGATTAACTCTATATTGAAATATGAGGATTCAGAAAATTCAACAAGACTTCAAGTAGCTGATCCAACTCAACAATTTAATAGTGCAGAAGACTTGCGTAAATATATGCATAACTTATTTGATTTAGTTTATACACTTGAGAAATTAGAAGGAGAAGCAGTAGTTAACTTAGATACCAATGAGAAAGGGGAGCTATTAAGGAAAATAGAGAATGAGTATAAACCTGATCCTGATGGAAATGAAGTTTATGCAACAAATGTTGTTCGTAGATTAAATCTTGATGAGCTAAACAAGTTAACCTCTTTCAATAGTTTAATAGAAAACGATATAATCACAAGAAGAAAATATATAAATGAAGGTGAGTATAAACGAAATGGATACTACACAATTAATCTTTTCTCACCTATATATTCTGCCTTAAGTAGTGATAAAGGAACTCCAGGTGATTTAATGGGGCGTCGTATGGCATTTGAACTATTAGCTGCTAAAGGATATAAAGAAGGTATGGTTCCGTATATTTCTAATCAGTATGAAAAAGAAGCAAAAGCTAATGGAAGCAAGATTAATTCATATGGTAAAGAAATAGGATTGGTCACAGATAAACTAGTGCTTAAAAAAGTATTTAATGATGAATATTCTTCTTGGGTTGAGTTTAAAAAAGCGATGTATAAAGAACGAGAAAATAAATTCAATAAATTATCAAGAATTAGCTTTGTAAACCCTAACAATTGGGGTCGTCAAGAGACAATAACTATTGATAATATCGATAAGTTAAGAAGTATAATTAGAGAAGCGGTTAAAAAAGATGCTGAAGATTATCGAGCACAAGAATACCCGGATACGAATAGTAGAGTTTATAAACTGAAAAAAGCAATCTTTAAAGCTTATCTTGACCAAACCGATGATTTTAGAAGTTCAATTTTTGAGAATAAAAAATAGTTTTTACTGTTAGGAAATAAAATTAAAGAAGGTGATTACGCTTGTCATTATTTAAAAAAGAACGATTTTCGATCCGAAAAATCTGTGGGATTGTTGGTTCGGTATTACTCGGAAGTATCTTGGTTGCGCCGTCAATCATTCATGCTTCTACCTATCATTATGTTGAAAAAAGCGATCTTACAAAGGAAGAACAAAGCAAGATTCAAGCAGGAATTCCTACTGATAATGAGGTAACTTATGCTCTTATTTATCAGCAGGAAACTCTTCCTGCGACAGGTTCATCGACTTCTGTGCTTACAGCTTTAGGTCTATTAGCTGTTGGTAGTTTAGTCCTTTTGGTTCATAAAAATAAAAAAGTTGCTAGTCTGTTCTTAGTTACTACGATTGGACTGATTAGTCTTTCTAGTATGCAAGCTCTCGATCTAAGCAATCCTTTGAAAGCTCCAAGTAATGAAGGAGTAGTTCAAATTGCTGGGTATCGTTATATTGGATACTTACCCCTTAATGATGATGCAATTTCAGAAATTCAACATAAAGCTGAGGGGACAAAAAATGTTCCAGTATCTGAAACTCAGGAAAGTATCCCTAATGAAGCGCCTAAAGCAGAAAAACCTAAAAATCCAGAGTCTGTAAGCACCGTTCCAAACGAGACAACTAAATCAGAGAAGCCAGAGTACACTGCACCGGTAGGCACAGTCCCTGACGAGGCGCCTAAAGCTGAGAAGCCAGAACATACAGCACCAGCTAGTGGTAATCTGGTAGAATCTGAAGTTCATGAGAAACCAGAATATACAGCTCCAATTGGCGGTAATTTAGTTGAACCAGCAGTTCATGAAAAACCAGCATACACTGAACCTGTAGGTACTGTTCCAGATGAAGCGCCTAAGTCTGAGAAGCCAGAGTACACAGCTCCTGTAGGTACAGTTCCAGATAAAGCGCCTAAAACTGAGAAACCAGAATATACTGAACCTGTAGGTACAACAGGAGTAGATGAAAACGGCAACTTGATTGAGCCACCTGTTAGCGAAAAACCAGAGTATACCAATCCGGTAGGTACAACAGGAGTAGACGAAAACGGCAACTTGATTGCACCACCTGTTAACGACATTCCAGCATACACTGAACCAGTAGGTACAACAGGAGTGGATGAAAACGGCAACTTGATTGCACCACCTGTTAACGACATTCCAGAGTATACTGAACCAATATCTACAGTTTCAGAAGTTGCATCAGAAAGAGAAGAGTTGCCTTCTTTACATACCGATATTCGGACAGAGACTATTCCTAAAACCACTATAGAAGAACCTGATCCTAGCAAATTTATAGGCGATGATTCTGTTAGACAAGTTGGTGAGGATGGCGAACGTCAAATTGTTACTAGCTATGAAGAGTTACATGGCAAAAAAATCAGTGACCCAGTTGAAACAGTAACTATTTTGAAAGAAATGAAGCCTAAAATTCTTGTAAAAGGTACCAAAGAAAAACCTAAAGAAAAAACGGCTCCTGTTTTGACCTTAGATAGAACAAATACAAATGTATTAAACCGATCCGCAACTCTTTCTTATCATTTAGTTAATACAGATGGAGTCACAATCAATAAAATTACTGCGACAATTAAAGATGGAAATGAAATTGTCAAAACAGTAGATTTGACTTCAGAGCAGTTAAATAAGCAGGTAGAAGATTTAAAATTCTACAAGGACTATAAGATAGAGACCACTATGACCTATGACCGTGGTAAGGGAGAAGAAACTGCAACATTAGAAGAGAAACCACTTCGCTTGGATTTGAAAAAAGTTGAAATTAAAAATATTTCATCTACTAATTTAGTGAAGGTAAATGACGATGGTACTGAAACACCTAGTGATTTCATGACTGAAAAACCTTCAGATGAAGATGTGAAGAAAATGTACTTAAAAATCACTAGTCGTGATAATAAAGTAACACGTTTAGCAGTTGATAAGATTGAGTTGGTGACTGAAGAAGGTCAAAAACTTTACAAAATAACTGCTGAAGCACAAGATTTGATTCAACACACAGACCCAACGAAAGTTCGTAACAAGTATGTTCATTATATTGAAAAACCAGTTCCAAAAGTTGATGACGTTTATTATAACTTTAAAGAGTTAGTAGATGCCATGAATGCTGACAAAAATGGTACATTTAAAATCGGAGCAGATTTGAATGCAACGAATGTACCAACACCTAAGAAATGGTATGTTGACGGCGACTTTAGAGGTACATTGAAGAGTGTAGATGGGAAACATTATACCATCCACAATACGGAACGTCCGTTATTTAAGAACATTATCGGTGGTACAGTAACCAAAGTAAATCTGGGGAATGTAAATATCAATATGCCTTGGGCAGACCGCATTGCACCGATTGCCGACACTATTAAAGGCGGCGCTAAAATTGAAGATGTCAAAGTGACTGGTAACGTATTAGGTAAGAACTGGGTATCTGGATTTATTGATAAGATTGATAATCAAGGTACACTCATAAATGTAGCCTTTATCGGTAACGTAACTTCTGTCGGCGATGGTGGACAATTCTTGACTGGTATCGTTGGAGAAAACTGGAAAGGCGTTATCGATAAAGTATATGTAGATGCCAATATCATTGGTAACCGTGCTCAAGCTGCGGGTATTGTTTATTCGACACAAAATGGTGGGGATAACCATAGCTATAGTAGAGAAGGTGTTTTAACCAATTCTGTGGCAAAAGGTACACTCTATGTTAAAGATTCACTTAAATCAGGTGGCTTAGTTGGTAATAACTGGATGTTAGGTATGATTAAAAATAATGTGTCTATGATGAAAGTAAAGAACGGTGAAATAGCTTTTGGACACTCAGATATCGACCAAGATTCCTATTATACATCTGAGCGCGTTATCAACACTTATACGGTAAATGGTATTAGTGAGGGTAATAAATCCTATAATCGTTCGAATATCATCAAAGGTATTTCGAAAGAAGAGGCTGATAATATAATTTTAACCTACAACATTACAGCTAACACCTATGAGATGCCTGAATTACTTGTTGACCGATTGAATCGATTTGTTACTCATGATAATGAGTATAAGACAACGCAAGATTACAAAGCTGAACGTGAACAAGCCTATCGCAATATTGAAAAACTTCAACCGTTCTATAATAAAGAGTGGATTGTAAACCAAGGGAATAAGTTAACAGGTGAGTCCAATCTTGTTAAGAAAACTGTTCTGTCTGTAACAGGTATGAAAGCAGGGCAATTTGTTACTGATCTATCGGATATTGATAAGATTATGGTTCACTATGCGGATGGCACCAAAGAAGAAATGAACGTGACAGCAGTTGCTGATTCTAAGGTGAAACAAGTTCGTGAGTATAGTATTGATGGTTTAGATGATGTGGTTTACACACCAAATATGGTTGTTAAAAATCGTGATAAATTGATTGCTGATGTTAAAGATCAATTATCAAGTGTAGAATTGATTTCACAAGAAGTCCGTGCTTTGATGGATAAACGAGATACATCTAGAGATCCTAATGCTAATTCGGATGAACGTAAGAATGGTTATATTAAAGATCTATTCTTTGAAGAAAGCTTTGCGGAAGTGAAAGAAAATCTTGGCAAATTAGTTAAAGCTATTGTTGAAAATGAAGATCATCAACTCAACGATAACGAATTAGCTGAACGTGCTTTACTGAAGAAAGTTGAAGACAACAAAGCTAAAATCATGATGGGACTGGCCTACTTAAATCAATATTATGGTTTTAAATACGATGAGTTATCAATTAAAGATATTATGATGTTTAAACCTGATTTTTATGGTAAGAATGTTAATGTCTTAGATTTCTTAATCAAAATTGGTTCAAGTGAAAGAAATGTTAAAGGAGATAGAACTTTAGAAGCTTATCGTGAAACTATAGGTGGAACAATTGGAATAAATGAATTAAATGGATTCTTACATTACAATATGAAGCTATTCACTAACCATACAGATATAAATGATTGGTTTAAGAAAGCTATTGAAAAGAACGCGTATGTAGTTGAACAACCATCAACGAACCCTGCATTTACCAACAAAAAATATCGTCTATACGAAGGAATTAATAATGGGCAGCATGGGCGCATGATTTTACCTCTTCTTAACTTGAAAAATGCACATTTATTTATGATTTCAACGTATAATACTATCTCATTTAGTTCATTTGAAAAGTATGGTAAAGATACAGCAGAAAAACGTGAAGCGTTCAAGAGTGAAATCAATAAACGTGCTAAAGAGCAAGTTAATTACTTAGATTTTTGGTCACGTCTTGCTACTGATAATGTCCGCGATAAACTTCTTAAGAGTCAAAATGGAGTTCCAACTCCTGTATGGGATAATCATAACGCTCCAGGTGGTTGGCCTGATAGATTCGGACATAGAAATGGAAAACCAGACTATACTCCAGTCAGGGAATTCTTTGGTCGTATTGGAAAGTATCATCCTTACCAATATGGATACGGAGCATATGCATATATTTTTGCAGCACCGCAACCGATGGATGCAGTTTATTTCGTTATGACAGATTTAATTAGTGATTTTGGAACATCCGCATTTACACATGAAACTACTCACGTTAATGATCGTATGGCTTACTATGGTGGTCATTGGCATCGTCAAGGTACGGATTTAGAAGCCTTTGCTCAAGGTATGTTGCAAACGCCATCGGTATCAAATCCAAACGGAGAATATGGTGCTTTAGGTTTGAATATGGCTTATCATCGTGAGAATAATGGTGAACAGTGGTATAACTATGACCCTGATAAACTTAAAACTCGTGAAGATATTGATCGCTACATGAAGAACTACAATGAAGCATTAATGATGTTGGATTATGTTGAAGCAGATGCTGTAATTCCAAAATTAAATGGTGACAATAGCAAGTGGTTCAAGAAAATTGACAGAGTCGATAGACATGTTGATGGTTTAAACAAATTAACCGCTCCACACCAATGGGATAAAGTTCGTGACCTAAATGACGGAGAGAAAACCAAGCCATTGGCAAGTATTGATGATTTGGTTGATAATAACTTTATGACTAAACATAATAATCCTGGCAATGGTGTGTTCCGACCAGAGGACTTCACGCCTAACTCAGCATATGTTAATGTTCAAATGATGGCTGGTATTTATGGTGGTAATACGAGTCAAGGTGCTCCTGGTTCATTATCATTTAAGCACAATGCCTTCCGTATGTGGGGTTACTATGGATACGAACATGGATTTATTGATTATGTTTCAAGCAAACATCAAGGCGCCGCTAATAACGAAAATAAAGGTCTCTTAGGCGATGACTTTATTATTAAGAAAGTATCGAAAGGAAACTTTAATACTCTTGAAGAGTGGAAGAGACATTGGTACGGGGAAGTTCTTGCTAAAGCTAAGAAAGGTTTTGAAGCTATCGATATTGATGGAACTCATATTAGCAACTATGATGAGTTACGTACTTTATTTGATAGAGCTGTTCAAAAAGATCTTGATGGTATGTCAGATCCGAAAATTAAAGATCATTTCAAAAATACAGTGGACTTGAAATCTAAGGTCTTCAAAGCCCTTCTTAAAAACACAGACGGTTTCTTTAACCAACTGTTTAAAGAAGACATTTAAATGTTTAAAATATAAAGAGGGCAGTTTTTTGCTCCCTCTGAAAAGTCATCATTTGATGGCTTTTTTCTATATAGAGTGCTTGAAAGGCTATCATCGGACAAAAGAAAGAAGTCATGATATAATATAAAGTAGATTTCTATATCATAAAACAAAAAACTATTTGAACATCATTCATTTGAGAACTCTCTATGTTCAAACGATAGTAAAATAAAATAGGGTATCTAAACCCTTGCTACGAAAGGAAAAAATTCAATGGCTACTATTCAATGGTTTCCTGGTCACATGTCTAAAGCACGTCGACAGGTTCAGGAAAATTTAAAATTTGTTGATTTTGTAACGATTTTGGTGGATGCACGTTTACCTTTATCTAGTCAAAATCCTATGTTGACCAAGATTGTTGGTGACAAACCAAAACTCTTGATTTTAAACAAGGCAGACTTGGCTGACCCAGCAATGACCAAAGAATGGCGTCAGTATTTTGAATCACAAGGAATCCAGACGCTAGCTATCAACTCCAAAGAGCAAGTGACTGTAAAAGTTGTAACAGATGCGGCAAAAAAACTCATGGCTGATAAGATTACTCGTCAGAAAGAACGTGGTATCAAGATTGAAACCTTGCGTACCATGATTATCGGGATTCCAAATGCTGGTAAATCAACTCTTATGAACCGTTTAGCTGGTAAGAAAATTGCCGTTGTCGGCAATAAACCAGGGGTGACCAAGGGACAACAATGGCTCAAAACAAATAAAGACCTGGAAATCTTGGATACACCAGGGATTCTCTGGCCTAAATTCGAAGACGAAACTGTTGCTCTTAAACTAGCCTTGACTGGAGCTATTAAAGACCAGTTGCTCCCTATGGACGAGGTGACCATTTTTGGTCTTAATTATTTCAAAGAACATTATCCAGAAAAGCTGGCTGAACGCTTCAAACAAATGAAAATTGAAGAAGAAGCGACTGTTATTATTATGGATATGACCCGTGCCCTCGGTTTCCGTGATGACTATGACCGTTTTTACAGTCTCTTCGTGAAGGAAGTCCGTGATGGCAAACTCGGTAACTATACCTTAGATACATTGGAAGACCTCGATGGCGACGATTAAAGAAATCAAAGAACTCCTTGAAACGGTCAAGGAGTTAGAAAGCCCTATTTTTTTAGAGCTTGAAAAGGATAATCGCTCTGGAGTTCAAAAGGAAATCAGCAAGCGTAAAAAAGCTATTCAGGCAGAATTGGATGAGGATCTTCGTTTGGAATCCATGCTTTCCTATGAAAAGGAACTGTATAAGCAAGGATTGACCTTAATTGCTGGTGTTGATGAAGTCGGCCGAGGTCCTCTAGCTGGGCCTGTGGTTGCTGCAGCCGTTATTTTACCTCAAAATTGTAAGATTAAAGGCCTCAACGACAGCAAGAAAATCCCTAAAAAGAAACATCTGGAGATTTTTCAAGCCGTTCAAGACCAAGCCTTGTCGATTGGAATTGGTATCATGGATAATCAGGTCATCGACCAAGTCAATATCTATGAAGCAACCAAACTAGCCATGCAAGAAGCAATCTCCCAGCTCAGTCCTCAACCCGAGCACCTCCTAATAGATGCCATGAAACTGGAATTGCCCATTTCACAAACCTCCATCATCAAAGGAGATGCCAACTCCCTCTCGATCGCAGCAGCTTCCATAGTAGCCAAGGTGACCCGTGATGAATTGATGAAGGACTACGATCAGCAGTTCCCTGGCTATGATTTCGCTACTAATGCAGGATATGGAACAGCCAAACACCTGGAAGGACTGAAAAAACTAGGAGTTACCCCAATTCACCGAACCAGCTTTGAACCCGTTAAATCCCTGGTTTTAGGTAAAAAAGAAAGTTAATTGAAAGGAAATACCATGGAGGAACAGTCGGAAATAGTCCGTTCTAAGAAAGAATTCGCCTTTGCATCCAGCACTATACTATCCCAAGTTGGTCGAGGAATCATTGTCGGCCTCGTCGTTGGAATTATCGTCGGATCCTTTCGTTTCTTAATTGAAAAAGGCTTCCACCTGATACAAGGACTTTATCAAGCTCAAGCGCACCTATTTGTTAATTTATTTATTATCGCCCTGTTTTATCTAATCATCTGCTGGCTCAGTGCCAAACTGACACGCTCTGAAAAAGATATTAAAGGCTCAGGAATTCCTCAAGTCGAAGCCGAACTGAAAGGCCTCATGACCCTTAACTGGTGGGGCGTTCTCTGGAAAAAATATATTCTAGGAATTCTAGCTATTGCCAGCGGACTCATGCTGGGGCGTGAAGGGCCAAGTATCCAACTGGGAGCAGTTGGTGGTAAAGGAATTGCCAAGTGGCTCAAATCCAGTCCAGTGGAGGAACGTTCCCTGATTGCTAGTGGTGCTGCAGCAGGATTAGCCGCAGCCTTTAATGCTCCAATAGCGGGTCTTCTCTTTGTCGTAGAAGAAGTCTATCATCACTTTTCTCGCTTTTTCTGGGTATCTACTCTAGCAGCTAGTCTCGTAGCAAACTTTGTTTCTCTGCTCATATTTGGCCTAACACCCGTACTGGATATGCCTGATAATATCCCACTCATGACCCTAGATCAGTATTGGATTTACCTCCTCATGGGAATTTTTCTGGGTCTTTCCGGTTTTCTCTATGAGAAAGCTGTGCTCAATGTTGGTCGAGTTTATGATTGGATTGGTCAAAAAATCCATTTGGATAGAGCTTATTATCCAATTCTGGCCTTCATTCTCATCATACCAGTCGGAATTTTTTTACCCCACATCCTTGGTGGTGGAAATCAGCTGGTACTTTCCCTAACTGAGCAAGATTTTAGTTTTCAAGTTCTATTAGCTTACTTTTTAATTCGCTTTATCTGGAGCATGATTAGTTATGGAAGTGGTCTTCCAGGAGGAATTTTCCTACCTATTTTGGCTCTCGGTTCCTTGCTTGGTGCCCTAGTTGGTGTCATTTGTGTGAATATTGGACTTGTCAGTCAAGAGCAATTCCCTATATTTGTCATTCTAGGAATGAGTGGTTATTTTGGAGCCATATCAAAAGCTCCCTTAACTGCCATGATCCTCGTAACTGAGATGGTAGGAGATATTCGCAACCTCATGCCACTTGGTTTAGTAACCTTAGTAGCTTACATCATCATGGATTTGCTCAAGGGTGCACCAGTCTATGAAGCCATGCTGGAAAAAATGCTTCCAGAAGAAGTATCCAGCGAAGGAGAAGTGACACTTATCGAAATACCAGTTTCTGATAAAATTGCTGGGAAACAAGTTCATGAACTCAACTTACCACACAACGTCCTCATCACTACCCAAGTCCATAATGGCAAGAGCCAAACAGTTAACGGCTCAACCAGAATGTATCTGGGTGATATGATTCATCTAGTTATTCCAAAAAGCGAAATTGGGAAAGTCAAAGATTTGTTGTTGTAGAGTAGTTTTACATAATTTATATTATGTAAACAACTGGCTTAATTTATTTAAATAACCGATTCTCAGAAATGAGATCGGTTATTTTTTACTGATGGGGAATTTTACATATAAATAATTGAGCTTTGGTAAAAATAAGACTATAATTAAGTTAGAAATGATAAAGCATAAAGCTAGAAAGGAGTTTACTGTATCAAATCTGTACAGTAAGATTAAAATCATGAAAAAGAAAACAATAGCAATTATACAATGTATTTTGTATCTCATAGCTCCTTATATAGCTCTTCAGTTGTGTAGTATGAACAGAAGTTTAGTGGGTGAGCTCTTTATTATTTTCTTTATTCTGTTGACTATTTCATTCTGGTTTAGTATTTGGAAACTAGAAAAAGCACTAGCTAATGATTCACAATAATAACTCCGAAGACTTAGATTAGATCCCTTTTACTCAGGTCTAAGTCTTTTTTAAAAAGCTCTATAACATCTTTCCGAAAAACTATAATTTTCTTGAAAAATATATAGGTCTATGCTATACTACTAGTAGACTTATTTATGGAGAAAATACATGAAACGTGAGATTTTACTAGAACGAATCGACAAACTAAAACAAATCATGCCCTGGTATGTTCTGGAATACTACCAATCTAAGCTTGCTGTTCCTTACAGTTTTACAACCTTGTACGAATATCTCAAGGAATATGATCGATTTTTCAGCTGGGTTTTAGAGTCTGGTATCTCAAACGCTGATAAAATGTCTAATATTCCTTTATCTGTCTTGGAAAACATGTCAAAGAAAGATATGGAGGCTTTTATCCTTTATCTTCGAGAACGTCCTTTGCTGAATGCTAATACAACCAAGCAAGGAGTTTCTCAGACAACCATCAATCGGACTTTGTCAGCACTTTCTAGTCTTTACAAGTATCTGACCGAGGAGGTTGAAAACGATCAGGGGGAACCTTATTTTTATCGTAATGTAATGAAGAAAGTTTCAACCAAAAAAAAGAAAGAAACGCTTGCTGCCAGAGCTGAAAACATCAAGCAAAAACTCTTTTTAGGTGATGAAACAGAAGGTTTTCTAACTTATATTGACCAAGAGTATCCACAACAACTTTCAAATCGCGCTCTCTCATCATTCAACAAAAATAAAGAACGTGATTTGGCCATTATTGCCCTTCTCTTGGCGTCTGGTGTTCGCTTATCTGAAGCTGTTAATCTGGATCTAAGAGATCTCAATCTCAAGATGATGGTTATTGATGTCACTCGAAAAGGTGGCAAACGTGACTCGGTCAATGTCGCTGCTTTTGCTAAGCCTTATTTAGAGAATTATCTAGCCATTCGAAATCAACGCTATAAGACGGAAAAGACAGACACAGCGCTCTTTCTGACCTTATACCGAGGTGTACCAAATCGTATCGATGCTTCCAGCGTTGAAAAAATGGTTGCTAAATACTCAGAGGACTTCAAAGTCCGTGTAACACCCCATAAACTGCGCCATACCCTAGCAACTAGGCTATATGATGCTACTAAATCACAAGTTTTGGTCAGTCACCAGCTAGGACACGCCAGTACACAAGTCACTGACCTCTATACCCATATCGTCAACGATGAACAAAAAAATGCCTTGGATAGTTTATAAACTACATAAAATAAATTATGTAAAACGAAATTCAAAAAAAGAAGTTGCTTGTTTTAGCAACTTCTTTTTCTTTATATCTGATACCAGTAAAGTAGCGTGAAATATCAATTGTTTCTATATTTTTGAAGTTCTCATTTTCCTACTACTAATTTAACTATAGCAAAAATAATGCAGATAAGGCAGATAAGGAAGGATATTTTTGCTTGTAGGAATTCTAAAAATCAAGCTTTTCTGGATTCAAATCTCTTCATAATCACAGTTAAACGCCAACGGTAGAGAGCCCCACTTACGATTAGACTAATAATCAAACCAATCCAGTAAGAATAAGCTCCAAAATCTGTTAGGGAATCAAATACCATAGCTACTGGGAGTGTCACCCCCCAGTAACCAACCAAACCAAGGTAAAAAGGAATAACTGTATCCTTATAGCCCCGTAAAATTCCCTGGAGCGGTGCCGCAAAAGTATCTGCTAACTGGAAGAAAAGGCTATAAGTCAAAAAACGCGCTGTCAAATCAATAAATTCTGGATCGTTACCATAAAGACTGGCCACATTTCCCCTAAAAATGTAAAGGAAGGTTAAGGTGAAGGCCGCAAAAATGAGGGCAGTCCATCTCCCTAGACCAATATAGGTTTTCGCATCATCAAATCGCTTAGCTCCCACTTCATAGGAAACGACAATAGCCATAGCAGATGAGATACTCATGGGAAAGGCGTACATGAGACTTGAAAAGTTCATAGCTGACTGGTGACTAGCGATAATCAAGGACGAGAACTTCGCCATAATCAAGCCAACCACGGAAAAGATGGCTACTTCCGCGAAGACAGTCCCCCCAATAGGCAGACCTAAACGAACTCCTTCCTTGATTTTATCCATATTAAGCGGAATTCGTTTCTCAAGATGTAGAGCCTTGAGCTTCTCCTGTTTAAATAGAACCAGAACAGAAATCCCCAGCAAGACCCAGTAAGCCAAAGAAGTTCCTAAACCAGCCCCAGCACCTCCCAGTTCTGGAACTCCAAAGGCCCCGTAAATCAAGAGGTAGTTAAATCCGCTATTGAGAGGAAGTAACAAAAGCATAAGATACATAGACAGTTTGGTCAACCCCAGCGAATCCAGCAAGGAACGAATGACACTAAATAGCAACAAAGGGATAATCCCGATAGATAAAAACCAGAGATAACGAATCGCTACTGCCGCCACTGGTGCTTCTAGTCCAATATGATTCAAGATTGGTGGTGCCAAGAAAAGTACCATCCCCAGCAAGACCACAGATAGTCCCAAAGCCAAATAGATGAACTGGTAAAAATCAGATGCAACTTCTTCCTTTTTTCCTCGACCAAGATGGTGACCAATGATGGGCACCAGGGCTGACACAATTCCTGTTAGGAAGGTAAAAAAAGGATTCCAGATACTGGTCGCCATAGACACACCAGCCAAGTCCATAGTATTGTATTGACCTGTCATTGCAGTGTCAACAAAAGAGGCAGAATAATTGGCAAATTGGTAGATCAGGATTGGGAAGAAAATTTTTAAAAATAATACTAACTTCTCTCGTAAACACTTTGTCTTATACATACTTCTCTTTCTATTCTGATTTATCTAAACCAAAGAGTTTCAGACCATAATTTTTCAAACTTAGCGGAGGGTTATTAGATTTTGAAGTAGTATGCCAACACGCACATGTACGACAATAATAGCTTCTAACTAAACCTCCATTATCATATTGAACTGCATGGTCAGCTTTTTCTTTAGTTTCATATTGAATTTTAGAACGATTAGATGCGGGACAGTAAATTCCGCTATTAGATTTTGCTTTTCTCTCCCTACGTTTTCGAAAATAATTCATATTCTAACTCCTATCAAGCTTGATAGACAATTTGTCCCTTACAGATTGTATATTTAACCTGCCCTTTTAAGGTTTCACCGATGAATGGTGAATTAGCTGCTTTCGAAGCAAATTGGGAGTCCACAAGGCGGTCAGCCTTAGCATCAAAAATAGTGATGTCCGCTGGACCATTCTCAGCCAAATAACCTGCTTCAAAGTTGTAAAGCTTGGCTGGGTTGTATGTCATCTTTTCGAGTAATTCCATCAAGCTCAACTCACCAGCTTCCACCAAATAGGTCAAGCCGAGAGACAGGGAGGTTTCTAAACCTGTCATACCAGATGGTGCTTTGGTAATATCCTCAACGTTTTTCTCATCTGCATGGTGAGGCGCGTGGTCTGTCGCGATAACTGTGATGATGCCTGATTTAAGACCCTCGATAACAGCACGACGGTCTGATTCCAAACGAAGCGGCGGATTCATCTTGGCATTACTTCCTTGTGTCAAAAGGAGAGCTTCTGTTTTCGAGAAATGCTGTGGTGCTACTTCTGCTGTGACTTGCGCACCCAAACCTTGAGCAAACTCAACTACTTTAACACTTTCTTTCTTAGACAAATGCTGAATATGAACATGGGCCTTGGTTGCATAGGCAATCATGACATCACGCGCCATCATAGCATACTCAGCCACCCCAGTCGCACCGCAGATATGGAAATGCTCTTTAGCAATATTTTCGTTAAAGCCAAGAACACCGTTCAATCCTGGATCTTCCTCATGAAGACTAATAAAGGTATTAAGCTTTTTAGCTTCCTCCATGGCTTCCTTGACAACTTTACTACTTTCAAGCGGAATACCATCATCTGAGAAACCAACCGCACCTGCTTCTAAAAGCGCCTTAAAGTCAGTCAAATCTTGCCCATTAAAATTTTTAGTAATAGTCGCAACCGTCTTGACATTAATCTTCTCTTTGGCAGCTGACTGGAGAACTTCTTGCAAAGTCTCCACGTCTGAAATGGTTGGACTGGTATTAGCCATCATGACGACAGTAGTAAAACCACCTGCCGCAGCTGCTAGTGCCCCAGTATGGATGTCTTCCTTGTGTGTTTGACCCGGTTCACGGAAATGAACATGAATATCGACCAAGCCAGGTGCAACTACAAGACCAGTAGCATCAAGCACCTCTACTCCTTCTTTCTTGATTTCAGGCGCAATTTTGACAATTTTCCCATCTTGGACCAAAACATCACACACTTGATCCAAACCAGACTTGGGATCCATTACACGACCATTTTTAATTAGTAGCATCTGCTTTCTCCTTTATTCATAGAAATCAACTTGGGTATCCAACAATTTATCCCCATCATAAACAAACTTGGCTGAAAAGAAGGGTTTGTCCTCTAAAAGCCACCCAACAAAGGTATGGTCACCTTCCCAAGTTGGCTTGCTCAAAACCTCATCATAGGGAACCCATTCTAGCGTTCCCTCGTTGCAGTCAATCAAGTCCCCTTCAAACTCTGTCACCTTAAAAACATAGGTGTACCAGTCTAAATCTGGCGTAAATTCAGGAAAAGTGATAACACCTTTTAGAACAGGCTTAGCTTTGAGCCCTGTTTCTTCGAGGATTTCACGCGCTGCACATTCCTGAGGTGTCTCTCCTCTCTCTAGCTTACCACCCACACCAATCCATTTTCCTTCATGAACATCATTTGGCTTCTTATTACGGTGGAGCATAAGCAGTTCTTTCCCGTTATCAATGTAGCAAATTGTCGCTAACTGAGGCATATTTTCTCCTTATCTAAGCCAATCGATTGGCTCTTGTCCTGTCTCTTTTAAGAATGCATTGGCCTTGGAAAAAGGCTTAGAACCCCAAAATCCTCTATAAACTGACAAAGGACTGGGATGGGCTGATTCGATAATCAAGTGATGAGGATTGGTAACTAAGGCCTTCTTCTTGCGTGCATAAGCTCCCCAGAGCACAAAAACGACTGGTCTATCTAGATGATTGACCACCTGAATCACAGCATCCGTAAAAGGCTCCCATATCTGACCAGCATGACCATTGGCCCGTCCAGCAGGAACAGTCAAACAAGCATTAAGAAGCAAGACTCCTTGATCAGCCCAAACTGTCAAATCATGAGATTTCTTGACCCCAATATCATCTGACAATTCTTTCAAGATATTTTGCAAGGATGGCGGAGCTGGGATAGAGTCGGGTACAGAAAAACTCAAGCCCTGCGCTTGACCTGGCCCGTGATAGGGATCTTGCCCTAGAATCACCACCTTAACTTCTTCAAGCGGTGTTGTCAAGAGAGCCTGAAAAACCTTTTCTTTGGGCGGATAAACAGTCCCCTGAGCGTAGACCTGCTCCATAAACTGATTGATTTTCCCAAAATAACCCTCATGTAATTGCTCCTTAATCAAAGCATGCCAAGACGAGTGTTGCATAGCCGACTCCTTCTTTTTTACTGCCTCTATTATAGCAAAAAGTGGCTATCTAAACCACTTTTTACAGTTTATCTAAGCAATCCAGCAAGTCTTGGTAAGAATGGACTTCGTAGGTTGGCTGGGCTTGTGTGTGATTTTCTAGGTGATGAGAGTTGTACCAGATAGTGGCAATCCCAGCATTATTACCACCTTGAATGTCGGCGGTTAGGGAATCTCCAATCATCAGCGTCTTTTCTTTGATAAAACCTGCAATCTGCTGACCAATCTTTTCATAAAAGAGAGCATCAGGCTTTTGAGTTTGCAATTGCTCTGAGATAAAGACTTGATTGAAATAAGGTGCTAAACCAGATTGAGCCAAACGCCCTGTCTGAATAGCAGTAATCCCATTTGTCGCAGCATACAAGTCATAATCACGATCGATGAGACTGTCCAAAAGTTCATGAGCGCCGGAAATCGTTTGTCCCTGTTGGGCTAGGTAAAATTGGTAACGCTGGGCTAGAAAACTACCAGCTTTTTCCTGTCCAAAATGAGAAAATAAACGAGAAAAGCGCGTGTTAACCAGCTCTTGTTTACTAATTTTCTTTTGCTCCAAGTCCTTCCAGAGAGCCTTGTTCATAGGAACGTAAAAGTCTTTGTAGGCCTGAATATCTGTAACCCCTTCTTCTTTTAGAAGTTGCGTCAAAGCCACATCCTCAGCAGCATCAAAATCAAGAAGAGTGTGGTCGAGGTCGAAAAGTAGAAATTTGTAGGACAATTTGAGGTTTTCCTTTCTAGGATAAACAACTTTCACTTCAGTCGGCTGTTTAATGTAAAAACTTAAAAGTAGTAAATTATAACAAAAATAATAGTTCCAATTGATTAACTAATCCATACTATTCTAGTCAAGTTTATTTTTATTATAGAAAAATCTTCTATAAATTCGAGCAATAGTTAAAATACATACAAATATGACTCCCAAAATAGATAATACTATTTTCACAAAATTCATTTCAGAACCTATGACATAGATATGAAAAAGAGGGGCTAGTCCTACACATAGAGACAATGGATAACTAATAAATCTTATCTCACCAATTCCTGCAATAAAATGTTTCATTTTAGATATTCCAATTTTACCTTTCATCTTTATAATCCACTAACAACTCTATTGACTTCTCTTTTTTTTGAAAAATCTTGACAGCAAATTTACTCCACTTAATGCTACTAAGACTTCAATGGGCAAAAAATAGTAATTCCATATCAAAATGAGAAATCAGCAATGTTAGAAATAGTATACAGTCAATATAACTATTCTGAAAATACTCGGTAATTACATAATACAGAAACACCACAACCATCAAAATTAAAACAACCATCATAATACTATTATCCTGTCCTTCTCACTAACGCTATTTCCAAAATTTAATTTTTTTATGACTTAGTAACGCAATTCCAATTAGCAATACACCTAATATAAATACAAGTATTTCCCAAAATTTATTCTCAGTTTTAATAAAAGGTATAAGATACATACTAACCAATATGGAACTTACTCCTAAAATAGCAAAGACCACTCTGACTCTATCACTTAGTTTAAACATATTTAATTCCCCATAAAATAAGCAGTGGCTACGTTTACTGTAACATTCCCCCGTCTTTATGTATGGATAATCCCCATCAAGATACATCATCTCCTCTTGCTCAATAGCAACATAATTATTTGGTGATACGAGTTTCATAAGATTTCTCCTCTTTAACGTTGCATGGTTAGGATAGTTTCCTAACAGGTAATCGTTGACTGCGTTTAAAGCACTTTGTCACCTAGATAAAATATCCTTTCTCTACCTGATTTGATTTTAAAGAGAACTAAGATTTAACCATATCTATCTCACCTCTTATTTTTAAATAATTCATACTCTTTTTCTCTGATAAAGGGAAGTGAGAAATTAGAAAAAATTAGTAGAATTGAAAACAGATATTCGTCTTTTTGTATCACTAAAACATAAGCTAAAAATAAATAGACAATCAAATCTAGTACAAAAAGAGAAAATATCCTCCTTTTCATTACCTCACTTGTCTTAAAGATTCTGTTTAATAGAATCTTTATCGTAGTATCTACACAAATTTTTGTCAAAAAGATAAGAGTCAATACACGATTAGCAACTGTACCATGAAGAATAAATGGAAATATAGTTAATATAAAACTAGAAATCTCTAAATATTTTATCCAAGGAGATTGAGACATCTTACTTTTAAACTGACTGATTTTCCTATACTCGCTAGCTAATCTAGTATCAAAATCTTTACCAATTATATTAAAGATTAAGAACTCCAGGATAAAAATACTGATTAATACGATATAAGTAGAAACCTTTCCTGGGAAATATTTATTGATTAAAATCGGGAAACTCATTAACAGAATCGAATTTATGGCTAGACAGATAGATACTATTTTATTTTTCACTGAATATATAGGGAGTGATACTATCGAATAGAGAAACGCTAAAAAAATAAGCAAGAAATACTCTGTGCTGCTAATTAGCGGCGCCCTTAATGATAAAAATAGATAGGCACCCCACACGATGATATGCGCTTTACGAATTGACTCTAAACTACTCATCTACCTACTCCTAAATCTATTTTTAGTTCACATTCTCTTTCCTACAAGTCATAAACGTTTCATGATATTTCTTTCTTCTACATTAGATAAAGTCGAAATACATTATTAACAAATGAAAATATAATGATAAGGCTTTCTTTTACTTTAGACTACCATAAAACAAGGAATCTTTCAACAAAATTCATTGGCAAACTACTATTCTAGAAGATTGACAGCTCAAATCTTTCAGAATAGAACAATCCTAACTATCGAATACCCTAACTTCATAAATATCAATGTTAATTTTTGAAGGATTCTAAAGCTAGAATAGTCCCATCACAATCTGTTTTGAATGATTCACAATTTAGAAACGCTATAGCTTTACTCCTGTTAAAATAAAAAGGAACTGCATAAAGCAATCCTTTTCTGATTTTGAAATCATTTACTTATACTCTTCGAAAATCAAATNNCCGTACTCAAGTACAGCCTGCGGCTAGCTTCCTAGTTTGCTCTTTAATTTTCATTGAGTATTAAACTTTGATAGTTGAGATAATCAATAGCCCACCTATAAAAAGAGTTATAGTAAAATTCCTTATTTATTGATTTCAAGCTCCGACAACTGTGTTTGAATAACTGACAGTTCTGCACCAGCTTGAAGAAGAGCAGCTGCAGTATAGGCACCTTCTACAATTGGAACCCTATTGATCCTGATACTCTTATCACTGAAATCAGCCACCATTTCTAAGTTCATTTTAGCAGAACCTAGGTCAAAAAAGGCTAATAAAGTATCTGCTGGATTTTCGGAAACAACCCTATCTACTTGATCAAAACTCGTTCCAATTCCTCCATCTTCGGTTCCTCCTACATAAGTAATCGGAACATCTTTAGCTACTTCACTAATCAGTTCAACAACACCTTCTGCAATGTGTTTGGAATGTGAAACGATAACAAGACCAATACTTCCCATTAAACCACCCCAGTTTCTAAAAGAGCAGTAAAGAGTAATCCTGATGAGAATGATCCAGGATCAATATGTCCAAGAGAACGTTCTCCTACATAAGATGCCCTTCCTTTAGTTGCAAGTAAATCTTTGGTAGCATTCACTACCTGATCAATAACCTCTTGAGTCAACTGGCCATCAGACAAGGCGGCAATAACAGGAGTCCAAACATCAACCATTGTCTTTTCTCCAACTTCTGCTTTCCCGCGTTTGACAATCATATCCAAACCACTTTGTAAGATTTCTTCTAATTTCGAATTTGAATCAGCCTTGGCCATGCCCATAAAAGCAGAGCCATACAAGGGACCAGAAGCACCGCCTACCTTACTCAGTAGTTGCATTGAGACAAGTTTAAAAACATCACTGCTGGTCTCAAATTGCTTTCCTTCTAAGTTTTCCATAACTGCAGCCATGCCACGCGCCATATTTCCACCGTGGTCTCCATCTCCTATAGGGGTGTCTAGCTCACTAAGATAATCTTTCTGTTCTTGAATCTTTTCATTAAAAAGCTTCATCCATTCAAGAGCTTGTTCAGCATTCATGCAACATTTCCTCCTTGAGTCTTACCAAGCTGGAGTAGTAACAGGTGCATTTAGAGCATCCAACCACTCATCATCTGCCAATCGAATCAATGTTAATGACAAACCAGCCATATCGATTGAGGTCATATAGTTTCCAATTTTCTTAAATGCCAACTCAACACCTTTTTCATGGAGTAATTTAGCCACATCATTTGCAAATACATATTGCTCCATAAGAGGAGTGCTTCCTAAACCATTGATGAGAAGGCCATAGCGTTCACCAGCTTTAAGTTGGAAACCTTCAGATAGTTTTTCAACCAATTCTGAGGCCAATTGTGCGGAAGGTTGCATTTTCTCTTTTTTATATCCTGGCTCACCGTGAATACCAACTCCATATTCAAATTCATCATCTTCTAGAACAAATCCTGGTTTCCCAACTTCAGGAACAGTAGCGCCAGATAGAGCTAATCCAATTGTTTTAATTTCTAAGACAAGTTTGTCGGCCAAGTCCTTCATTTCAGATAATGATTTACCAGAACGAGCCGCATTACCCAAAATTTTATGGACTAAAATAGTACCTGCAACACCTCGACGACCTTGGGTATAGAGACTATTTTCAACAGCAATATCATCATCGACTACAACGCTTGCTACATCAATACCTTCCATTTCAGCAAGTTCTTGTGCAATTTCAAAGTTCATAATGTCACCAGAATAGTTCTTGATGACCATGAAAACTCCAGCACCTTCATCAGCCGCCTTGATGGCTTCTAAAATTTGGTCCGGAGTAGGTGAAGTGAAGACTGCTCCACAAATGGCAGCAGACAACATTCCTTCTCCTACAAATCCAGCATGACTTGGTTCATGTCCTGAACCTCCACCAGAAATGAGTCCAACTTTTCCTGTCTTTTCTGCCTTTCTAACGATGACATCAAAACCATCTAAGCGTTCTACCAAGTCATCATGCATGAATGACAATCCCTGCAACATTTCATCAACAACTTGTGTCGGTTCATTTATAATTTTTTTCATGAGAAACTCCTTTCGGTATTTACCTTTGTTTTCGCTTTCATTATATATTTTTTATCGCTGGATGATAAGGGACAGATTCTATTATTTGTCCCCTTTTAAACCCGTTTAAAACATTTTTTTGGTAAAATGAAGTAAGTAAAAGAAAGGTTTCCTATGGCATCATCACTTATTACAAAAAAACGGATTGCCAAGGCATTTAGAGACCTATTAGCTACTAGAGAATTTGACAAAATCTCCATTGTAGATATCATGGAATCAGCTGGCATTCGTAGACAGACCTTTTATAATCACTTTCTTGACAAATATGAACTGCTAGACTGGATATTTGAAAATGACTTAACCGAGTATATCACCAATAACTTGGACTTCATTTCGGGCCAAAAACTATTACAAGAACTATTTCTTTATTTCGAACAAGAGCGTGACTTTTATATTCAACTTTTTGATATTCAAGGGCAAAATAACTTCTATGACCACTTTATCAGCTACTGTCGCTTGCTTGTATCAAAAATTTTAAGAGAATATGGTCAGATTGATATTGATTCATCTGCTTATACTTGTTTTTTGTTAGACTATCATTCACATGCTCTAGCAGAAATCGTGAAGGCTTACGTCAATAAAAAAAGTCCAGTTCCACAACCAGACTTTCTAATCATGACAATTATTGGAAAGAGACCACAATGACATTTATTTCAAATCATAAACAGAAAATTATTTCAAGTTACATTTCAGCAACTGTTAGCAGTCATCCCGAATTAGAAAAACACCCTACTTTACCATTAGTCTATCAAAAAAATCGAAATCCTCATCAGGTTCCAATCTTGTCGGGTGGAGGTTCCGGTCACGAACCTGCGCATATTGGATATGTGGGAGAAGGAATGCTTACTGCTGCTATCTATGGCCAATTATTTACTCCACCTACAAGAACTGAAATCTTAGAGTCCATTCGTTTTTTAAACAATGGTCACGGTGTCTTCATCATTGTAAAAAATTTCGAAGCAGACATCAAAGAATTTAGCTGGGCCATTAACACCGCTAGACAAGAAGGAATTAAAGTCGGCTATAGTCTAGCACACGACGATATTTCTATTGAACCTCACAATAGATTTCAAATTAGAGGAAGGGGACTTGCAGGGACAATCTTACTTCATAAAATCCTAGGATATGCAGCTCAAAATGGTGCCGACATAGAGCAACTAACTGATTTAGGTCATGAACTTGCTCCCGAAATCGCAACAATTGGCTTTGCAACGAAAGCTGCTAGTCTCCCCCAAGCCCCCCTTCCACTATTTAACTTGGAAGAAGGAAATATTTCTTATGGTATTGGGATACATGGCGAAGAAGGCTATCGTATCGTCCCATTCCAATCATCGGAAATCCTTGCAAATGAAATTATAAGTAAATTAAGATTGCACTATCATTGGAAAAAGGGTGATCAATTTATATTGCTTGTAAATAATCTAGGTACTACTACCAACCTAGAAATGGGCATATTTATCAATGACATCCTTCAACTCTTAGAAATTGAAGGAGTCACTATTACCTTTATAAAATCAGGAACATTTATGACCAGTCTAGATATGGCAGGTATATCCGTAACTCTTTGCCCTGTAAAAAATAAGCAATGGTTAGAAGCGCTCAATGCTCCAACGACAGCTTTTGCATGGTAATTTGCTTGTATAACTCAAAAGGGCTACATCACTTGATAGCCCTTTGCTTTTATCTTATACTCAATGAAAATCAAAAAGCAAACTAGGAAACTAGCCGCAGGCTGTACTTGAGTACGGCAAGGCGACGTTGACGCAGTTTGAATTTGATTTTCGAAGAGTATTACGTTTAAAAGAACTCATTCTTGCAATTTCAAAAAGTCCATCTATCCCTTACAATTCTTCCGATGAGCTTTGAGTTTTTTCAGAGCCCAATCATAGTGGCTTGACGTGCTACTAACAAAGTAGGAACCTAGACTTGTCCCACCCGTCCACTTATAGACACCTTTGGTAAAGAGTTCGTCATTGCTAAAAACTTCTATCAACTCTAAAACCTCCCTATGTGATTGTTCTAGGAGTCTAGTCGCTTCTTCTAAGGAGGTTTTCTGGTGCTTCTTCCAAAAAGCGACATTCATTTCTCGATAAGTTTTCCAATTATAAGGTTCAGGGAGAAAAGGTCTTTCGTTACCTTTTTGATTAGAATAAACCCAAGTCAAAAGCAACTGATGCCATTCATAAAGATGGATCAAGACATCCCGTAGATTTTTATCCCTTTTCCAGTGAGCTTCTTTTTTCTTTGGGTCTCTTGAAAAATCAAATGGAGTCTGTAGCTCATCTTCACTTAGTTGGGAGATGAAACGATTGAGCTTTTCATAGTTTTCCTTAGAGGCCAGCATTAGATCCTCTTTTGTTTTCGGTCTAGGCACAGGAGTACTCCCTTCATATTACTAGTTATTATTAGAGATTTTTTATCCTTTAAATCTCTACAACTTATCCTTTAATTTCTCAACAAAGAGATAGGCTGCTGGACAGGTCAAGGTATTCTTAATCGTCAAATGGTTGATTTGATGGATCTTTTTGCGGTCAGTATGAGGGAATTCACGACAGGCCTTTGGACGAACGTCATAGATAGAACAAAGGTTATCTCCTCCTAAAAATGGGCAGGGCATGGATTTGAAAACCTTATCTCCATCTTCATCTACCTGCAGAAACTCCGCTTCAAAAGCTGGTAATTTCATCTTAAAATACTTGGCAATTCGTGTAATATCCGCTTCTTTAAAGTCGGGTCCCAAAGTCTTACAACAGTTAGCACAGGCAGTACAATCAATCTCAGCAAAAACTTCTTGGTGAATCTGCTGGGCAATCTTGTCTAGGTTTTTAGGAGGTTTTTTCTTTAGATTGGCTAAAACTTTGCGATGTTCCTTCTGCTTTTGCAAAGCTAATTGGTGGTAATACTCAATATCAATTTCTTTAGACATGGTTTCTCTCTTATTCTAATTACTTTCCCCTATTATACCATGCCTCTGAACCATTGAAAAGTGGACTTTATAGGACTATACTTTTCCAAAATGTAGCAAAAAACCTTGCAACTAGGTTACAAGGTTAATCACATTAATCGAAGTTAACGTATTCTTTTTGAAGTTCAAGGACTTCTTCCATTGTTGAACACTCTGTAAGGGCACGGTTAGCGTACTCTTCCATCTTAGCAGTGTCCAATTTCTTCATCAAGCTACGTGTACGAAGTACAGATGTTGCTGACATAGAGAATTCATCCAAGCCCATTCCGACAAGAAGTGGAACAGCTTTTTGGTCACCAGCCATCTCACCACACATACCAGCCCATTTACCTTCAGCGTGAGCTGCCTTGATAACGTTGTTGATCAAGCGAAGGATTGATGGGTTATATGGTTGGTAAAGGTATGAAACTTGCTCGTTCATACGGTCTGCTGCCATTGAGTATTGGATCAAGTCGTTTGTACCAATTGACATGAAGTCTACTTCTTTAGCAAATTGGTCTGCAAGCATGGCTGCTGCAGGGATTTCAATCATGATACCAACTTGGATATCATCCGCAACTGCAACACCTTCAGCAAGAAGGTTTGCTTTTTCTTCTTCATAAACTGCTTTAGCCGCACGGAATTCTTTCAAAAGGGCAACCATTGGGAACATGATACGTAACTGACCATGAACAGAAGCACGAAGAAGGGCACGGATTTGTGTACGGAACATTGCATCTCCAGTTTCAGAAATAGAGATACGAAGGGCACGGAATCCAAGGAATGGGTTCATTTCATGTGGCATATCGAAGTAAGGAAGTTCCTTATCCCCACCGATATCCATCGTGCGAACAACCACTGGTTTACCATTCATTCCTTCAAGAACAGCTTTGTATGCTTCATACTGCTCGTCTTCTGTTGGGAAGTCTTGAGAATCCATGTACAAGAACTCTGTACGGTAAAGTCCAACAGCTTCAGCACCGTTGTTGTTAACACCTTCAACGTCTTTTGGAGTACCGATATTAGCGGCCAACTCGAAGTGTTTACCGTCAGCAGTCACTGTTTGAGCATCTTTCAAAAGTGCCCATTCAGCTTTTTGTTTAGCATAAGCTTCACCAGCTGCTTTAAATTCTGCCGCTTGTTCATCTGTTGGGTTGATAATCACTTCACCAGTAATTCCGTTAACGGCAAGGATATCACCGTCTTTCACTACTTCAGTGATATTATTTGTTCCCAATACAGCTGCAATTTCAAGTGTACGTGCCATGATAGCTGAGTGGCTTGTACGTCCACCGATGTTTGTTACAAAAGCTTTTACAAAGTTTTTGTCCAATTGAGCTGTATCAGATGGTGTCAAGTCATGCGCAATCACAATTACTTCTTCATTGATAGAAGCTGGGTTTGGCAATTTCTTACCAAGAAGGTTTGCCAATACACGTTTTGTCACGTCGCGGATATCCGCTGCACGTTCTTGCATGTATGGGTTGTCTTCCATACCTTCAAAGATCGTGATGAACATGTCAGTCACTTCTTTAAGACCTGCTTCTGCGTTGACTTTCTTAGCACGAATTGTTTCTTTAATCTGACCAATCAATTCTGGGTCAGAAAGAACCATCAAATGAGCGTCAAAAACTTGAGCCGCTTCTTCACCAAGCGTACCTACAGCTTTCTCGCGGATAAGAGAAAGCTCGTTTTGAGAAGCTTCAAGAGCAACATCCAAACGAGCCTCTTCTGCGTTTGTATCTTCGACTGAAATAGTCTCGAATGACAAATCCGGTTGAACGAGTAGATATGCTTTTGCAACTGCAACACCGTCAGATGCTGCGATTCCTTTAAGCATTTCTGTCATTTCCCTTATGCCAATCCTTCTTTTTCCATTGTTTCTGAGATTGCAGCGATAGCGTCATCTGCATCTGCACCTTCAGCTGAGATAGTTACGTCAGCACCTTGGCCAACACCAAGACTCATAACACCCATAATTGATTTAAGGTTAACTGATTTACCTTTGTACTCAAGAGTGATATCTGAAGCAAATTTGCTAGCAGTTTGTACCAACAATGTTGCTGGACGTGCGTGAATACCTGTTTCTGCCACTACGTGGAAATCTTTAGAAGCCATAGTTTGACTCTCCTTTTGTTCTTTCTTTTTTTGAGTTATATGTGATAACCCTTACAATTTGGTATTATACCATCTTCTAGGATTTTTTTCAAGCATTTTCTGGATTTTCCTTCAATTTCTTTTCAGATAACTTGCTGAAAATCTTCTATCCTAGATAACAAAACACAGGATATAGTTTCTTTAAAAACGATTTATACGATAATCATTGCTGTTTTATAAAGCAAACACTACATATTGTGTTTTGTGAGCTTAAGTAGAAAAATTGACCACTATATTTAGTTCAAATCATTGACAAAATTTTATTTTCTGATATACTAAGATAGTATTAAATTTTGAAGAGGAGTTACACAATGGTAACCGTTTATTCTAAAAACAATTGTGTCCAATGTAAAATGACCAAGCGTTTCTTGGACAGTAATAATGTCTCTTATCGTGAAATCAATCTTGATGAGCAACCTGAGTATATCGATCAAGTTAAAGAGCTCGGTTTTAGCGCAGCTCCTGTTATCCAAACACCAACTGAAGTCTTTTCAGGTTTCCAACCAGGAAAACTGAAACAATTAGCATAATCTTAGTACATCATCCAGAAGAAACTGCTTCTAGGGCGAACTTAGAGGCCTTTCTTTTGTAATTAGATAAGGGAAATTTTATGGGATTAAAACATCTTGAGGACGTGACTTACTTCCGTCTCAATAACGAAATCAACCGTCCTGTTAATGGACAAATCATGCTTCATAAAGATAAGGAAGCCTTGGATGCCTTCTTTAACGAAAATGTCGTTCCAAACACTATGGTTTTTGATTCAATTACTGATAAAATCAACTACCTCATTGAACACAACTACATCGAAACAGCTTTTATCAAGAAATACCGTCCAGAGTTCTTGGAAGAATTGGCTCAATTTATCAAAGACCAAAACTTCCAATTCAAGTCATTCATGGCAGCTTATAAATTTTACAATCAATATGCCTTAAAGACTAACGACGGTGAATATTATCTTGAAAGTATGGAAGACCGTGTCTTCTTTAACGCCCTTTATTTCGCTGATGGCAATGAATCTGTTGCAATCGATATTGCCAATGAAATCATCCACCAACGCTACCAACCTGCTACTCCTTCCTTCTTGAATGCTGGACGTGCTCGTCGTGGGGAGTTGGTATCTTGTTTCCTAATCCAAGTGACAGATGATATGAACTCTATCGGACGTTCTATCAACTCAGCTCTTCAACTTTCACGTATTGGTGGTGGTGTGGGAATTACCCTCAGCAACCTTCGTGAAGCTGGAGCTCCTATCAAGGGGTATGAAGGAGCTGCTTCAGGTGTCGTTCCTGTTATGAAGCTTTTCGAAGATAGCTTCTCTTACTCAAACCAATTAGGTCAACGTCAAGGTGCCGGTGTTGTTTACCTCAATGTCTTTCACCCAGATATCATCGCCTTCCTTTCAACTAAGAAAGAAAATGCCGATGAAAAAGTTCGTGTCAAAACCCTATCACTTGGTGTTGTAGTACCAGATAAATTCTACGAATTGGCGCGTAAAAATGAAGAAATGTACCTCTTCAGCCCTTACTCTGTCGAAAAAGAGTATGGTGTACCTTTCAACTACATCGACATTACTGAAAAATACGATGAATTGGTCGCAAATCCAAATATTCGCAAGACAAAAATCAAGGCGCGTGATTTGGAAACTGAAATCTCTAAATTACAGCAAGAGTCTGGCTACCCTTATGTAGTCAATATTGATACGGCTAACCGTGCAAATCCTGTTGATGGAAAGATTATCATGAGTAACTTGTGTTCTGAGATTCTTCAAGTCCAAGAACCAAGCTTGATCAACGATGCTCAAGAATTCCTTCAAATGGGAACGGATGTTTCATGTAACCTTGGTTCAACCAACGTGGTTAACATGATGACTTCACCTGACTTTGGTCGTTCTATCCGTGCTATGGTTCGTGCCCTTACTTTCGTTACAGATAGTTCACACATCGTAGCTGTTCCTACCATCGATCATGGAAATAGCCAAGCCCACACCTTTGGTCTCGGCGCCATGGGACTTCACAGCTACCTTGCCCAACAACTGATTGAATATGGATCGCCTGAGTCTGTTGAATTTACAAGCATCTACTTCATGCTTATGAACTACTGGACCTTGGTAGAATCAAACAATATCGCGCGTGAACGTGGCATCACCTTCCACAACTTTGAAAAATCAGACTATGCTAAGGGAAGCTACTTTAACAAGTATATTACAGGCGAGTTTGTTCCAAAATCAGACCGTGTTAAAGAACTCTTCAAAGATGTCTTTATCCCAAGTGCTACTGACTGGGCTGAACTGCGCGACAAGGTTCAAGCAGATGGTCTTTACCACCAAAACCGCCTTGCTGTAGCGCCAAATGGTTCTATCAGTTACATCAATGACGTTTCTGCTTCTATTCACCCGATTACACAACGTATCGAAGAACGTCAAGAAAAGAAAATCGGTAAAATATACTACCCTGCTGCTGGCTTGTCAACAGAAACCATTCCTTACTACACTTCTGCTTACGACATGGATATGCGTAAAGTGATTGATGTTTACGCTGCTGCGACTGAGCACGTGGACCAAGGACTTTCACTCACACTCTTTATGCGTAGTGACATTCCAAAAGGTCTTTACGAATGGAAGAAAGAAAACAAACAAACGACACGTGACTTGTCTATCCTTCGTAACTATGCCTTTAACAAGGGTATCAAGTCTATCTACTACGTCCGTACTTTCACAGACGATGGTGGAGAAGTCGGTGCTAACCAATGTGAAAGCTGTGTGATTTAATCTTTGCTTGAGGAAACTACATTTTCTCAGATAAGTGATTCATTCACCCTGCTAAACTAAACTAGAATAAGCATCTATACTATGAAATAACAAAAAGTCGGGCTTCCGACTTTTTGTGCGATACTCCTCTAGGATTATGATAAAATAAAGATAATTGTGAGTTCGCAATACTAAACACAGAAAGAGATTTCAAATGGAAACTTACTACAAAGCCATTAACTGGAATGCCATCGAAGATGTCATCGACAAATCAACTTGGGAAAAGCTGACAGAGCAATTCTGGCTCGATACACGTATTCCCTTGTCAAACGACTTGGATGACTGGAGAAAGCTACCAAATGTAGAAAAAGACTTGGTAGGAAAAGTCTTTGGTGGTTTAACCCTTCTCGACACTATGCAATCTGAAACTGGGGTTGAAGCCCTTCGCGCAGATATCCGTACACCACATGAGGAAGCTGTTTTCAATAACATCCAATTTATGGAATCTGTTCACGCTAAATCTTACTCTTCAATCTTTTCTACCTTGAATACTAAGGCTGAGATCGAAGAAATTTTCGAATGGACCAATACCAACCCTTACCTACAAAAGAAGGCTGAGATTGTCAACGAAATTTACCTAAACGGTAGCCCACTTGAAAAGAAAGTGGCTAGCGTCTTCCTTGAAACCTTCCTCTTCTACTCTGGTTTCTTCACACCGCTCTACTACCTTGGTAACAACAAACTTGCCAACGTTGCGGAAATCATCAAATTGATTATTCGTGATGAATCTGTTCACGGAACCTACATTGGTTACAAATTCCAACTTGGTTTCAATGAATTACCTGAAGAAGAGCAAGAAAAGCTAAAAGAATGGATGTACGACTTACTCTATACTCTTTATGAAAATGAAGAAGGCTACACAGAGAGCCTCTATGACGGTGTTGGTTGGACGGAAGAAGTCAAAACCTTCCTTCGCTACAATGCTAACAAGGCTCTCATGAACCTGGGACAAGATCCACTCTTCCCAGATTCAGCAGATGATGTGAACCCAATCGTTATGAACGGTATTTCAACAGGGACATCTAACCACGACTTCTTCTCTCAAGTCGGAAATGGTTACCTCCTTGGTGAAGTTGAAGCCATGCAAGATGATGACTACAACTACGGTTTGGACTAATACTCTTCGAAAATCTCTTCAAACCACGTCAGCTTCGCCTTGCCGTAGATATGCTCACTGACTTCGTCAGTCTTATCTACAACCTCAAAACTGTGTTTTGAGCAACCTACGGCTAGCTTCCTAGTTTGCTCTTTGATTTTCATTGAGTATAATTCTCCACCACTCTTAACTATCAAAAAGTAAACTTGAAACAACAAAATAATAATCTAATAAAATATCGAAGTTTTGAAAACAAACCTCGATATTTTTGTTTTTGTTTTATTTTGTTGTTTTTGTATTTGAATGATGAGCTAGTTTATGGTAAGATAGTAGTAGGAAACGAGGTGATAATATGCTCAAGCAAGAAAAATTAACCAAAATTTTAGAGATAGTAAATAGTAAAGGAACCATAACGGTTAAACAGATTATGGACGAAATAGCCGTTTCAGATATGACTGCAAGACGCTATTTACAGGAATTAGCTGATAAAGATTTACTGATTCGTGTGCATGGTGGAGCTGAAAAACTTCGAACCAACTCCCTTTTGACTAATGAGCGATCAAATATTGAAAAACAAGCCCTCCAAACGGCAGAAAAACAAGAAATAGCCCGTTTTGCAGGCAGTCTAGTAGAAGAAAGAGAAACTATTTTCATTGGACCAGGAACAACATTAGAATTTTTTGCGCGCGAATTGCCTATTGACAATATCCGCGTCGTGACCAACAGTCTACCTGTTTTTCTGATTTTAAGCGAACGAAAATTAACAGATTTGATTTTGATAGGTGGAAATTATCGCGATATTACAGGTGCTTTTGTTGGCACATTGACCCTACAAAATCTCTCTAATCTCCAATTTTCCAAAGCTTTCGTTAGCTGTAATGGTATTCAAAACGGAGCTCTAGCTACTTTTAGCGAGGAAGAGGGAGAGGCTCAACGCATCGCTTTAAATAATTCTAATAAAAAATATTTGCTCGCAGATCATAGTAAGTTCAATAAGTTTGATTTTTATACTTTTTATAATGTATCAAATCTTGATACTATTGTTTCAGATTCTAAACTAAGTGATTCAATCCTTTTTGAGCTATCTAAACTTACTAAAGTCATCAAGCCTTAATAAACTGAAAGATCCTGTGGGAAAAACTCAATTTCAGAAGTAAATCTTCCCACAATAAAACGCATAGTATCAAGGTTTTTCAACACCTGATATTATGCGTTTTTCTACGTTAAAGACTTTTTGCCCAATTGCTTTATCTGCAACCTCAAAGCTATGCATTGAGAAACCTGCGACTCGCTTCCTAGTTTAAAGTTGCTCTTTGATTTTCATTGAGTATAAGCAACGTGATTAGATAAGAGTTTTGCAGCGTACTAAATATAAGATTTAACTTTTTTGGAAATTGGTTACGATTGTTGAAACGGCATAAAATCTGAATCAAAGGAGATATTATCCCGTTCTTCAGGACTGATAAAATTTAAAAAGATATTTTTAAATTCTTCCAGCTCATAGTCTGAATGGCAAATCCATTCTTTACCGGTCGAGACATACCATTTTCCAAGACTTTTTAATTCTTCATTCGTCAAACACGGTATTTGAGAGCATTTTTCGAAATTGATAATATAAACTTTTTCATAAATAGATTGGATAAAATTTTTGAACATCTTTTTACCTCACTATAATTCTATATCTAATGACTAATTCTACTAGTCTATAATCTGACTTTCTGCTACTTTCTTGTACCAGTGAGCTGATTTCTTAGGATAACGTTCTTGAGTTTCAAAGTCTACATAGAAGAGACCGTAACGTTTCTCATAACCGTTTGACCATGAGAAGACGTCCATCAATGACCAAATGAAGTAACCTTTTACATTAGCACCATCTGCAATCGCATCAGACAAGACTTCCAAGTGTTGTTTCACATAATCAATACGACCATCGTCGTAAACAGTGTTATCGACGAACTCATCTTTATAACCAAGTCCATTTTCAGTGATGTAAATCTTCTTGTAGTTCGGATAATCTTTCTTAACGCGCATGATTTGATCATACAAACCTTGAGGGTAGATAATCCAATCCCAATCCGTACGTGGTACATAATCAGGAGCTACACGACGACCAACACCTTTGATTTGATATTTAGAGCTTCCTTTCTCACCCTTACCATTATGAATGATTTCAGTTTCTCCATCAAAGGCTTCCATCCAGTCACTCATATAGTAGTTAATTCCAAGGAAGTCATTCAAGTCTTTTGCGGCTTCTAATACTTCGAAATCTTCTTCACGAAGATCTAAGCTACCACCATTGACTGATAAGATATGGTTGACACCTTCCATCGTTTCAGCTGAATAGCGGCCTAGATAAGTTGCATCCAAGATAAATTTATTGTGAATAATATCTTCCAACTCTGCTGCACGAACATCTGCTGGATTTTTAGGATTCAAAGGATACTTAGTTGGCAGTGCGTGAACAACACCAATTTCACCTTTATAGCCTTTATCTTTATATAGCTTGACTGCACGCGCATGAGAAACCATCATATTGTGGTGCGATTGGAAAACTTTGGCAAGGTCGTACTGAATACCTGGAGGGAATTTCCCAACTAAATATTGACCATCACCAATTGGCCCAATTTCATTAAAGGTTGTCCAATAGTTTACTTCTGGAAATTCTTCAAAACAGAAGGCCGCGTAGTCTACAAAGTGTTCAATATTTTCACGATTTAAGAAGTCTCCATTTGAGTGGAGAGCTTCTGGCGTGTCAAAGTGATGAAGAGTTACAAAGGGCTCAACATGACGTTTGTGACACTCTGCAAATAAATTATGATAAAACTCAACACCTTTAGCATTTACTTGACCGTAACCAGTCGGGAAAATACGTGACCAGGCAATAGAAATTCGAATGCCATTGACACCATACTCTTCTGCTAGCTTAAGGTCAACTGGGTATCGATTGTAAAAATCACTGGCTGGTTCTGCAGTGTACCAGTAGTTATCTTCAAGATATTTATCCCAAGCAACTGGTCCTTTTCCATCAGTATGTGTAGCACCTTCTGCTTGATAAGCAGCTGTTGCGCCACCAAAAATAAAGTCTTTTGGAAGTGTTTTTGTCATTTTTTTCACCTATTTCTTGATTTAAATAAAGTAAAAGTGAGAGGAGAGGAGTCAGTGAGCCATCCTTCTCCATCTCACTTCTTGTACCAAGTCACCGAATTGTGACATGAGGAGGTAAAAACGATATCTTTTTACCGACGAATTAACAAGGCGATTAGGAAATTTGCCATAGCGATTTCCGTAACGATAGGAGACTTTTCATAGTCCCTATCGTTAATCGAATTGCGCTTGTACAAATGCTAGAGCACCTTTTCCATCACGAGTTAATTTGATGTATTGAGCGCCTTCTGTCTTCGCAAGTTTAATACCGAGTTTATCTGTTTCTGCTTTCATATCTTCAAAGTTTGAAGCTACTTGAGGAGCAAGAATAACCAAATCAAACTCTGGCAACATTTCACGGTGAGCTCCATAGCCACCAGCTGCTGCTTTCACAGGAACATTGTATTCTGCAGCTGCCTTGTTCAAAGCATTTGCAAGGAGACCACTTGTCCCTCCACCTGCACAGAGAACGAGGACATTTGTTTCTTCAGTGATAGTATTTTGTGCTGCATCGACACCCGCTTTTTCAAGAATAGCATCTGCTTTTGCAGTGTTGAAGTTTGCAGCAACTTTTTCTTTCAATTCATCATTAGACTTACCTGAACGTTCTTCTTCAAGAATTTGTTCGTCATAAACTTTAAGGAATGGATAGTAAATGACTACGTCAACCACGATTAGAAGAGCAGCAAGAATGAATGATAGGACTTGGAAGTTCGTACCAAGAACTAGACCTAGTGGAGCTGGAGTTGTCCATGGTAGATTAGCAGTAAATGAGTTCATTCCAAGTGTTTCAATAAAGAATTTGAATATCCAAACGTTTGCGATAGGAGCAAAGATAAATGGAATGAAGAAAATCGGGTTCAATACAAGCGGTGCACCAAACAAGATTGGTTCATTTACACCAAAGAAAGTTGGAACTACTGAAGCACGTCCGATTGCACGGTTACGTTTCGATTTTGTTAACCACATGAACATGAATGGAACAACTAGTGTCGCACCAGTACCACCCATGGTAACGATAAACATTTGTGTACCAGAAGTAAGAATCTTGTCAGCGTGCATACCTTGTTGGAGAAGATTCAAGTTGACTTCGGCATTTGCATAGGTAATCGCTGCGATAGCAGGTTCAACAATAGATGGACCGTGAATCCCAACAAACCAGAAGAAGGCAAAGGCACCAAAGATAATGGTGATACCTAGATAACCATCAGCAGCAGAGAATAATGGTGCAAAGAATTTACCGATTGATTCAGCTACGCTTGAACCAACAAAATGACGAGCTAGTAAATCAAGAGCATAAAGAGAAACAACAGATAGAGTGAATGGAATCACATCTTTAAAGACTTGTGAGATATTTGGTGGAACTTCGTCAGGCATACGAATAGTGACGTTGTTCTTAACACAAACCTTATAGATTGCTACGGTAACAAAGGCAGCTAGGAAGGCTGAAAGCAAACCTTTTGTCCCCAAGAATCCAGTAGCTAGACCATTTTCGATAGGATCAGCTGCCAACATCAACAAACCAACAATTGCTGCCAACAATGTTGACATATAGTTGATTTGATTGGTTTTCTCCATGCTCCGGTTTACTGAGTCGGTCAATGACTTGGCTGTTGTACCAGCTACTAAGAGAGCCAGAATTCCCATTGAATAGCTGTAAGGTTTCATCAGAAAGGCTACAACTTCATCAGACCATTTAAAGCCCCATGAGTTTGGTACAAAGGCAATCAAGATAAAAATACTTGAGAAGAGAATAACAGGCATACCTGCAATGAAACCATCACGAATAGCACGAAGATAGATATTACGAGATAATTTCTCGAAGAAAGGCTTTCCTTTCTCGATAAAGGCGATTAACTTATTCATTATTTAACTCCTCTCTTATAAAGTTCGATTAAGTGGTGCATCAAATCTTTTAACAAGATAGTTGTCATCAAGTGGTCTTGGCCATGCATCATGGTTACACTATACGCTAAGTCCTCACCTGAAGCCTCCTTAGTTAATAGACTTGTTTGCGCGTGGTGAGCCTCTGCAATACAGCTACCAGCTTCCTCTACCAGAGCGTCCGCTTTTTCAAAATCACCAGCTTCAGCAGCCTTCAAGGCTTCCAATAGTTTTGAACGAGCATCGCCAGCATAGGCTACGATTTCAAAACCTAACAATGTTACTTCTTCTCTATTCATGATAGAATTCTCCTTATATAATTTTAAATAATTTTTATGATAATAAACGTTGGATATGTAGAACTAGATAAACTCGTTCACTTTTATACAAATCAAGACCCGTATGTTGCGTAATCACATCATAGATCTTGGAGCCAATCTCGAAGGCTTTTGGATATGATTGTTTAATATGATCTTCCATATCCAGAAGTGATTGGTTATCATCTCTAGATCTGTCTAAATAATCCAAGAAATAATTCAAATGAATCATAAAACGATCATAGAAATGGGTATTCTCTTTGGTTCGCTGAATTGCATAGTCCCTTAGGACTTTTTCAACATTCCTGAGAATTTCTTTCCTCTTATCAATCGACTCAACCACTTGGACTTCATTCTCACCTTCGGCATTGATGAAATGATAAGCAATCCGAATAATTTCGTCCTCAGGAAAATGATCTGCTAACTTCTGACGGTAAATTTCAAAAGCTTCGTTTGCGATTTGAAAAGCGACAGGATACTTGGCAGAAATATCTGGCAGATTACTATCCTTGTACCTTCCTTGAGTTAGAGCTTGGTAAGAACAGTAAATATGATCTGTCAAGGTTACATAGAGATACTCTTGAATCGGATAGTGATATTTCTTGGAAAGCTTATCAATGATTTCATAGGTCACTGTGATAAAATCAAGCGGAACATCTTTGAGAAGAGCCATAAAGTTTTCTCTGGACTCTTCGGTCTTCATCCGAAAGATTTTCTCAACCTGCTGTTCAGCAATCAAATCTCCCTTCTTCTTTCCGAATGCAATCCCCTTACCAATCACAATCACTTCTTCTCCCTTATCATTTCTGACAAGCGAGACATTGTGATTCATTGGATTTAGAATTCGATACATGTCAACCTCCTTTTATATCTTAAAGGTATATGAGTACAAAAAATGACCACAAATGAACTAGAAAATCATCCGATTTCTAATTCACCTGTGATCATGCCTAATATTACTTAGTAACACTCACCTTGTATTAACTTGTGATTTAAGTATAGCACAAGTAAGTTATTTTGTAAACCTTTACATACAACTTTTTTTAAATTTTTTTAGATTCATGTTCCTAAACTAGAAGGAATTTCTTACACGCGTTCTTTCCATGAAGTCGCTGTTGTTTGAAGAACTTTGTTGAGTTCGTCAATGTTTTCAAAACCAGTTGTGCGAAGCCATTCGCGAGCTGCTGCTTCACCATCTTTGATGTAAGCTTCAACTGATCCTGCCCATGTAGCACGGCCACAAAGAACACCATTGAAGTTTGCACCTGATTCGTGGGCAAATACAAGAGTATCTTGGAAGAGTTTAGCTGATACACCAGCACTCAAGTAGATGTATGGTAAATTAGTTGCTTCATCTTGTGCTTTGAAGAAGGCTGCTGCTTCTTCACGTGTGTAAACTACTTCACCTTCAGCGAAGCCTTCAACATATTTAATGTTAACAGGAACTTCTACTTTCAAGACATCAATGTTAAAGCGTGGGTCTGAGAAGACTTTCATAGCACCGATAATTTTGTGTGGTTTTACTTTCGCGTATTCTACAGAACCTGCGTCAGCAATTTTTTCATCGTAAGCAAGGATTTCAAGGAAGAATGGGATATCTTCAGCCACACATTCAGAACCGATACGTTCGATGTAAGCCTGTTTTTCTTGGTTGAGTTCGTCTGAGCTATCTACGTCATAGTAAAGCAAGAATTTAACTGCATCTGCACCTTCTTCTTTAATACGTTTTGCAGACCAAACATCCAAGCAATCTGGCAAACGTTTTGTACTTGTTGTGTCATAACCTGTTTTTTCATAAGCAAGGAGAAGACCAGCTTTTTCATCAAGAGCTTTAGTTGCTGGAAGTCCATATTCAGGATCAAGAAGCATAGATGAAGCGTATTTAGTCAATTCATCTGCTACCAAGACTTTAAGTTCTTCCATTTGAGCCACAGTTGGTTCTTCTGTTTGGTGTTGAGCCATGAGGCGTTTCAAAGCACCACGTTGGTCAAAAGCAAGAGCTGAGATGATTCCATTTTCATCAGAAAGTTTTTCTAAGCGTGCACGTTTTTGTTCTGTTAAAGCCATTTTATACCTCTTTTACTATTAATTGATCATATAGAGCTTGATAGTTGGCCATATTGACATGACCAGTCATTTTTTCTTGAGCATTGAGCATACCAAGGACATTTGCCTTGATGAGTAATGCTGCATCCGATTCTTTGTGAAGAAGTCCTGAAGAAATTCCTGCCACAGTAGAGTCTCCAGATCCAACAGGATTTACCACCTGAATTCTAGGAATATCTACCTTGTAGAAAGTGTCACCATGTTTGGCAAAAGCACCGTTGGCACCAAGTGAAACGATAATCCATTCAATACCTGCAAACAAAGGCTCTTGAAGGACTTCTTTTAATTCATCCAAATCCTCAGAAACTTCTCTTCCTAGAAGCTGAGACAGTTCCTCATTATTTGGTTTGATGACTGTTGGTTTATGTGGTGATTCAAGAACCGCCTGAAGTGCTGCACCAGAGCAGTCCAAGACAACAGGCTTACCAGCTTGATTAGCAAGTTCAACCAAGCTCGCATAGTAATCAACTGGAAGGCCAGCTGGCAGACTACCTGAGATAGCTACTACTTCAACTGACTCCAAGAGTTTTTTGAAATGTTCCAAAAACTCTTGACCTTCTTGTTCAAGAACTTCAGGTCCTTTTTCAAGAACTTCTGTTTGGTTGTCTCCGTGAAGAATAGCGATACAGTTACGAGTTTCTCCCTGAATAGAAAAGAAATCTTTCTTTACTTGATCATCGATATGTTCAACCAAAAACTCACCAAGTTTACCACCAACTAAACCAGTAGCAAGAACAGAATCCCCAAATTCTGAAAGTACTCGGGTAACATTGAGTCCCTTACCACCAGCCGTTTTGGTTACATCCACCACACGATTGACAGTATCAATCTTCAACTCATCCAAAGGATAGGAAATATCAATGGATGGGTTCATTGTGACTGTTAAAATCATAGGTCACCTCTTAGTCGTGGTATTCTCCGCGATCCCATTTTTCAAGGAATTCAGTGAAGAAGTTTGCGTCTGTTTGTTGAGCATTGTGACTTTCAACGTGTTCAATTTTCGCAATCAATTTCTTGTTTTCTTCAGATGGTTTGTATTCAGCATGGATGAAAGCTTCGATGATATCACACATAAGCAATTCACCAGTAATCTTACCACCAAAACCGATAACGTTGGCGTTCAATTGTTCTTTAGCATAAAGGGCTGTTGTCATATCACGAACCAAGGCAGAACGGACACCTGGAACTTTATTTACAGCGTTGTTGATACCAACACCAGTACCACAGATACATACTCCAAGATCAGCTTGACCGCTAGTTACAGCTTCCCCTACTTTTTTACCAAAGATTGGGTAGTGAGTACGTGTATGGTCATATGTACCAAAGTCAATGACTTCATATCCTTTTGATTTCAAAAATTCTGAAACCGCCATTTTTTCATCTGTTACGATGTGGTCACATCCAATTGCAATTCTCATTTTTAACTTACCTTTCTTACTGTAATCTAATTAGCACATTTTGTTCAACATGTCGACACGAATTTGGTGACGTCCACCATCGTATTTACCGTTAACAAATCCTTTAGCGATGTTTTTAGCCAATTCATCACCGACAAGTTGTGCACCCATAGTGATCATACGTGAGTTGTTGTGGCCACGAGTCATATAAGCTGAACGTTCGTCAGATACTTCTGCAGCAACCATTCCTTTGATCTTAGTTGCAACCATAAATGGACCAGCTCCATAAGCATCAATCACAATACCAAGATTTTGTTCTTCTTTGTTAACTTCTGCAGCAACAGCGAGAGTCACATCAACAAAGTCTTGACCTTCAGCTGTAACATCCACAACGTGGAAATTTTCTTTTTCTAAGAAGTCTTTCACAACTTCTTTCAATCTCAAACCTGCAGCATCTGCACCGATAACAATAGACATATTGTATACTCCTTTTTATTTTTTCTATGCTGGATTCCAGCAGTGTATTGGCTGTATTTAAAAAACAGTCAATTAGTCCTCACAAACATAATATACTACTATTGTTTGAAAAAGTCAACAGTTTATGTTTGTTTTTGTTATTTATTTTTTACTTTTTTATAAAACTTCTATCTCAAACCCTATTTCTTCAACCTGATTGGCTTCTAAGAGACGAACATTCTTCTTATCTTCTAAATGATCTCCTTCTTCAAGGGATGTTGACAAGCCAGACCATGGTTCAAAGGCAATGAAAGGTCCCTTGTTCAAAGTTGACCAGATGATGAGGTTTGGAAACTCTGCAAAGTGCACTTTCAATCCCTTATCATGTTTACGAGAACGAAGGACAATTGTTCGAGATTGCAATTCATCCAAAGTCACTGCATCTGTGCTGAAAAGATCATAACTAAGATCTATTTCTTTTTGTCCCTCTAGCCATGGACTTCTATCTTGGAAATCCAACATACCTGTTTCTGGGAAAGGGCGTGGAACAGAGCAAGTCTCTTCTTTCTCAAACTCTAAATAGTAATCTTCATAGACCTCATCATCCAGTAGAGGACAATTAAAGCCTGGATGTCCACCAATAAAGTAAGGCATGACCTTGCTAGTTTCTTTATTAAATATTTTGTATTGAGTTCGTACTGTCTTGCCAGTAAGGATATAAGTGATTTCTAGGCGGAAATGATAAGGGTAGTTCTGATAGCTATTTTCATCGTCTTCAATTGCAAAAGTTACACTCTTGTCTGTCTGTTCAACTAATTCAAATTCTTTCTTGCGGACCAGACCATGACGAGGAATCTTTCCTTTACTTTCTTGTCCATTATCATCTATATAAAGTGCTGTATCCTCTCTCAATGAACCACAAATGGGAAAGAGAACAGGAGCTTGTCCACTCCAATATGTAGCATCTCCTTGCCACAAATACTCAAGACCTTCAGCATCTTTTATAGAAGAAAGAGCCCCACCAAAACTGTTAAATTGAACTCTTAATTGTTCTGATTTTAATTCAATTACCATTATTTTCTCCGATTTCTTGATAGTTTATAAAAAACTAGGCTGTCACTCCTAAACGGTATGACAACCTAGTTTCAACAATTTACACTCTGCGAAAATCCAATTCAAACTTCGTCAGCGTCGCCTTGCCGTACTTTAGTACAGCCTGCGGCTAGCTTCCTAGTTTGCTCTTTGATTTTCATTGAGCTTACATTTTATAGGAGCTCATTATTTTGCTTTTGCTGCGTACTCTTCGTTACGTTTAATCATTTGTTTTCTGTACCAAGCAAAGATACCGATATAGAATACAAGGAAGACTACTGCACCAAGGATTGCTTTGATATCACCTGTTGTAGTGTTACCAATTGTCCAACCAAGAAGTTTTTCGATTGGTCCTTCAAGAGTTGAGTGAGTAATCAATTGAGTTTCGCTCACACCTGCCGGGAAGGCACCTACACCTTTAGCAAGTTCTGTTGCAAATGGGGCGATAAGTGTACCTGAAAGAAGGAAGAGTGGCAACAAGAGTGTTCCGAAAATAATCATACGGAGCAATTTACCACGTGTTACAACCAAGAGAGCTGGAGTAACACCCATTGCGATGATACCTGCAAGTGGCAAGATACCATTTCCGACTTTTGAAAGAAGCACCGCTTCAATCAACATGATTGGTGCAAGTACGTTAGCACAAGCCCAGATTTCAGCACGACCAGCGATGAATGGCCAGTCAAGACCGATGTTGAATTTACGTCCTTGAAGACGTTTAGTAGCAACGTTTGTAATACCTTGTGAAAGAGGTTCCACAGCGGCGATGAACCATGAACCGATAAGTGAGAAGAGTTCCAAAGATACACCGGCAGTCAAACCAAGAGACAACCATCCTCTGATAACAAGACGCCATTTATCTGCATCTTCAACTCCTGCAATTGGATGTGGAGTTCCCATAATACCGATAACGATACCAAGGATGAAACCGATAAAGAATTTAGAACCCCAGAAACCAATTTTCTTGTTCAATTTTGCAGCGTCAAAGTCGTATTTATCAAGACCTGGGAAGAATTTTTCAAAAATCTTATCCAAAACCATGATAACTGGGTTCATCATGTAGTTCATGTGAGTTGATGTCATTGGTGATGAACTTGGAGCGTTAAGAAGGTCGTCAAATGTAGGTTTCATCAAGTCAGAGTTGATAATTTTCAACACACCAACAAGTACGATAGCTGCTGTAGCAATAAAGAGTGAAACCCCTTGACTCACACCGTTGTTATCTGCATACCACTTAATCAAAAGACCTGTGATAGACAAGTGCCAGATATCGAAGATATCAACGTCAAGTGTATCTGTTTTCTTCATAGCAAGCATCACTATGTTGACAATCAACATGATGAGCAAGAAGTATAGTGTCCAAGCAGAACCCCAAGTGATTGTAGCAAGTGGTGCCCAACCAACGTCGGTAATACTCAATTGAATACCAGTATTTTCAACGAATTTTGCTAGTGATGCTGAGAAAGCACCATTTAGCATACCGATGATAGCTCCGATACCAGTAAGAGCGATGGCAAGTTTGATACCACCTTCAAGCGCTTTGGAGAATTTCACTCCAAAAAGTAGAGCCAATACTGTCAAAATGATTAACATGATGACAGGTCCACCCATATCTAAGATGGGGGTGAAAAAGCCTTTGATTAGGTCAAAGATTGCATCCATAACAGTTCCTCCCTTTTTTATGTTATATGAATGTTAACAAATTAAAATTAGCTTAACCCGTGTTCTTTGATGGCTGCTTCAATATTATCATATACTGGAGCACTCATAGCTGGGATACGGAATAAGATTGGTCCAGCTTCGATAACTGGAATACCTGGGTCAAAACCAAGGTCTGTCGCAGCAATTGGTGTGAAGATGTCATAACCTTTGATAAGGTCTTCGTTAACGTCTTTGACCATGACTGCATCACAGTGCACATCGTAACCACGGTTTGAAAGTTCTTCTTCAAGAGCACTTTTAATTTGGTGGCTTGAGTTAACACCTGCACCGCAGGCAGCAAGAATTTTAATCATATGGATCTCCTCCGATTTAATATTTTTAATAGACAAGATTAAGAGATTGCTTCAGCTATATAAGCATAGAGGGCTTCTGGTTCAGAAATCTTTGATAGGTCTTCAAGATGACCATTTCCTGTAAAGAAGTCCATCAACTGAGCAAGAATGTTGGTTTGACTTGAACTCGAGTTATTGATGATAAAGAAGAGCAAGGATACTTCTACTTCCTTATCTGGCGCAATCATATTGTGGAAAGTCACCGGTTTCTCTAATCGAACGACCACAACTTTTTCAGCCAGATTATGAACAATATCTGTGTGAGGAATAGCCACATTCGGCAAATCCTTACCCAAAAATTCCATATCCAAGCCAGTTGGAAATGACTTTTCACGCGTGATCAAGGCTTCACGATAGGTCGGAGTTACGATTTCTCGTTCTTCCAATAAAGTTGCAACCTGATCAAAGAGATGTTCTTGATTATCCGCTTCTAAGCAAAACACAAGGTTTTTGTCAAAGAAATGATCTAATCCCATAAGTTTTTCCCTTCTTTCCATTAACTTTATGCCATAAGTATAACACTATATGAAATCGTTGTCAATAGTTTTCTGTTGATTTTTGTCTCTTTTTTTATATTTTTGTTGCGTTTATAGTTTGTTATATAAAAATAAACACACAAACAAATACTCCAAGCATTTTTTCTGTTCTAATACTAGAGCAAACTAGGAAGCTAGNNATAAGACTGACGAAGTCAGTGATCATATCTACGGCAAGGAGACGCTGATGTGGTTTGAAGAGATTTTCGAAGAGTATGAAAACTAAAAAAGCAGACCATCTAAGCCTGCTTTACTATTGATTCTTATATAAATTTCCTATGAACAAGGAAAGGCATTTCTGATAACTTATTCTTCATCCATACTCAAGACGCTGAGGAAGGCTTCTTGCGGAACTTCTACTGATCCGATAGCTTTCATACGTTTCTTACCAGCTTTTTGTTTTTCAAGGAGTTTACGTTTACGAGAAACGTCACCACCATAACATTTAGCAAGTACGTTCTTACGAAGGGCCTTGATATCAGTACGAGCGACAATCTTGTGTCCAATAGCCGCTTGGATTGGAACTTCAAATTGTTGGCGAGGGATGATTTTCTTGAGTTTATCAACGATGAGTTTCCCACGTTCGTAGGCAAAGTCCTTGTGAACGATAAAGCTGAGGGCATCCACCTTGTCTCCATTGAGAAGGATATCCATTTTCACCAGCTTAGATGGGCGATATTCTGACAATTCGTAGTCAAAACTTGCATAACCACGTGTCGAAGACTTAAGCTTATCAAAGAAGTCAAAGACGATTTCAGCAAGTGGAATTTGATAGATGACATTAACACGGTTATCATCGATATAATCCATAGTCACAAAGTCCCCACGCTTACGCTGAGCCAATTCCATTACTGCTCCGACGAACTCCTGTGGTACCATGATTTGCGCCTTAACATAAGGTTCCTCAATGGTCGCAATCTTAGTTGGGTCTGGAAACTCAGATGGGTTAGACACATCCATAGACTCACCGTCGGTCAAATTAACTTTGTAAATAACAGACGGAGCTGTCATGATGAGGTCAATATTGAACTCACGCTCTAAACGTTCCTGGATAACATCCATATGGAGAAGTCCAAGGAAACCACAACGGAAACCAAATCCAAGTGCCTGAGATGTTTCTGGTTCAAATTGGAGACTAGCATCATTCAGTTGCAATTTTTCAAGAGCTTCACGTAGGTCATTATACTTGTTTGACTCAATTGGGTAGAGACCTGCAAAAACCATAGGATTCATCTGCTTGTAACCATGTAATGGCTCTGTCGCAGGATTGGTTGCCAAGGTAACGGTATCACCCACACGAGTGTCTTGAACCGTCTTGATAGAAGCCGCAATGTAACCAACGTCCCCAGTCGCAAGAAAATCACGACCAACTGCTTTGGGTGTAAAAATACCGACTTCGGTCACATCAAAGGTCTTGCCATTGCTCATGAGCTGAATCTTATCCCCAGGTTTAACAACCCCATCCATGACACGCACTTGGAGGATAACCCCACGGTAAGCATCGTAAACAGAATCGAAAATCAAGGCCTTAAGTGGCGCCGTCACATCACCCGTTGGTGCTGGAACTTTTTCTACGATTTGCTCGAGGATTTCTTCAATACCGATTCCAGCCTTAGCAGAAGCCAATACTGCTTCACTAGCATCCAAACCAATGACATCTTCAATCTCCGTACGCACGCGCTCTGGATCTGCTGCTGGTAGGTCAATTTTGTTAATGACTGGCATGATTTCCAAATCATTGTCCAAGGCTAGATACACGTTGGCAAGGGTTTGAGCCTCAATCCCTTGGGCAGCATCAACCACCAAAATCGCTCCCTCACAGGCAGCTAGCGAACGTGAAACTTCATAGGTGAAGTCTACGTGCCCCGGCGTGTCAATCAAGTGGAAAATATAAGTTTCCCCATCTTTAGCAGTATAATTCAGCTCGATGGCATTCAACTTAATGGTAATCCCACGTTCTCGCTCTAAATCCATACTATCCAAAAGCTGTGCTTGCATTTCACGGCTTGAAACGGTCTCTGTCTTTTCCAAAATGCGGTCTGCTAGAGTTGATTTCCCGTGGTCAATATGAGCGATAATAGAGAAGTTACGGATCTTCTCCTGTCGTTTTTTCAATTCTTCTAAGTTCATGATTCTCTTCCTTTCAGGGTATCTATTTATTATAAATTGTTTTTGATATTTTGACAAGACCATACCCTGCTAGGAGTACTAATCTTCAGCGACAAAGCCGTCATTTTCGATAAAGTGGTGTTCTGTCATTCCTTGATCTGTAAAGACAATCCCATGAAGGACACCACCATAAACAGCTCCTCCATCCATTCCAATCTTGCCATCTTCTGTAGTCCAAAGCTCAGCAGTACCACGCTCTTGCTTTAACAAACCATAGACCGGTGTATGGCCAAAGACAATGATTTTTCCAGTATGATTTTCTGCTTCGTGGAATGGTTTTCTAAGCCAGACTTTTTTATAATCTGTGGTTTCATGCCAGTCATCCAAGGTCAAATCAATACCTGCATGAACAAAGATATACTTGTCTGTCTCTACCACAAATGGCATTTGACGAATAAATTCGACTAAATCTGCCGCTTCAGTAGCAACTCGCTTGGCATCCTCAACTCCATCAACTGGTGCATTCAAGGGACGACCTAGGATAGAGTTAATGGTTGTATCTCCACCATTGCGACGATAGTGGTCATAGCTTTCTTCTGGGTCATCGAGCCAAGTCAAAAACATATACTCATGATTTCCAGACAAACAGATTGCCCCTTGATTATCGACCAAGTCCTTAACCATCTCTAGGACACGGCGACTATCTTCACCACGGTCAATCAAGTCCCCTAGAAAGAGCAACTGGGTCTGACCATCCCATGTTTTGAGAAGGTTTTCCAGCATCCCAGCTTTTCCGTGAACATCTCCAATTACATAATAGTCTGTCATCTTATTTCTCCCTGTTTCTCAACAATTCTCTAGCTTGCGTCAGGGCTGCTTCCGTCACATCATCACCTGCCAACATCTTGGCAACTTCCTCCACTCGCTCTTCAACCGTCAAGAGACGAACAGTCGAAACTGTTGAATGGTCATTACTAATCTTCTCAATAAAGAATTGATAATCCGCAATCGCAATCACTTGTGGCAAATGGGAAATAGCCAGAACCTGACCATGCTGGCCAATTTTATGAATCTTCTGTGCAATTGCCTGAGCTACACGACCTGAAACTCCCGTATCAACCTCATCAAATACAATACTAGTCTTACCTTCTTTACGTGAAAAGGCAGACTTAATGGCTAACATGAGACGAGATAATTCCCCACCGGACGCAACCTTAACCAAGGGTTTAAAGTCTTCGCCAGGATTGGTTGAAATGTAAAACTCGACCATTTCATTTCCCTCACGACTGAATTTTCCCTTGCTAAAACGAACCTGAAACTGGGCTTTTTCCATATAAAGGTCTTGAAGCTCTTGTTTAATCTCAGCTTCGAGCTGCTGGGCCAAGTCATGACGAGCAGAGGCAAGCTGACCTGCCAAATCGACAAGATTGACTTCTAACTTCTTAAGCTCTGCTTCCATGTCCTCAGATGAAAGGTTATTTCCTGTCAAGAGATTGTATTCTTCCGTAATCTTGGCAAAATAAAGCAAGACATCGTCTACAGTCCCACCATATTTACGCGTAATGGTATGAAGGAGGTCCAAACGATTCTCAACCTGCATGAGACGATTGCCGTCAAAATCAAGATCCTCAATGATAGCTTCCAAACGTTTGCTAATATCTTCTAAGACATAGTAGGTCTCAGACAGAGAGCTTGAAATTTCACGGTATTCAGGGTCATACTCTTCGACACTTTCCATGTCATTCATGGCTGAACGAACATTGGCTAGACTCGAAAAGTCTTCATTGTCCAACATACTGTAGGCATTGGTCAGCGTATCCGCGATATTTTTATGGTTGAGAAGCTTCTCTCGCTCTTGGTTGAGAGCTAGGTCTTCTCCAGCCTGCAAGTTTGCTGCCTCAATCTCTGCCATTTGAAATTCCAACATTTCGATACGTGCCTTGTGTTCCTGTTGGTTTTTCTTAACTTCCAGAACCTGCTTGCGCATTTTTCGATAGGCATCAAAACTCGTTTGATAGGTTTCTTTCAAGTCCCAAAAAGCTGCATCGCCAAATTCATCCAACATTTGGATGTGCAGTTGAGGACGCATTAACTCTTCTTGGTCATGCTGACCATGAATGTCCACAAGATGTTGCCCAATAGCACGCAAAACAGACAGATTAACCATCTGGCCATTGACACGACTAATACTACGACCATTTTGCAGAATTTCTCGACGGATGATAATTTCATCACCCATTTCCAAACCTTGCTCATCAAAAATTTCCTGTAAAAGGCGACTATTCTCAACTGAAAAAAGCCCCTCAATCTCTGCCTTTGGCTCCCCATGACGAATAACATCTGTCGTCGCACGAGCTCCCAACATCATATTCATGGCATCAATGATAATCGACTTCCCTGCACCCGTTTCACCAGTCAGAACAGTCATTCCCTTTTCAAAATTGAGGGAAATAGCCTCAATAATGGCAAAGTTTTTTATCGAAATTTCAAGTAACATATAGACCTACCAATTTTTTACTTGTTCAAAGATTTCCTCAGCTAGACTTTCACTTCTGGCAATGACTAAAATCGAGCTATCATCAGCCAAACAGCTGAAAATCTTGTCCGCAAAAGTCTCGGTTAACTGAGCTTTTACAAAAGCCGTATTTCCTGGAATAACCTGGAGATTGATCATCTTATCCATCAATTCTGCCGATTCGATATTGTCTTCAGCTAGTTGCAAACTTTTTACGATTGATTTTGGCAATTCGTAGACATAGGTGTTGTCTCTCAAAGGAATTTTGACAATACCTAGCTCTTTGATATCTCGGGATACAGTTGCCTGAGTGGCAGTGATACCTGCTTCTTTCAAATGTTCTACGATTTCTTCTTGTGTACCGATTTGATAATCTGTCACAAATCGTCTAATTTTTTCAAGTCTCTCTTTTTTATTCATTTTTAAATTGACTATGCGCCCTCTCTACTACTTCTTCAATCTCAGCAAGAACTTGATTACTTGCTGACTCTTCTTTTTTCAAATACGCTAAAAACTCAATATTTCCATGACCGCCTTGGATGGGAGAAAAGTCCAAACCAAGAACTGAAAAACCTTCCTCTACTGCCATAGCTGTGACAGATTCAAGGACATTCTGATGGACCTTGGCATCACGAATGATTCCATTTTTTCCAATCTGCTCACGTCCTGCCTCAAACTGAGGCTTAACCAGAGCCACAACCTGACCTTGATCTGCCAAGACACGGTGCAAGGCCGGAAGAATCAGACTGAGGGAAATGAAACTCACATCAATACTGGCAAAGCTCGGTTCCTTTTCGAAATCAGTCTTTTCAGCATAGCGGAAATTAAACTGCTCCATGCTGACCACTCGTGGGTCTTGGCGTAATTTCCAAGCCAACTGATTGGTACCGACATCGACTGCATAAACTAACTCAGCACCATTTTGCAGCATAACATCGGTAAAGCCACCAGTAGAGGCCCCGATATCAATCGTGGTCGCACCATCCACTGACAAATCAAAGACCTGCAAGGCCTTTTCCAGTTTCAAGCCACCACGGCTAACATACTTGAGTTTCTCCCCCTTGAGTTTTAGTTCGGTGTCATCTGGGATTTTCTCTCCTGGCTTGTCAAACCGTTCTCCATTGAGGACTGCTACGACTAGACCAGCCATGACACCGCGCTTGGCCTGCTCTCGCGTTTCAAACAAGCCCTGTTTATAAGCTAGTACATCCACTCTTTCCTTAGCCATTGATTCTCAAACTTTCTACTACTTTTACAATCGATTCTGTTTCAAAGGGAATCTGCTGGGCAATTTCTTCTAAATTGGCATTAGCTTGATCCAGGGTTTGGTTACAAAAGGCAATGGCCTCTTCCAAGCCCAACAAGGCTGGATAGGTTGACTTTTCTGCCTGCAAATCCTTTTGAGGTGTCTTGCCGATTTCCTCAAAACTAGCAGTCACATCCAGTACGTCATCTCGAACTTGAAAAGCAAGTCCAATCAATTCACCAACAGTTTTCAGTTTTGCCTGCATCTCAGGTGCCAATTCCGCAATGATAGCAGCTGCTTGGAAGGGATAGGCTAGTAATTTCCCAGTCTTATTGGCATGAATGGTCTGAAGTTCTTCCAAGGACAAGTGCTGGTGTTCCCCCTCCATGTCCAAAACCTGGCCTGCCACCATGCCTAAACTACCTGAAGCAAGGGATAAGTTGGCAATCAAGTCTACCTTTATCTGACTTGGCAAATCTGCCTGCGCTATCAAGGCGTAAGGATCTAGGAATAAAGCATCTCCTGACAATATTGCCATAGCTTCACCGAATTTCTTGTGATTGGTTAATCGTCCCCGACGGTAATCATCATCATCCATAGCAGGAAGGTCATCGTGAATCAAACTCCCTGTATGAATCATCTCCAAGGCCGCAGCCACCTGTGCATGTGCTGGTTTAATAGCCACCTGCAAGGCTTCCAGAACTTCTAACAAGAGAAAGGGTCGAATACGCTTGCCACCAGCATGAATGGAATAGAGAACAGACTCTCGCAAACTAAAGGCAAACTGCTGATCTCCATAAAAATCTTCCAGGACTGACTCGACAAGAGCTAATTTTTCTTGCTTTTTCATTCAAAATCACTTTCTGTTCCGTCTTCTTGCATAACCTTGACCAAAGTCTTTTCAGCCTTGTCTAGCGTAGCTTGGAGCTCTTTTGACAAGACCATGCCCTTTTGAAAGGCAGCAATCGCATCTTCCAGAGCAATCTCACCATTTTCCAAACTTTGGACAATGGTCTCCAGTTCTGCTAGATTTTCCTCAAATTTCTTTTGTTTTGACATCTTTAACCTCTAATTCTACTTGACCATCTCGCATCAAAAGCGTCACTTGGTCTTTTTTCTTCAAACTCTCAACCGAATCTACAACGGACTCTTCTTTTTTGACAATAGCATAACCTCGCGCCACAATTCGGCTCGTATCCAACATCAGTAAGGCTTCTGATAATCTCTTGACCTCAGCAACCCTGGCATCATAAACCAGCGCCATTTGGCTACGTAAGAGCTTGTCCAACTGGCCTAGACGGTCTTGATAACGTTGGATTTTGGTAACAGGTGATAATTGTACCAGTCGATGCGTCCTTGCTTGGACTAATTGCTTGTTATCAGAAATCCGTGTACGTAAACTTTGTTTTAAGCGCAGTTGCAGTTGATCCAAGCGTTGCAAATAGCCATCATACAAACGCTCTGGCTGTCTAAAGATAACAGACTGACTGCATTTTTTCAAAGATTCTTGTTTCTTCGATAGGACATTTCGGACTGCAGTCGCCATCCGTTTTTCTTGATTTTGTAAATGAGCTAATAGATCCAACTTGGTCACAGGTGTTGCCAGTTCAGCCGCTGCCGTTGGCGTCGCAGCCCGTCTATCTGCAACAAAATCTGCCAAGGTCACATCCGTCTCATGTCCCACACTAGAGATAACTGGCAAACGAGATTCAAAAATAGCCCGCACCACAATCTCTTCGTTAAAGGCCCAGAGATCCTCGATAGAACCCCCTCCACGACCAATAATCAGCAAGTCCAAATCGTCTCGTTGATTGGCACGCGCAATATTCCGTGCTATTTCCTCCGCAGAACCTTCACCTTGAACCTTAGTCGGATAGAGAAGGATATCAACACCTGGAAAGCGCCTGCTGACGGTCGTGATAATATCTCGAATAACGGCTCCACTGCGACTGGTCACTACACCAATTCTCTTAGAAAATTGAGGCAGAGGTTGCTTGAAGCGTTCTTGAAACAGGCTTTCTTCTGTCAATTTTTTCTTGAGTTGTTCAAACTGAATCGCAAGCGCCCCAACCCCATCAGGCTCTGCCTTTTCAATGATGATGGAGTAGCTACCACTTGGTTCATAGACCTGTACACGCCCAATCACATTGATTTTCATCCCCTCTTCCAGGTCGAACCCTAATTTCTGATAAATCCCAGACCAGATGGTCGCTTGAATAACTGCATGGTCATCTTTTAGGGAGAAATATTGGTGAGTAGGTCGTTTACGAAAGTTGGAAACTTGACCAGTTAAATAGACCCGTTCCAAGTATGGGTCTTTATCGAATTTCATTTTCAGATACTTGGTCAAAGTTGTTACCGATAAATACTTTTCCATCTCCACCTACTATTCATTTTCTTGCTCTTTCATAGGTATTATTATACCAAAAATATGCCTAAAAATCTTCATTTATGTACCATTATGAGGGAAAAATAGAAAAAGGAGGCAAGGCCTCCACATCTGTTTATTTACTATTTCTAGCTTCTTCCAAAATCTTGGAAATTTTGGTTGTCAAAAGATCGATAGCCACTGTATTGCTGACCCCTTCAGGAATGACAATATCAGCATAACGCTTGGTTGGCTCGATAAACTGGTGGTACATTGGTTTAACCACACCTAGATACTGGTCAATAACGCTATCAAGACTACGGCCACGTTCTTCCATATCGCGCTTGATACGACGAATAATGCGCACATCATCATCCGTATCCACAAAAATCTTGATATCCATCAAATCGCGCAGACGCTTGTCCTCCAAGACCAAAATCCCCTCAACGATAAAGACATCTTGAGGCTCTTGACGATAGGTTTTGCTGCTTCGTGTATGCTCTGTATAGTCATAAGTCGGAATGTCCACCGGACGCCCTGCCAACAATTCCTTAATCTGCTCGATCATCAAGTCTGTATCAAAGGCAAAAGGATGGTCATAGTTAGTTTTGACACGCTCTTCAAAGGTCAAATGAGACTGATCCTTGTAGTATGAATCATGTTCAATCATGGAAATCTTTTCATCAGGGAAGTGCGATAAAATGGCTCTTGAAACACTGGTCTTACCACCACCAGAACCACCTGTCACTCCGATAATGATTGGTCTATTTTGCATGCTATCCTCCGTTTTTTTATCCGTCGTCTATTCTATCACATTTTTTGCAAAATTTATAGTCTGATTTGGATAGTCAAGGGGAAACAACACTCCCTACACCTCAGTTAGACTAGCTAAAAACCTTCCTTGGCTTGTAGAGATTGTCCCGTTTTTCTAGAATGGCTAGCAATTTATCTCCTTCAAAAGCAGCCAATTCTTGTTCTGTTTGTTCGAGCTCTATAAAACGACCAAAGCGTACTTCTGCAGCCTGCTCTGGACTTAGGAAAACTTTGACAAGGTCTCCTGTCCCAATCTCTAGAGGATGAAGAAAGTCCAATTGGCCAGCCCCCACTTTGACAGCAATTTCTTCCAAGGTAAGAGCATCTTCTAGTTGCAAACCAGCTGCACTAGTTCGAGTCAGATGTGACATATGGGCCGCATAACCAAGCTTCTCTCCCAAGTCAACTGACAAGGTACGGATATAAGTCCCCTTACTACATTTCACACGAAAAGTAAAGCGTGCAAGATAACCCTCATAAGAAATCGGACTTGTTCGATCAAATTGATAAATGGTCACCTGACGTTCTGGACGCTCCACTTCCTGACCAGCACGCGCATACTCATAAAGCTTACGACCATTAACCTTGACAGCCGAATACATAGGCGGAATCTGAATAATAGATCCTGTCAGACTGGCGATTGCTTCATCAACAAGCCTTTCATCCAAGTGCGATAAAACAGGTGTCTCTGCGACCACTTCACCACTGGTATCCTCAGTCGTTGTTGAATAACCAAGAGTGATTTCACCCTCATAGACCTTGCCCTCATCCTGCATAAACTCGACCATTCGTGTCGCCTTGCCAACCGCAATCGGTAAAACACCTACCACATCCGGATCCAAGGTTCCACCATGACCAATTTTCTTTGTTCCCAAAATCTTGCGCAGTTTAAAAACCGCATCATGCGAGGTCATCCCCGCTTCTTTTTTTAAGTTGATAATACCGTTCATATCTTGTTTCCTCACTCCCCCTTCAGTGCTTCAAATTTCGCTTTCATGGTTGGATTTTTCCGGGTCAATTTTTTAACAGAAACATCTTCCAATTTATTGTTCGCTAGACGGAGTTGGTTTTCGGATGTGGTTAGGAATTTCTTGACCTCTTCCATGCGTTTGATGGCCTTGTCAATTTCATCGATAGCTTTACCAAAGTTGGTCGAAGCTGAATTATAGTTCTTAGCAAAGGCCTGTTTAAAGGCATCCAAGTCTTCTTCAAAATGCGTAATGTCAATATTTTGCTCGCGAACCAAGGCCAACTCCTGCTTGTATTTTAGGGAATTAAGCGCCGCATTTCGCAAAAGCCCAATCAACTGAATAAAGAATTGAGGACGAACCACATACATCTTTTCATACTCATGGCTAACGTCAACAATCCCTGTGTTAAAGTAGTCATTATCGGCCTCAAGCATGGTCACCAAAACGGCATACTCACAGTTCTTCTCCCGACGATCCTTGTCCAATTCCTTATAAAAATCTGCATTCTTGTGCTTCTTCTCTGTTCCGTCAGCTTCATTCTTCATCTCAAACATGATGGAAATGATTTCAACCCCATTTTCGTCACATTCACGGAAGATAAAGTCTCCCTTAGACCCACGCGCTGAAACCTTGTTATCCTTTTCAAAGTAAGCATTTGGAAAGGCAAAACTGCGGACCTTGTTAAACTCACTCTCTGCATAGTGTTCCAGACTTTCCCCGATAGCTTTTGTAGATTGTTGGGCTTTGAAATTCTTATAAAATTCGACTTGTTCACTAGCTGCCTTGAGTTGAGCTTCGTAGTTTTGCTTAACTGAAGCAAGAGAGAGTTCGTTTTCTTTTTCTTGCAAGAGAAGCTGATTTTTAACCTGGTCTCGTTCTTTTTCTAGGTCAGAGAGGGTCTTCTGTAGTTGATTTTCATGTTCCAAACGCAAGGTGGCCAATTGGTTTTCCAAGGCCTGTACTTCCTTGTCCTTGGCCAAGAGAGCCTGATGGCTTGTTTGTTCAACTTCTTTCTTGGCCAATTCTTTTTCTGTATCAAAGTTTTGTATTTGACTCTGCAATTGAGCAATTTCTTGGTCTTTTTGAGCCAGTTTAGTCTGTTGTTCATTCATGGCCTTTTGCTCAGCCAAGGCCAGTTCCTGCCTCATCCTATCGTGTAGTTCCTTATCAAACTCTGCCGTTCTCACTTGGGACAAGAGTTCGGCATACTGACTCTCATTTACTGTAAAGACTTCCCCACAGTTGGGGCATTTGATTTCGTTCATATCGTTCCTCTTTCTAGGCTTCTTTAACCATTATATCATGCCTAAGGGAAAATCAAAAACAGTGAGTCGAAACCCACTGTTTATCTTCTTTTTCTTTAAATTTTTTCCAAGGCCAAGCGCAAGTCTCCAATCAAATCATCTACATTTTCAAGTCCGATAGACAAACGGATTTGGTTTGGTGTGACACCTGCTGCTTCTAGGTCTTTTTCTGACAATTGACCGTGAGTGGTTGTAGCTGGATGAACAACAAGCGATTTAGCATCTGCCACATTTGCAAGATCAGAGAAGATTTCTAAATGATCAATTACCTTGCGTGCTTCTGCCTCTCCACCTTTGACATGGAAGGTAAAGATTGAACCGACACCTTTTGGCAAGTATTTTTCAGCCAAAGCATGGTAAGGACTATCAGCAAGTTTTGGATAGTTGACTTTTTCTACCTTAGGATGGTTGATAAGGAAATCAACAATTTTCTCTGCATTTTGCACATGGCGTTCCACACGAAGTGAAAGGGTTTCAAGTCCTTGAAGCAAGAGAAAGGCATTAAATGGCGACAAGGCTGCACCTGTATCACGAAGCAATTGAACACGGACAGCGATAATAAAGGCTGCTGCACCGACATCACGAGTATAGCTCAAATTGTGGTAGCTTGGATCTTCCTCAACAAATTGAGGGAATTTTCCTGAAGCCGCCCAGTCAAAACGCCCGCTATCGACAATCACTCCACCAATAGTCGTACCATGCCCACCGATAAACTTAGTCGCCGAATGAATGGCAATATCTACACCGTGAGAGAAGACGTTAATCAAATATGGTGTAGCAAAAGTGTTGTCCGAAACGAGTGGAATCTGGTGTCTATGCGCAATCTCAGCCAATTTTTCCAAGTCAGGAATGTTAATCAAAGGATTACCCAAGGTTTCAATCAAGACAAGCTTGGTATTGTCTTTGATCGCTGCTTCTACCTCCTCCAAATTATCCACATCGACAAAGGTTGTTGTGATACCATAACGAGGAAGGGTTTCCTTCAAGAGATTGAAGGTTCCACCGTAAATAGTTGAGGCTGCAACTACATGGTCACCAGCATGGGCAAGTGCCAAAATCGTATAAGTCACTGCTGCCATACCTGATGCTGTTGCAAGAGCTCCGACACCACCTTCGAGAGCTGCAATTCTTTCTTCAAAAGCAGCCGTTGTAGGATTTGTAATACGAGTATAGATATTACCTGGTTTTCTCAAGGCAAACAAATCGGCACCTTCCTGCGTGTCATCAAAAACAAAGGATGTTGTTTGATAAATCGGCACTGCACGAGACTTGGTAGCTGGATCAACTACTTGCCCAGCATGCAATTGTAAGGTTTCAAATTTAAAATCACGAGTCATAAGGCGACCTCCATATAGTTTCATTAAGGATATTGTAGCACTATCGACCTATCTTGACTAATACCTCTTTTTTATATTTTGATATAATAAATAACTATTACCTTATTTTAAAAATGAAAAAAGCACGACTCAATCGCGCTCATTTTCTTAATCTACATAAGTATCTTCATTTTTATTGAGGAAGGCATATGGAAGACCCATCAAGAGGCCTCCTCCGATAAAGTTTCCGATGAAGGTTACACCCCAGTGGCGAAGCATATTTCCAACACCGAAGTTAGCAATTGAGTCAGCAGCAACACTGAATTTTACAATCGCGAAAGAAGCAAAGTTCGCAGCAATGTGCTCGTTTGTTAAGAATACAAACATGTAAATCGCTGATAAAACAAGCCAAAGTTTGGCACCACCATCTTTGACCAAAACAAATGAAAGAATCGCAATATTAACGAAAATATTTGCCAAAATCGCCTCAAGTAAGACTAATTCATTTGAGCGGCCTAACTTCATCTCAACAACCCCTGAGATGAAACTATCATGAGTCAGATGTGCATAGGCTGCTGAGTGGGCAAAGCCCCAACCTGCTATCAAAGCCCCGATAAGGTTGAACAAGGTACAGTAAAGTAAAATCTCAGCTGTTTTTCTCCAAGAGATTTTTTTCAAGAAACTACCTGCAGTCAAGAACATCATGTTTGATGTTACCAACTCGGCATTCAAGAAAACAATGTAGGCCAAGCCCCAAGCAAAGACAAATGGGAAGAGGAAACGTCCACTACCTGGTGCAATTTTATTAATCAAGTCAGCCCCAACTGCACCAGCAGCTGTACTGAAAGTTAAGAATGCACCTGCAAACATAGAACGAATCGCATACTTAAATTTGCTTTGACTATAAAGACTTTCCTTCTTCTTGCAAGCAAATTCAATCTTTGAGATAAATTCTGAAGAAACCATAATAAACTCCTAAATCTTTTTTCTTGATAATTATATCACAAACTTTAGATTTTAGGAAGCGTTTTCTGGATTTCATAAAAGTTTTTTTATGAAAATCTTAAAAAAATCAGTGAAATCCATGATTTCACTGATTTGTACTAATAAAATTGTTTATATGGTTGATTGAAAGCTGTTAGGATTTCATCAGATGTTTGTGAATAATCTTTTGTTTCTTTCAAATCACCTTTTACAATAATACGTTCTGTAGCAGCAAGGTCTTCACAGGTTACTAATGTGATTTCATTGACCCCATCTCTATCATCAACTTCATCAACACGATCCGGTGTCACACGTTTGACTTCACGGATTTCATAGGTATAAACTTTATTTTTATCAGTTAGATAAATCTTCATACCATTTTTAGCGTTATCCAAAGGAGAAAATAACATTTTATTAGCATTATCAACACCAAAGATATGATGACTAGCTAGACTATAATTTCCTTCTCCCATTACTTGCTCGCGTTTCATTGTACCAGCACCGTAGAAGAGATTAACATTATCAAGTCCTTTAAAAATCGGCAAATTCATTTCCAATTCAGGAATTGCAATTCCCCCAATAACTGGTAATTTTTGAGCGTCCCATTGAGAAGCTAGAACAGCTTCCGAAGAGATCGCTTTGACCGAATCAAAATCAAAATTTCCTTCTGTATCCTGATTTTCTTCTATTTTTTCTTTTGATACCTGACTAACTTGATACTTATTGGTATTCCAGACCATGAAAATATTTCGAATTTGCGCATTAAAAATCAAAACCAGTGACAGTACTATCAGAAATCCTGCTAGGATATTTGTCAGCAGATTTTTTCGTTTGTTTTTCTTTTTATTATTTTTTTGAGACATTATGCTTCACCTTCTGTTTCATTTTCTGTCCCAACTTCTTCTTTTTCTGCCGCTGCAACCGTTGTGAAGGTCACTATCTGAGCATCTTGATCCAGGCGCATTACTTTAACTCCCATAGTTGCGCGTCCTGTTTGTGAAATATTGGCAAGATTGGTTCGAATCATGACACCTGTATCAGTGATAATCATCAAATCCTCATCCCCTTGAACAGTCATAAGACCGGCCAGCAAGCCATTTTTTTCGGTAATTTTAGCTGTCTGCATTCCCTTACCACCACGACCTTTTGTTGGGTATTCAGTAGCAGCTGTACGCTTACCATATCCTTTTTCAGTAATGATAAGAACCTCATCTTGATCAGTAATTACGCTCGCTCCGACTACTGTATCTCCATCACGGAGATTAACACCTTTCACACCAGTGGCGATACGGCTCATACCACGAACGGCTGATTGATTAAAGCGAACTGCATAACCAAACTTGGTACCAATGATAATATCCGTATCTTCTTCCGTCAACAAGACATTGATTAACTCATCTTCATCCTTGAGGTTCAAAGCCTTGAGACCATTCTGGCGAATGTTAGCAAATTCCTTAACACTGGTTCTCTTCACAATACCGTGACGGGTTGTAAAGAAGAGATAAGCATCATCACTGCGATCAGACTCAACATTGATAACCGTCTGAATACTTTCGTCTTCATCCAATTTCAAGAGATTGACTACTGGTAGCCCTTTGGCAGTCCGACCATACTCAGGAATTTCATAACCTTTAAGACGATAGACACGTCCCTTGTTTGTGAAGAAGAGCAGATGATCATGGGTGCTAGTTGACACTAACTCACGAACAAAGTCATCATCTTTCACTCCCGTTCCTTGGACACCACGACCCCCACGTTTTTGAGCAGTGAACTCATCCTGATCCAAACGCTTAATGTAGCCTCTGTTAGAAAGGGTAATCAAGACATCCGATTCTTCAATCAAATCTTCATCTTCAAGACTCAAGACTTCACCGACCATCAACTCTGTACGGCGTTTATCGGAAAATTTACGTTTAACTTCATCCAATTCGTCTTTGATAATTTGAGAAACACGTTCAGGCTTAGCAAGAATATCCGCCAAATCCGCAATCAGAGCCAAGAGGTCATCATACTCAGACTGGATCTTATCACGTTCCAAACCTGTCAAACGACGAAGACGCATGTCCAGGATGGCCTGACTTTGACGTTCAGAAAGCTTAAATTTACTCATCAACTCAGCTTGTGCTTCTGCGTCTGTTTCACTAGCACGGATGATACGAATCACTTCATCGATATGGTCTAGCGCAATCAAGAGACCTTCTAAGATATGAGCGCGTGCTTCCGCTTTTTCCTTATCAAAACGTGTCCGACGAACAACTACTTCTTTTTGGTGCTCGATATAAGCATCCAAAATCTGACGAAGGGATAAAATCTTCGGTACACCATTTTGGATAGCAAGCATATTGAAACCAAAGTTGGTTTGCATTTGGGTCATCTTGAAGAGGTTATTAAGGATAACATTGGCTGAGGCATCGCGCTTGACTTCAATAACAAATCGAACACCTTCACGGTTTGACTCATCACGTACTGCTGTAATCCCCTCAATGCGTTTTTCCTGAACCAAGCGAACAATATGCTCATGCACCTTGGTTTTGTTGACCATATAAGGAAATTCTGTTACAACAATTCGCTCACGGCCAGTCTTAGTTTCTTCGATTTCAGTACGAGAACGAAGAACAATAGAACCTTTACCTGTTTCATAAGCCTTATGAATGCCTGATTTCCCCATGACAAGGGCACCTGTTGGAAAATCTGGACCAGGCAAGACTTCCATCAAGTCCTTGGTAGTCACTTCAGGATTGTCCATGACGAGCTTGACTGCATCAATGGTCTCACCCAGGTTATGAGGTGGAATATTGGTTGCCATACCAACAGCGATACCAGTTGCTCCATTGACCAAAAGGTTTGGAAAACGAGCTGGCAAAACCAAGGGTTCCCGTTCATTGGCATCATAGTTATCGACGAAATCAACCGTATTCTTATTGATATCTCGAAGCATTTCTAGAGCAATCTTGCTCATACGTGCCTCAGTGTAACGCTGGGCGGCAGCACCATCTCCATCCATGGAACCAAAGTTTCCATGCCCATCTACAAGCATGTAACGGTAGCTCCACCATTGAGCCATACGGACCATGGCTTCATAAATAGAGGAATCCCCGTGTGGGTGATATTTACCCATGACATCCCCTGTAATACGAGCAGATTTTTTATGAGGTTTGTCTGGAGTAACACCCAATTCATTCATTCCGTAGAGAATGCGACGGTGAACAGGTTTCAAGCCATCTCGAACATCAGGAAGAGCCCGGGCTACGATAACACTCATGGCGTAATCGATAAAGCTCGTCTTCATCTCCTTTGTCAGATTGACATTCACTAAATTTTTATCCTGCATTAATAAATGCCTCATTTCACAATTAGTAAGTAACAACATTATACCATAAATTCCCATCTATTTCAGCCTCTAAACCACTAAAACGTTTACATCGAGAACTATAAGGCATATTCGTGACAAAGTTTTTTAAAAGTGATAGAATGAAGTTGTCTGGGGAAAATCCCCTAATAAAATTAAGGAGATGTTTAGAACAATGACTTCAACTAAACAACACAAAAAAGTTATCCTTGTCGGTGATGGTGCTGTAGGTTCATCTTACGCTTTTGCACTGGTTAACCAAGGAATTGCACAAGAGCTTGGAATTATCGAAATTCCACAATTGCATGAAAAAGCTGTTGGTGACGCGCTTGACCTTAGTCACGCCCTTGCCTTCACTTCACCTAAAAAAATCTATGCAGCTCAATACTCTGACTGTGCAGACGCTGACCTTGTTGTAATCACTGCAGGTGCTCCTCAAAAACCAGGTGAAACTCGTCTTGACCTTGTAGGTAAAAACCTTGCTATCAACAAATCAATCGTAACTCAAGTTGTTGAATCAGGTTTCAAAGGTATCTTCCTTGTTGCTGCTAACCCAGTTGACGTTTTGACTTACTCAACTTGGAAATTCTCTGGTTTCCCTAAAGAACGCGTTATCGGTTCAGGTACTTCACTTGACTCAGCTCGTTTCCGTCAAGCACTTGCTGAAAAATTGGATGTGGATGCTCGTTCAGTGCACGCCTACATCATGGGTGAACACGGTGACTCTGAGTTCGCTGTTTGGTCACACGCAAACATCGCTGGTGTAAACCTTGAAGAATTCCTTAAAGACACTCAAAATGTTCAAGAAGCTGAATTGATTGAATTGTTCGAAGGTGTTCGTGATGCAGCCTACACAATCATCAACAAAAAAGGTGCAACATACTACGGTATTGCAGTAGCACTTGCTCGTATCACTAAAGCAATCCTTGACGATGAAAACGCAGTACTTCCACTTTCAGTATTCCAAGAAGGTCAATACGGAGTTGAGAATGTCTTTATCGGTCAACCAGCTGTTGTTGGTGCACATGGTATCGTTCGTCCAGTAAATATTCCATTGAACGACGCAGAAACTCAAAAAATGCAAGCATCTGCTAAAGAATTGCAAGCTATCATTGACGAAGCATGGAAAAACCCAGAATTCCAAGCAGCTTCAAAAAACTAATTTAACTATAGACAACTCCTTGAATCATCAGGGAGTTGTTTTTTATCTATATTATAGTAGATTGAAGTTGAAATAGCACCCCATTACTCTAAAACGTTGTTATAAAATGCTTTAAATTCCTAATTGATTTGTTCAGATTTTATTTCATTTCTCTATAAAACGCATAGTATCAAGTTTTTATACCTGATAATATGCGTTCTATTGTGTCAAAACTTACTTGATTTCTCCTCAACTCAAACTTTGTCTCATCTTTATTTTTATTATGTTTTTTCAAGCAAATCTTGTATCATCCGATGCAGTTCTTCGATTTTCTCAGATTGCTTCTCTAGTAATATTCTCTGACTAGATAATTCATCTTGAAGTTTATCAAGTTTTATCTGTTCATCTGGATTATCCTTTACAAAAAAGTTCGTCAAAGCACTTGTTAGCATCCCTATTGTTCCAATACCGACAAGCATCAGTAAAACTGCTAGCCATTTCCCAAAAAGGGAAACTGGAACAATATCACCATAACCAACAGTAGTTACTGTCACAAGAGCCCACCAAAGACTATCTGAGAAGGATTTTTCTTCAACTACAGATAAAATTGAACTTCCTACTAGAACGATAAAAATATTAACATATAAGATATAAATCAGGCCATTTGTTCGTAAGAATCTACTAATTTTTCTTTCTAATTTACCTGTAAGTCCAATTATTCTAAGTAAACGAGTCAGTTTCAGTAATTTTGTCAGCCTTGCTAAGCGGAAGATACGCCCTAATCGCAATACTGTAAAAATAGCATTTAAAGGAAGGATAGCTAACAAGTCAAAGATATTTTCAAGTATAAACCTCCATTTTGCTTTACTTGAAAAGAACCGCCAACCATAATCTACCACAAACACAAACCAAAGTAGCAAGTCAATAATACTGTATGGAGGACTGTCTAAATCAATCATCTCAGCAAATCCAAGTAATACCAGAATAACAGAGATTAAAGCAAGTAAAATAATTGTTGTGTCATAATAATCCTTAAATAACCATTTTCTTTTCACACTACTTCTCCTATATCATTTGTAAACATTATACCACACCAAATCTCTACCAGATATATAAAAAAGAAGGCCCTCGCCTTCTTTTTTATATATCTGTCAATGGTGTTGCGGTATCTGGTGAGGTATCATAAACCTTAAAGTCTACTCCGACTCCCAGATCAGCTTGCGCTAGCTGATTGACCATGGTCATATGAGCCAACTCCTTGATATTGTTCTCCTTGGATAAATGCCCAAGGTAGATTTTCTTAGTGCGGTTTCCCAAGGTACGAATCATAGCTTCAGCACCGTCTTCGTTAGAAAGGTGACCGAGGTCAGATAGGATTCGTTGTTTGAGTCGCCAAGCGTAAGAACCTGCTCGCAAAATCTCTACATCATGGTTGGACTCGATAAGATAGCCATCCGCATTTTCGACAATTCCCGCCATACGGTCACTAACATACCCTGTATCTGTCAAAAGGACAAAACTTTTATCATCTTTCATAAAGCGATAGAACTGAGGTGCGACTGCATCATGGCTTACGCCAAAACTCTCGATGTCGATATCTCCAAAGGTTTTGGTTTTACCCATTTCAAAAATATGCTTTTGCGAAGAGTCTACCTTGCCAAGATACTTGCTGTTTTCCATAGCTTGCCAGGTCTTTTCATTGGCATACAAATCCATACCATACTTGCGAGCTAACACACCCACTCCATGGATATGATCTGAATGCTCATGGGTAATCAAGATGGCATCCAGGTCTTCTGGTTTGCGGTTAATTTCAGCAAGTAGGCTAGTAATTTTCTTACCAGACAAGCCAGCATCCACTAAAAGCTTCTTTTTTGGTGTTTCCAGATAAAAGGAATTTCCACTGGAACCCGACGCTAAAATACTATATTTAAAGCCTATTTCACTCATTCTAGTCTTCTACTTCGTCCTCCCATACTTCTTCTTTCACTGCATCCTTATCATAAGGGAGCACAATGGTAAAGGTTGAACCCTTACCGTATTCACTCTTGGCCCAAATAAAGCCATTATGTTGTTTGATAATTTCTTTGGCAATAGACAGTCCCAGACCTGTTCCACCTTGGGCACGACTTCTAGCACGATCCACACGATAGAAACGGTCAAAGATACGTGGTAAATCCTGCTTAGGAATCCCCAAACCGTGGTCAGAAATGGATAAAATCATCTGGTCTTCAGTTGTCTTCATTCTGACAGTGATTTTACCCCCATCTGGCGAATACTTAATAGCATTATTTAAAATATTATCAATCACCTGTGTCATCTTGTCTGTATCAATTTCCATCCAGATAGAATTGATAGGATAATCTCTCACCAGCTCATATTTCTTTTCTTTTTCCTGTCCTTTCATCTTGTCAAAACGATTGAGGATAAAGGTAATAAAGGCAGTGAAGTTTATCAATTCTACATCTAGGTGACTGGTCGCATTATCAATCCGTGAGAGATGGAGGAGATCCGTCACCATGCGCATCATACGGTTGGTTTCGTCCAGAGACACCTTGATGAAGTCTGGTGCTACAGTTTCACACAAAGCTCCCTCATCCAAGGCTTCAAGATAAGATTTCACGCTGGTTAAAGGAGTCCGTAACTCATGACTAACGTTGGAAACGAAGAGTCTCCGTTCGCGCTCTTCCTTCTCCTGCTCCGTCGTATCATGCAAAACAGCCACCAAACCTGAAATAAAGCCAGACTCTCGACGAATCAAGGCAAAGCGAACTCGAAGGCTCAGATATTCCCCATTGATGTCTTGGGAATCTAGCAACAATTCTGGACTTTGGGTAATCAAATCACGCAATTCATAGTCTTCTTCTATCTTGAGCAATTCCAAAATGCTTCTATTCAGAACATCTTCTTTAACCAGCCCCAGTTGCTTCTTGGCTGTATCGTTAATCATGATAATCTGCCCCCGACGATTGGTCGCAAGAACCCCATCTGTCATATAAAACAGGATACTATTTAGTCTCTTACTCTCTTGTTCTAGATTTTCCTGAGTGAGACGAATAACCTCCGACAAGTCATTCAAATTATTGGTAATATTGGTGATTTCAGACCCACCTTGCATATCAAGAACCTTGGAATAATCTCCTGCAATCAAATCTTTAACCTTTTGATTGATTTGCTTCAATCGCATATTATCACGTCTATTCTCTAGTAATAGAAGGGTCACAACAAGGATGAAACCTAACAAAATCAGGATAAAGATAAAATCTCTGGTAAAAATCGTTTGTTTCAGTAAATCAAGCATTATTTCTCATGTAATACCCTACACCACGGCGCGTCAAGATATACTCTGGTCGGCTGGGTGTATCTTCAATCTTCTCACGCAGACGTCGTACAGTCACATCAACCGTACGGACATCACCAAAATAGTCATAACCCCAGACAGTCTCAAGCAAGTGTTCGCGCGTAATGACTTGACCTGTATGCGATGCCAAATGATACAAAAGCTCAAACTCACGATGGGTTAAGTCTAGTTCTTCGCCATATTTTTTAGCCACGTAGGCGTCTGGAACAATTTCTAAATCCCCAATTTGGATAGGTTGAGGTTTACTTTCTGCTTCCTGCCCATCTACTGGCATAGGTTGAGAACGACGCAGCAAAGCTTTAACACGCGCCTGCAACTCACGATTGGAGAAGGGTTTTGTCACATAGTCATCTGCTCCAAGCTCTAAACCGATAACCTTATCAAATTCACTGTCTTTAGCCGACAGCATGATAATAGGTACACTACTTGTCTTGCGAATGGTCTTAGCAACTTCTAAACCATCAATTTCCGGAAGCATCAAATCCAGAATAATAATATCTGGTTGCTCTGCTTCAAATTGCTCTAGCGCTTCACGACCGTTAAAAGCAGTTACAACTTCGTAACCTTCCTTGGTCATATTAAACTTGATAATATCCGAGATTGGTTTCTCATCATCTACAATTAGTATTTTTTTCATATGTTCACCTTTTTCTCTACTATTATACCAAAAAAATAGCAAGAAGACACGATAGCTAGTCTTAGCTACTGTCTAAGTTGGCTTTTGCATAAGCCTGCCAGATTTTTTGTTGGGGTTTGGCAAGTGGGTAATCCTTGAACTCTTCTGGTGAAAGCCAGCGAACTTCCCTATCTGAAAAATCATGGAAGTCACTCACTTGACCTGCTACAATTTGAACATGCCATTTACGATGACTAAAGACATGCTTGACAGTCTCAAAATAAACATCAAGCCAAGCAACATCTAGGTCATAGTCCTGCTGGAAACTCTCTTCTGGACTTGGGCCAAAGTTCACGCTTTCTTCTGCAACCTGATGAAAGAGGTCAAACTGCTCTTCTTGCGAAAAGTCATCTACTTCTATCAAGGGGAAATGCCAAAAACCTGCCAATAGCTTTTCACTTTCATTTTTTTCAAGTAAAAATTGTCCTTGAGAATTTTTCACAACTAAGGCTTTAAGATAAATAGGAACTGGCTTTTTCTTGGGAGCCTTGATTGGATAACGGTCCATTGTGCCATTCTGATATGCCGCACTAAAGTCCTTAACTGGACTTTCTTCTGGTCTGGGATTTACAGGCGCCTCAATATCAGATCCCAAGTCCATCAAAGCTTGATTAAAGTCACCCGGACGATCCGGATCAATCAAGATTTCCATCATTGCCTGAAAAATTTTGCGATTACTTGGAATTCCAATATCGTGATTGACTTCAAACAGACGTGCCAAAACCCGCATGACATTACCATCGACCGCTGGCTCAGGCAAATTAAAAGCGATACTGGAAATGGCTCCTGCAGTATAAGGTCCAATTCCTTTCAATCTGGAAATTCCTTCATAGGTGTTTGGAAATTGGCCACCAAAGTCAGTCATAATCTGCTGGGCTGCAGCCTGCATATTACGAACTCGAGAATAATAACCCAAGCCTTCCCAAGCCTTCAACAAACGCTCTTCAGGCGCATTCGCCAAACTTTCCACTGTCGGAAACCAGTCCAAGAAACGTTCGTAGTAAGGGATAACTGTATCCACCCTAGTCTGCTGGAGCATAATTTCAGAGACCCAGATGTGATAAGGATTTTTACTTCTACGCCACGGTAAATCTCTTTTGTTTTCATCATACCAAGTGAGGAGTTTCTGACGAAAAGAAACAATCTTCTCCTCCGGCCACATGACGATACCGTATTCTTTCAAATCTAACATATCTCTAGTATAACACAGAAGACTCTAACTGTCCTTTTCCTAGTATTAAAAAGCCTCTTCCCAAGGGAAAGAGGACTGATACTCAATGAAAATC
>NZ_VMMM01000003.1:150081-257628 GCF_013277195.1 Streptococcus sp. 2579
GGTTGCAGATAGAACTGACGTAGTCAGTAACATCTATACGGCAAGGTGAAGCTGACGTGGTTTGAAGAGATTTTCGAAGAGTATAATTCTTATTGATGAACTGCTTGCAGTCTGAGAAAAAATGAGCTTGGATAGTATTTCCAAACTCATTTAAAGTCAAGTACAATATACTAGAACAAGCCTAGGACTGTTCCATCGCTTTCAACATCCATGTTGAGGGCTGCTGGTCGTTTTGGAAGTCCTGGCATGGTCATGACATCACCAGTTAAGGCAACGATGAAGCCTGCACCTAATTTTGGCACCAATTCGCGAATGGTAATTTCAAAGTTTTCAGGTGCTCCAAGTGCATTTGGATTGTCAGAGAAACTGTACTGAGTCTTAGCCATACAGATTGGTAATTTGTCCCAACCATTTTGAACAATTTGAGCGATTTGCGTTTGAGCTTTCTTTTCAAAGTTCACTTTGCTACCACGGTAGATTTCAGTAACAATTTTTTCAATCTTTTCTTGGACAGAAAGGTCATTGTCATACAAACGTTTATAGTTAGCTGGGGTTTCAGCGATAGTCTTGACAAGAGTTTCAGCAAGAGCTATTCCACCTTCTGCACCATCAGCCCAGACACTTGCCAACTCAACTGGTACATCGATTGAGGCACAGAGTTCTTTCAAGGCTGCGATTTCTGCTTCTGTATCAGAGACAAACTCATTAATAGCTACGACTGCAGGTACTCCAAATTTACGGATGTTCTCAACGTGGCGTTTCAAGTTAGCAAAACCGGCACGAACAGCTTCTACGTTTTCTTCTATCAAAGCGTCTTTAGCCACGCCACCATTCATCTTAAGGGCACGAAGGGTTGCTACAATAACTACTGCATCTGGAGATGTTGGCAAGTTTGGTGTCTTAATATCAAGGAATTTCTCGGCACCAAGGTCTGCACCAAAACCAGCTTCAGTAACTGTGTAATCAGCCAAGTGAAGGGCTGTTGTAGTTGCCAAGACAGAGTTACATCCGTGAGCAATATTGGCAAATGGACCACCATGTACAAATGCAGGTGTTCCGTAAATTGTCTGAACCAAGTTTGGCTTAATAGCATCCTTCAAAATCAAAGCCAAGGCACCCTCAACCTTCAAATCGCCAACAGAAACTGGTGTACGGTCGTAACGATAACCGATAACAATATTCGCCAAACGGCGTTTCAAATCTTCAATATCAGTCGCCAAGCAAAGAATAGCCATGATTTCAGAAGCAACTGTAATGTCAAATCCATCCTCACGTGGAATACCGTTTAGAGGGCCACCAAGTCCAACAGTTACATGACGAAGGGCGCGATCATTCAAGTCCACAACGCGTTTCCAGAGGATACGACGTTGGTCAATTCCCAACTCATTCCCTTGATGTAAGTGGTTGTCAATCAAGGCAGAAAGAGCATTGTTGGCAGTCGTAATGGCATGCATGTCTCCAGTAAAGTGAAGGTTGATGTCTTCCATTGGTAGAACTTGAGCATAACCACCGCCAGCAGCACCACCCTTGATCCCCATGACTGGACCAAGAGACGGTTCGCGGATAGCAATCATGGTTTTCTTGCCAATCTTGTTCAGGGCATCCGCAAGACCAATGGTAATAGTTGATTTTCCTTCACCTGCAGGTGTTGGGTTGATGGCAGTAACCAAAATCAATTTCCCAACTGGATTGCTCTCAACTGCACGAATTTTATCAAAGCTGAGCTTAGCCTTGTACTTTCCATACAACTCCAAATCGTCGTAAGAAATTCCAAGCTTCTCTACAACATCAACAATAGGTTTCAACTCAATACTCTGTGCGATTTCAATATCTGTTTTCATTCAAAACTCCTCTAACCTCTTATATGATAATTCATTATAACACAAAACAAGATTTTTAACATCCCAAAACTCTCTAAACGTTCGTAAATATCCCTATTTTTAAGGTTTTTAAAGTCCTTTCTTAAATTTTATATGGCTTTATAGTTTGAAACTATAGTAGATTCTTTTTATTTTCTATATATATTCAAGCGCTTTCTTTTGCTTATTATTTTTTTTTTGGTACAATAGTGCTATGAAAATTTTAGTTACATCGGGCGGTACCAGTGAATCTATCGATAGCGTCCGCTCTATCACTAACCATTCTACAGGTCACTTGGGAAAAATCATCACAGAAACCTTGCTTACTGCAGGGCATGAAGTTTGTTTAATTACTACAAAACGAGCTCTGAAGCCAGAAGCCCATCCCAACCTAAGTATTCGAGAAATTAACAATACCAAGGACCTTCTCCTTGAAATGCAAGAACGTGTCAAGGACTATCAGGTCTTGATTCACTCAATGGCTGTGTCCGATTACACTCCTGTTTATATGACAGGTCTGGAGGAAGTTCAGTCTAGCTCCAATTTGGAAGAATTTTTAAGCAAGCAAAATCATCAAGCTAAGATTTCTTCGACTGATGAGGTTCAGGTTTTATTCCTAAAAAAGACACCCAAAATCATCTCTCTAGTCAAGGAGTGGAATCCTGCTATTCATCTGATTGGTTTCAAACTGCTGGTTGATGTTTCCGAAGACCATCTGGTTGACATTGCTAGAAAAAGTCTTATCAAGAACAAAGCAGACTTAATCATAGCAAATGACCTAACCCAAATCTCAGCAAAGCAGCACAGAGCTATCTTTGTTGAAAAAGATCAGCTTCAAACAGTCCAGACTAAAGAAGAAATTGCAGAACTCCTCCTTGAAAAAATTCAAGACTATCATTCATAGAAAGGAAAACTATGGCAAACATTCTCTTGGCTGTAACGGGCTCAATCGCCTCTTACAAGTCGGCAGATTTAGTCAGTTCTCTAAAAAAACAAGATCATCAAGTCACTGTCTTAATGACTCAGGCTGCTACAGAGTTTATCCAACCTTTGACACTACAGGTACTCTCACAGAATCCTATTCACTTGGATGTCATGAAGGAATCCTATCCAGATCAAGTCAATCATATTGAACTTGGAAAAGAAACTGATCTATTCATCGTGGCCCCTGCAACTGCTAACACTATTGCAAAACTAGCCCACGGCTTTGCGGACAATATGGTGACCAGTACGGCTCTAGCCTTGCCAAGTCATATCCCAAAACTCATCGCACCTGCTATGAATACAAAGATGTATGACCATCCAGCAACTCAGGCTAATCTGAAAACATTAGAAACCTACGGCTATCAGCTGATCGCTCCGAAGGAATCCCTACTAGCTTGTGGAGACCACGGACGAGGAGCCTTAGCTGACCTCACAATTATTTTAGAAAGAATACAGGAAACTCTCAATGAAAAAACGTTCTAATATTGCACCTATTGCTATCTTTTTTGCAACCATGCTCGTGATTCATTTTCTAAGCTCACTTATCTTTAACCTTTTTCCATTCCCAATCAAACCGACCATCGTTCATATTCCTGTCATTATTGCCAGCATTATCTACGGTCCACGCGTTGGGGTTACACTTGGATTTTTAATGGGACTACTTAGCTTGACCGTTAACACAATTACGATTCTGCCGACAAGCTACCTCTTCTCTCCCTTCGTACCAAACGGGAACATCTACTCAGCTATCATTGCCATCGTCCCACGTATTTTGATTGGTTTAACTCCTTATCTGGTCTATAAACTGATGAAAAATAAAACCGGTCTGATTCTAGCTGGCGCCCTTGGTTCACTTACTAATACAGTCTTTGTCCTTGGTGGAATTTTCTACCTTTTTGGAAATGTTTTTGATGGTAATATCCAAAAACTCCTAGCAACTGTTATCTCAACAAACTCCATTGCTGAATTAGTTATTTCCGCAGTTCTAACCCTAGCCATTGTTCCAAGATTACAAACTTTGAAGAAATAAAAACAATCTCCGCTTTCATGCTTGAAGGTGGAGATTTTGTTCTGTATATTTTATTTTTTAGTGAAATTTTTACCAGTAAAATATATTGAAATAAGATACCAACAAATAGATTAGGGAATTCAAATTAATTTCTAGAAATATTTTATCATTCATGATATACTCTTCCAGTTTCAAACTACTATATTTATACTCAATGAAAATCAAAAAGTAAACTAGGAAGATAGCCGCAAGTTGCTCAAAACACGGTTTTGAGGTTCTGGATAGAACTGACGAAGCCAGCTCAAAATACTGTTTTGAGATTGCAGATGGAAGCTGACATGGTTTGAAGAGGTTTTCGAAGAGTATTAACTAAAAAACGACCTATAAACTCAAGTAAATCCTTGCTTTATTGTCTGGTTTATTATACTATACTAGTGTATATACAGATAAAAAGGAGATTCTTATGAATACACGGAAAAAGACACAATTTATGACAATGACTGCCCTCTTAACGGCTATTGCGATTTTGATTCCAATTGTTATGCCTTTTAAGATTGTCATTCCACCTGCTTCTTACACTTTGGGAAGCCACATCGCTATTTTTATCGCTATGTTCTTATCGCCCTTGATGGCAGTTTTTGTCATCATAGCCTCTAGTTTTGGATTTTTGATGGCTGGCTATCCCATGGTTATCGTATTTCGAGCTTTTTCCCATATCTTTTTTGGGACTTTGGGGGCTCTTTACCTACAAAAATTCCCCGAAACCCTAGATAAACCAAAATCTTCCTGGATTTTCAACTTTGTGTTAGCGCTTGTCCATGCCCTTGCTGAAGTATTAGCCTGTGTCCTTTTTTATGCAACTTCCGGTACCAATGTAGAAAATATGTTTTATGTTCTCTTTGTACTAGTTGGATTTGGCACAATTATCCATAGTATGGTAGACTATACATTAGCACTAGCTGTCTATAAAGTGCTTCGAAAACGCCGTTAAAAGGAAGAACTATGACAAAAGATCGTAAACAAGCCCTGCTCCAACTCTTGAAAGAAGCTCCTAAAGCCCTCAATGGTCAAAGTTTGGCTGAACATTTTCATGTTACACGCCAGGTCATTGTACAGGACATTGCAATTTTAAGAGCCGATGGTGCTCCTATCCTATCCACCAATCGTGGCTACATCTATAAGCAAATTGAAACCAATCCTTATGTTCACAAACTTTTCAAAGTGAAACATGAAGTTGAAGAAATCGGTCAAGAACTCCTTGCTATCGTAGATAATGGAGGGCGTGTCCAGAATACCTTGATTGACCATCCCGTTTATGGAGAAATTGAAACCTTGCTGAAACTGTCTTGTCGTAGAGATGTGCAACATTTTCTAGAACAAGTCGAGCATTCAGATTTTAGACCTCTGTCTGAATTGACAGATGGCATCCATTACCACCTAGTCGAAGCTGAAACACAACAAGACCTCCGCTATATCGAGGAGGCCTTGGATCAGCTAGGTTATTTAGTAAAAGACTAGAAGATTTTCTTCTACCAATCATCTTCTGTACGGCGAGAGTAGAAAAATTCAGATTTGTCCGGAGCTTCCATCATTTCCATCAAAGGCAACATATCATAGGCCAGATTCAAGTTTGGAATCTGGTCTTTTTGAATCCAATAGCTCAAATAGTAACAATGATATTTAAAAACTACATTGAATGAAGATGAATAAGTACCTACTTATTGAAAATATATCACCAATTATGTTGATCAACATTATCCTTAGTCACAAGATAAATTGGAGAAACTGTTTCTTTTTCTAGTTTTTTCCCTTGATAATGATCAATTGCTGATTGAATAGCAATTTCACCCATCTTAGCTGGTTGCTGAGCAATAGTGGCAGTAATATCACCTTTGGCAATAGCATCATGTGCATCTGGTTGACCATCAATACCAACAATTAATACATTGCTAAGACCAGCTGCTTTTACTGCTTGTGCAGCTCCTAACGCCATCTCATCATTCTGTGCAAAGATTGCTTGTACTTCTTTGTTTCCTTGAATCATATTTTGCGCTGTATTCAAAGCTTTTGCGCGATCAAAATTAGCGGATTGACTAGAAAGAACATCTAAATTTGTCTTTGAAATTTGTTCAAATCCTTTACCTCTATCTACAGTTGCAGAAGCGCCAGGGACTCCTGATAATTCAAAAGTTTTTGCTTTTTCTCCCAATTGCTTGGTAATAAATTCGGCAGCCATTTTACCTGCTTCTACGTTATCAGAAGCAACAGTTGTCAAGACTTCACCACCATTACTACCGCGGTCAATTAAGATTACTGGAATATTTGCATTATTAGCAGCTTTAATAGATGTAACAATTGCATCAGAATCAACTGGATTAATTAGTAAAGCATCTACATTTTGACTTATAAAATTCTGAATATCATCTGCTTGTCTAGCAGCATCATCTTGTGCATCTGCTATCTTCAAAGTTACTTCTTTTTCTCCTGCGGCTTTTTCAAGACCATCTTTCATAGCCACAAAATAGGGATTGTTAGTAGTCGAAATAGAAACTCCTAATTTTAATTCTTTTGCCGACTTTTGAGTCGTAGATTTATTATCATTTGATGAATTTCCTAAACCAGTTTTTCCACAAGCTACTAAAGCAAAAATAAATGTTACAAACAAAGCAAAAATGCTAATTTTTTTAATAATTTTCATGTTATTACTCCTCGTAATATATATAGGGATAGTTTCCATCCCGACTATTGTTCGTCATCTAATAAATTGTTACTATTTCCAAAAAAATTGAAAATGATTCTACTGTTTTACAACTTTAAAACGATCAATCAGAACAGCAATTAAGATTACAACTCCTTTTACTACTTGTTGCCAAAATGCTGAAACACCGATAATATTAAGTCCATTATTCAAAACCCCAATAATTAAAGCACCTATTAAGGTCCCCAGTATACGACCTTTACCTCCTGATAATGAGGTTCCCCCAAGAACAACAGCTGCAATAGCATCCATTTCATAACTAGCACCTGCTGTTGGTTGAGCAGAACTTAAGCGTGATGTTATAATTAATCCAGAAATTGAAGCCATAATACCTGATATTGAATAAATGATAATTTTCACTTTATTTAGTTTCACACCTGATATATATGCTGCTTTTTCATTCCCCCCTATAGCATACACAGATTTACCAAATGCTGTTTTATGAAGTAAAACATATAAAACAATAAATACAATAAACATAATAATTACAGGAAATGGAATTCCTACTATGTAACCTTGCCCCAAAAATTGAAATAAGAATGTATCACTTAATCCTTTTGTAATAGGATTCCCATTTGTATAAACAAGTGTTGCGCCTCTAAAAATAGTCATAGTTGCTAAAGTAACGATAAATGGAGCTAATTTCCCGTAGGAAATCAATAAACCATTCATCATCCCCAGAATACAACCCAAAATTAAAGAGATGAGAATTGCTAATGTAACAGGCATTCCAGATCCTAATAGGCCAGCTGTTAACGCACTGGATAAGGCTAAAATTGATCCAACTGATAAATCAATTCCACCTGTTAGAATAACAAAGGTCATTCCAAAAGCGATCAGTGCATTTGATGTTACTTGCAATAGTAAATTTAACAGATTATTTGCTGTTAAAAAATTTGAATTGATAATAGTGATGACAGCCATTAAAATTATCAATGCTATTACTGTTGTCAATTCTGACATATACTTCATAGTATTTTTCACACTATTGTCCTCCTGTAGCTAGTTGCATAACTTTTTCTTGTGTAACTTCTTGACGTGTTAATTCTCCACTAATTCTTCCTTCATGCATGACCATAATGCGATCACTGACTCCGATCACTTCTGGTAAATCTGAAGATACCATAATAATCGGTACACCTCGTTCAGCCAATTCATTCATTAATTGGTAAATTTCACGCTTAGCACCAACATCTACCCCACGAGTTGGCTCATCTAAAATCAGTACTTTTGGTGCAATACCTATCCATTTTGCTAAAACTACTTTCTGTTGATTACCACCAGAAAGTGTCCCAACTTCCTTATCTGGATAACCTGATTTAATTTGTAACCTATCAATTAAGCGTTGTACAAATATACCACTTGTTTTATTATCGAAAATGCCATTTTTAACAAAATCACGAGTACTAGGTAAAGTCATATTATCTTTAATAGAAAAATCTAAAATCAATCCCTCATCTTTACGATCTTCTGTTAAGAAACCAATTCCATGCTTAATTGCTTCAAAAGGATTTTTAATTATCAGTTGTTCTCCGTTTATTATAATTTGACCAGATTTTAAAGAATCAATTCCAAAAATTGCTCGCATTATTTCAGTACGACCAGCACCCATCAAACCAGAAAAACCAAGAATTTCCCCTTGACGTACATAGAAAGAAATATCCGTAAAAGCATCACCAGAAAGATTCTTAGCTTGAAAAACAATATTCCCAATCTCAGCCTTTTTTTCTGGATAATAATCTTCTAATTCACGACCTACCATCTTCTGAACTAATTCATCCGCATTAGTTAACTTCGTTTTCTTAGTATCAATTACAAACCCATCCCTCATAACAGTTATAAGATCTGTAATCTTAAAGATTTCTTCCATCCGATGTGAAATATACACAATACCTACACCATCAGATTTTAATCCTTCTATCACTTTAAAAAGTGTTTCAGTTTCACGATCAGTTAAAGCTGCTGTGGGTTCATCCATAATTAACAAGGAAACTTCTGATAATAAACATTTTGCTATTTCTATCATTTGTTGTTGTCCGACTGATAATTGACCAATGATTGCATCGAGAGGAATAGAGATATTAAGACGTTTAAATGCTTCTTTAGCTTTCCTTTCCATACTAGCCTTATCTAGAAACCCAATCGAATTTTTTATTTCTCTTCCTAAAAAAAGATTATCAAGTACAGTCATATCTGGCCAAGTATTCATTTCTTGATGAATAAAACTCAATCCAAACCGTTCTGCCTCTTGAGGATTAGAAAATGTTTTTTCTTTTCCATCAATAAAAATAGTTCCTGAAGTAGCTGGAAAAAGTCCAGTTAAAATATTCATTAAGGTTGATTTGCCTGCACCATTCTCCCCCATTAAAGCATGAACTTCTCCTGAATTAAGAACCAAATCAATACTTTCTAAAACACGATTATTCCCAAAAGATTTTGAAATGTTCTTCATTTCAATTTTCATAGGCAACCCCCTTCTAAATAATAACTCCTGATTGCAAGATTATATTCGAATATGGTGTATCTTCCCCAGTGCGAATAACTGCTTTAACTTTAGTATTCATAGCTTTCAATTCTTCATGACTAATATATTCAATAATTATATTCGATCCTAAAAGATCTAGAACTGCATGCCACTGTTCTTTGTTTTTTTCCTTAATTTCTTCTGCTAAGAAAATTTTTTCAATAAGTACATGATCTGAATATTCTTTTAAAACCTCTAAAAAACTTGGACTACCTTTTCTTAATGCTAAATCAATTTTATCAACACCTTTTGGAACTGGCAATCCTAAATCTCCGATACAAACCAAATCCATATGACCTAAATCATCAGCTAGTTTTGCTATATTACTATTTAAAATCCCATATTTCTTCATATCCTGAATGCTCCTTTATTTCTTTCAAACTCGGCATGCCTCCTTGCGCTCCAAATCTTTGAACAGAAAGATGTGAAGCAATCGTTGCAAAGGACAATGCAACATTCATCTCTTTTCCTTTTGAGATAGCATAAGCAAAAGCACCATTAAACGTATCTCCTGCTCCTGTAGTATCAACTACTTCTGCTTTTATAGCAGGAATCTTCTGAACTGCTGTCCCATCATAATAAATAGAACCTTCAACTCCTAATGTCACAATCATTTTATTAGGATAAATTTTAATAATTTCTTCTAATTTCTTATCTGGAAAAAGCTCTGAACATTCATGCTCATTAGGAGTAATAAAATCACAAAAAGGAATCATCTCTATGTCTGTTTCTCTAGCTGGTGCAGGATTGTAAAGCACCTTAACTTGATTTTCTTGACAAAATTTAGCTATAGATAGGTTGGCTTCATGTGGTATTTCATTCTGTAATACAACAATACTTGCATCACTAATCAATTCCCACTCATTTTTCCAATCATTTGTTTTAACTAAATTATTCGCTCCGGGATAATAAATAATCCTATTATCACCTCCATATAAAGTAATTTGTGCAGCTCCTGTAGATTGTGGTACCGTTCCCACATGTTCTGTAGAAATATTATTATTTTGCAAATTACTTAGTAAATCTTCTGAAAAAATATCTTCTCCGACGTTTCCAAATATGTAAATATTATCTTCTACACTGGATAATCTACCAATAGCTACAGCTTGATTTGCACCTTTTCCACCTGGAACTATATTAAATGAATCCCCAAAAATCGTTTCACCTCCTTCTGGAATCCTTTTTGTTCTCATAACTAAGTCCATTGAAATACTTCCAACAACAACAATTTTACTCATTACTTTCTCCTTAATGTATTTCTTTCTACGTATCTAACAGGTAGTTTAATTTTAGCTTCATCTATAGAGAACTTATTTGCCATATTATAGATTAGCTTTGCAGCCTGTTCTCCCATTTTATATGATGATTGGTGAATAGTTGATAAAGAAGGGTAAATAAATTGACTAAGTACAATATCGTCATAACCAATGATTTGAATATCATCTGGAATTTTTTTACCAATTGCTAAAATTTCATGAATATAAGCTATCGCATGAATATCTGAAGGTGCTATAATACTATCGATATTGGGATTTCTTTTTAGATTCTCTTTAGCTTCTTTTTGAATTTTTTCAAAGTCAAACGTTTCACTTTCTTCAATACAAATTTCTAAAGATTTATTCCTCAAATAGTTTAAACTTGCTTCAAACCGTTCCGCGATATTCTCGGCTTTATCATCTAAAACTTTAATAATCAGAACTTGTTTAGCACCTGCATTACAGATTGCTTCAGCAGCCAAACGACCACCTGACTGATTATCAGAAAAAACACCGTAACCTGTATCTTTACTAATTCGATCAACCACAACAACAGGTAATGATAAATCTGGATATTCTTTTGTGAAGTCATGTGTAGTAATAATTCCAGCAGCATTTGTTTTCAACAGTAAATTAACATATTCACTCAAAGATTCTTGGTCTGAAATCGTACCAACCATAATTCTATAACCTTTATCTTTCAAATATGATTCAGCTCCTCGAACCAATCTTGGGAAGAAGGGATTTGAAATATCTGGCAATAAGAGTCCCACCATTTGGTTTTTTTTGGTTTTCAAAGATTGTGCTAATACATTTGGTGTGTAATTTAATTTTTTAATCGCATTTTTTATTTTCTCTCTCGCATCATCTCCAACATAACCTTTTTTTGATATATATCTTGAAACCGTTGATTTTGATACTCCAGCTTCTTCAGCAACCTGTTTTATTGTAGTCATCATTCCTCCTTCTTACGTTGTGGAACCGTTCCCTTATTCTATAGTAAACGTTTTCTTTTGATTTGTCAATACTTTTCTAAAAATATTTTAAATTTATTTCAGAGTACATATATTTTTTCCAAATCCATTATTACTATTATACAGGAAATACAACAAGGCCTCCACTATATCGAGGAGGCCTTGGACCAACTTGGTTATTTAGTAAAAGACTAGAAAATTTTCTTTTCCCAATCGTCTTCTGTACGATGACGGTAGAAAAACTCTGATTTGTCAGGAGCTTCCATCATCTCCATCAAAGGTAACATATCATAGGCCAGATCCAAGTTTGGAATCTGGTCTTTTTGCACCCAAGAAACTTCTCCAAATCCAAAAGATTGAGATTTTTATATAGAATCAGCTATAGCATGCTCTAAAGACTATCCGCTTGATTTTATATCGAAAAGCTTCTCCATAATTTTTCACAATTCTTTCCCTTAACTTTATTTTCGAGCGATAAACATTCCATATTCTTTAGGAATAATCAACATACCATTATTAAACTCAGTTTCCAACCTTTTACGAATTATTTCCTCTTCTAGCGAACCTATTTCTGAAATTCCTTTAAAGGATTGGATGTATTTAACTAGGTCATCTATACTAGTTACCTGTAACTCATCATCATAGAGCAATGTATCGACAGAGTTAAAACACCTACTCAGGTACCTTTTACCATTTTGTAAAGTAAAAGTTTTATTTTCCAAATCTTGATTGACCTCATCTTTAAATAAGCTTGCCAAATAATCTACAACTCCATTTTCACCAAATGTAGCACAGTAAAAAATTCCGCCTGTTTTTAAGACTCTATTCACCTCAGAGAGCGCTTTAGGAATATCATTTACATGATGTAGAAGCATATTAGCAATAACAATATCAAACGTTTCATCCTCAAAAGAAATCTTTTGAATATCCATTATTTCATAGTTAACATTGTCTCTATTTCCAATCACTGATCTCGTTGTTTTCACCATATCTTTAGAAAAATCTGTAATAACCAACTGCTTCATTTTATCTATAGAATCACTGTTACTTTTCCACAGTTCTCCTGTACCACATCCCAATTCTAGAACCTTTACTTCATCAGTGATTTGGTAGTTGGAAAATATCCAATTGTTAAATCCTAATTTATTTTTTGAATACTTCTTATGTATTTTTACTCTAATATCAAGATTATCTTGTTTTGCATATTGTTCAATTACTTTATCATCCATTTTCTAGTCCTTCCTTTCATATTTTAAGATTATACCATAAGTGAAAAACGTTTACAAATAGTTATCATCACTTGTAAATAGTTGAGTTTTTACTTATTTTTCGTTAAAATCATTTTCGTTAATTGCTATCATTTTTTTTAATCGTATTCATCATCGTATTCACTTTTGCCCGCATAGTTGAGAAGGTTCCAACTTAAAGTTCAATAGTTTACAAATAGAAAACTGTGATTACTCACGGTCTTTTTTTAAAAAAATAAAATAAAAAAACTCCATCAAAACTCTTGGCTTTCTCGGTATACCGTGATATAATATAATCAAGATAAGGAAAGGGGGTGATGAAGTTGAACAAAGAAGATTGGCTTAGGTTACTTGAAAAGGCAATAGACAATATTCCTGAAACAGTAACTGCTATCGCAAGTCTAGTGACCGCAATAACGGTCGCAAGGCAAAACAAAAAGCGTAAACCGAAATCCCGCAAAAGAAAAAGGTAAACGCTAAGAGGTTGGGGCGAAAGCCCCTCACACCTCTATTTTATCAAATGGAACGAGGAAATGCAATGGTTAGTGCAATAGCTATTTTTATAATTGCAATTAATGTATACATTTATCTAAAAAACAAAAAGGACAAATAAGATGAGAAAAGTTATTCAAGAATTGTTAGACAGTTCGATGTCTACATCTGCTATTTCGCAAGGCGCTGGAGTTCCATGGACTACCGTTTCTGACCTCAGAAAAGGAAAAACAAGTATGGACAAAATGGCACTTCTCACAGCGGAAAAACTTTATGAATTTGCTACAACTGATAAGCAGTGATTTCGGTCACTGTTTTTTTATTTTTAACAAAACACCGTTTTTGACAATAATACCCTGCCATTACTCCTCCCTATTCTTCAAGAAAACGCTTTTTTGAACAATAGGATTTAGATTTTGATTTCTAATCGTTCAAAATGCGTGTTTTTGCAAAATAGAAATACAAACTCTAATTTTGTTAACGTCAACAAAATTGACAACCAAGCGCTTTGTAAAGCTATTTGTTGATGTCAACAAGTCAATTTCAGAGCAAACAAAAAAACCGCAAGCCTGAGCCTGCGGTGAAAGAACATTTTAGAAAGTTTCCTTTCTATTTATTTAACTGTAATCAAGCCTTCTGGCTCTACTGTGAATTCTGGCTTATCTGCCAGTGTTCCATCTGGTTTAATGTAGTACCAGCCTTTTTTATCAGCTGATTGGATAAAGGAATTTGATACCATGGCGCCTTCTTTAGCGTCTAGGTAGTACCATGTGTCCTTGTATTTGACCCAACCTGTCTTCATGGCACCCTCTACGTCGAAATAATACCACTTATCAGCGATTTTCTTCCAGCCTGTCGCCATTTCACCTGACTGGTCAAAGTAGTACCAGTTGCCGTCTGAGTGCTTCTTCCAGCGGTCTGCAAGCATATAGCCTGAGCCGTCGAAGTAATACCAGGTTCCGTTGACCTTCTCAAACTTATCTTTTGGATAAGAGCCGTCTGAGTGTACATACCAATAGCCTGTATCGTTCTTCTTCCAACCTGTTTCAATCGTCAAGCCGTTTTCAATATCCTGCTTGAACTGTTCACGACTAACGCCCCATTTGGCAAGATAAGGATACGGGTCAACATGGTCTGAGTTGTTGTTAGGCTGGTTATTGGTACAGTATTCATGCGTCTTGATACCTGCCAAGTCATCTGTATCAAGCGTTTTCGGCAAACCTGCTTCATCAGCTAGATTGCGTAAGAGTTCGATATAGAGGCGGTAGTCAGCCATGAACTCTTCTTTAGTTGAATGGCTTTCAATCAATTCAACTGCTGCATAGCTTTCCGCATTCCAACCGCCTCCAACGTCCCAAGATCCGTTATTTACAGGGCCTACTTGCATGACACGACCGTTACCAACGACATGAGAAAAGAATCCAAGTTCAGGGTTCTTTCTATAGTGGTAGTCCGCCTCATTCTGAGCGGTTGAGTTGCGGTTGCCTGTTGAGTGAGCATGTACTTGTCTATAAGGTTGCACTCCGACTTGTGGCAAGCCTGTACGTAGTCTGCTTGTATCGATATCCATTACTCTTGTCCTTTCCAAGCGTCATTCATCTGCTTCACTGCGGACTCCACAAAGGTATCCAAGTCCTTGTCGGTCATGCTGATGTTATATTTGAGCAGCTCTGCACGGATTTTAGCGCGAGCCTGTGCCAGTTTTTCATCTCCCTTGTAGCCAGTTTCAGCAGCAACCTGCTCCACGGCATTAACTGCGTTCTTGGCTAGGATTTCAGCGATGATAACCGCTTTCTCTCCACCTTTACGCAAAAGATAGTCTTTCACTGCTTTTACAATACCGCCTACTGCTACTGCTAAAAAGCCTGTCGCAAAGGCAATGATGAGTTCGTTAAATTGTGTCATATGTTGTTTCCTTTCTATTTTGGTTCATACACATCATAGATAGTATGGGGGTCTTTCGTTCTGATAGATTCATATTGAGCCTTTGTACCAACCCAATATTTCAAGGCTTGCCCACCGTTTTGGTTGATGATGTTTTGGCCGGGCGCTCCTGCTGGGCCACGTTCTCCTGTGGCTCCTCTAGCGCCTGCTGGACCTGTTGCACCATCACTGACATTATCAAGACGTGTGCTAGCAGCTGCTTTAATGCCGTTGTGCGTTACAACTATGTAGACCTCAAACCAGCCTCCTGAACGCTGAGTAGCGTTCCACTGACCAAATTTACCATTTGCATCAGGCGTTTGATTTCTCAAAACACCCCAGCTATTATTCCCAAAACCTCTGTAGTAATAATCAAGAGTATAGCCACTGGTTAACCGTGTTCCGTCATAGTAGACGTCCGCGATCAAATTCAACTGACTAGTCGCACCGTTTCGATAGCTTCCCTCAATACGTACATTCGCATTTAAGCTGTGGCCATTTTCCCCTTTTAAGCTTTCTCTCTGGCTGGAGGTCAGATTGTCAAATGACGGGCGATTTTCCAAGGCGGAAATCCTAGCCTTGATGGGGATATCATTGTACAACTCCCATTTTTGGGCATAAGTAGACAAGTCTTGGTGGGAGGTCAAGTAGCCTTTCTTTTCCAGCTCCGCTTTTGTAACGAGGGTTTCTGGATTGACTCTCGGTCTACTCTCAAGGGAGCCCAGTCTTTCCTGGACTTCCCTATCCTTTAACTCTGAATCTTCTTTGATTGCCTTGACATCCTCACCGATTGCTCTTGCTAGATTTTCAAGGTTACTCATAGCACTCACGCTTTCGCTGCGTTATAGGTTGCGACCAAGTCAACATTGGCAATCTGATCTACACGTCCGCTGACTTCAGTTACTTTGCCAAGAAGTGCGCTATTTTCATCTTGTCCCATACTTGTGATTTTTTCCGCGATTTCTTTCAGTGTGTCAAGATTTTCAGGCGTTCCCTCACCCAAGATTTCAGCCTTAACTTCAGATTTAGCTTGGGCGATTGCCTGATTCATGGCAGACGTGCTGACTTTCGTTTTCAGCTCTTCGTTTACCTTTTTGTTATCTTCCCCCACTGCCTGCGCAAATGCTGTTAATTTTGTAGTATCCATTTTGTGTTACACCTTTCCTAAATTGTAATAAAAGAGCAGGTCTGGCAATTCCTGACCTGCTGGGCTCTCGCCTACAGTTCTACCTGCAAGCTGTTTTTCGACTTCTTTTGCAATATCCAGCTCTTTTAGAGCGTGGACTTCTTCTGTGACCAATTCCTTATCTGAGGCGACTATCTTGATATGGACAGATTTATCACTGGGGAAAACATAGCCTCCAGCCGTGATTTCCAAGCGATAACTCCCAATGGGCAAGATAGCGTCCAGATGAAAACTCACACCTTGACTGGTAACAGCTACCTGCTTTTTCCACTGGTAGCCCTCCTTGGTCAGACTGATCAGCGCCTCCTCCCCTTCCAGAGAGGAGATGACTTGGTAGTCTTCGTCTAAGAGGGCAAAACCAAAGGTGGAAGCCAAGTCCCCTTGTTTAATCAGGTGACCGCCGTCAATCTGCCGCAAATTGGTCATATTGAGATTACAGACCATTCTGCACCTCTTTCTATCTAATCATCTACTAAGATGTCTTCCTTAATCTCCAATTTTCCAAAATCGTTGAATAAGCGGTCTATGTAGCCATTACCTCCTAAAGCCTTGTAGCTTTTGTGCAGACTTTCCACTAGGGAAAATTCGTCTTTTGAAGTGAACCCTCTACGAATAGCCCGTCGCATATCACGGTCAAGGCGCAACTTCATAGTATTTAGATGCGCCTCGTCGTGCACTTTTAGCTTTTCCTGTACTTCATCGATTTTGGAATTGCTATCTTTAGCGGTAGTCTGGACATCTTTGATCTGTTTCTTGACTTCGCTCAACTCTGAAATGATTTGGTCTGTCTGTTCCTTTGATTTCTTCGGCAATTTGTAGCTGAGCCAAGCTATAATAATCGGTGAAGCTGCTGATAGCACGTTCATGAAGAAATGCTCTATTGATTGTAAGACGTCCATAAGCACCTCGCTAGTCTGCCAGATGGCTCAAACCACGTCGCTTCAATTCCTTGCGCACACGGTCTTTCCAGCGTTTATGTACCCATGAAAAGTCAACTGCTCCACGTTCCAGTAGGTTGATGTACATATCGATTTTTGCTTGGTCTAGTGTAATCTTACTCATTGCTGCTACCTCCATTGTCTTCACTAGGGCTCTCTTGGTTTGTCGTTTCAGAAATGTCATCTTCTTTCTCGCTTTCTTTGTTATCTTCTACCGCTGGGGTTGGTTGTGTAGGCGCTTCTGCTACTGGTTGTTCAGTAGTTGGCTGCGCTGAGGCTGGGTCATCAGCTTGGTTTTCTGTGTCCGTAACCTGAGGGGCTTCCTCTTCTGCCCCCTCTTTCTCCCCCTGGTCAGGCTCTCCTTGAGCTTCCAGCTCTTCCAATCGCGCTAAGATATCTTCAATATCCTGAGCATTCTGGAGATTGACCTTCTGCATGCCATCCATGAGTTGGTTGGCTTTCTCCAGCGCTTCCGTCGTTTTAGCCAACTGTTCTTGGTTTTTGACAATAGCGCTTGTTGGGTCAAGTTCGGTGCGAACCAATTCCAAAACCGCTTGGATAAGGGCGTCCTCACTATCCTGTGTATGGTCATCTAGTAATTCGCACTGCTCATAAGAATAGCGCCCCTTGTTTTCCATCTTGATGGCGACAACTGTTACATTTTCCCCACCTTTCAAGTAGGGCTTAATTGCAAGTTCATAGCTCATTTGTTAGCTCCTTTCATTTTTACTTGCGTTTCTTCAAATAGTTCTTTAAGGGCTGGGTCATATTCCAGCACCGCCTTAAAGGCCTGTAATTCAGCCAAAGTCAGCGTATAACGTGCCTCTAAATGAGCACGACCCAATTCGCCTTCTGCCAAGCGGTTAACGAGTGACTCAGCGACTAGCTTGTCGATTGTGTTATTATCCATGTAGTTTCTCCATTTCTTTGATTTTTTGGTCTAGTTCTTGGACTGCTTTCAGCAAGTAGGGGACGAAAGCAGTATAGTCGATGTGCAGATAGCCATCTGGATTCTCAGGGTCTCGTGAGATAACTTCTGGAACGATAATCTCAGCCTCTTGTGCAATCAAACCGATTTCTTCGTGTTTCTTGCTTTCTATGAAATCAAAAGCGACTAAGTTCAGTCTGTTGATTATATCCAAGGCTTTCACAGCTGTTTCTGTGATGTTTTCTTTCAAGCGTCTATCTGAAGATTTGTCTATCCAGTGCTTTACCGTTCCCTCGCCTACCTGGTTCCACCACACGACCTTATTTTGATGTCCCTCCCTCGGACTCCAACCATTTCCCAAAATTTCTTGTTCGTACATATGAATCCCATTGACAAAAATAGGCGATTTTTGAAATTCTGTCCGTCCATAAAACCTAGCATTTGATGTGTTTGAAAAGTCGACCTTAGCGTGAAAATCCGCATCATTCTTACAATTCATTTTTCCTGCGGTTGTCACGTACCAGGCATTAGGTCCTGCGTGATTCCAATTACTCCCCCAATTCGCCCAGAAGGCTGTTCGGGTATCACCGAAACTTCCACCATTTCCCATTCCTACCGCAAACGTATTTGTGCCAGATATCCACTTGCCACTCCCGTTTGGGAAACTCCCGATGGTAAACCCTCCAATTTCACCCTGATAGGCTTGTAGGAAGGTTGAACTAGATACGACAGACTCAATCTTGGTTGTGAAGATTTCCTTAGATGTCAACTTGTCAATCAAGGCATCTCTAGCGGTCAGGTTCCGAATCAGGGCATCGTCTACGCTGATTTTATCGCCTGTGATGGCACCTGCTTGGATATGGTCAGCAGTGACAGAACCAGCGGCCATCTTCCTAGCTGTTACAGCACCATCTACCAACATATCTGACTGTACTCGAACGTGCGGAGCGATGATATCCACACCTCTAGGGCTTGCGGAAATGGTAGAAGCTAACTGCTCGCCCGTCAAGGTAGTTGAGCCGATGGTCACACCTTCAGGCGTCACTTGTACCCTCGCACTATTAGCAGCATCTCGCACTTCCTGCCTGATTTCTCTGGCAGTTTGAGCAATAGCACTCTTGACATTCTTGTCAAAGAACTGAGTCAGCGCCCCTTGGTTATTCTGCTGGATTTTGCCCCATAGAGTACTGTTTGGATCTCTCAGTTCCAGTTCAATAGAACGCATATCCTTGAAAAGACCTGACAGGGTACGTTGCGTTACAGTAGGCTCCACGAAGCTAGTCGGGAAATCCCCCTGCTCCAGCTGAATATCCGTCAGCACCGTGTCACCCACACAACCCATATGGTGCAGTTTCAGCAGTTCATCTCGTGTCCGTGGCTGAAAGACCTTATAATACCGCCCGTTGTGCTCAAGAGCAGGCGAACGGACGTTTTGAATGGTTATGTCCATGTGTTACTACCTTTCCTCGTAAAACGTCATGTAGATATCTGCGTTTCGTGTATCAAATAACCTTTGAGCTTCATTAAAATCACCTGGGCTTTTTAGTTTAGCAATAACGTGAGAATTTCCATATCCTGCTCTCAAGGTGATTGCTATAAGTCTTTCGCTCCGACCTATATAAGCAACTTTTGGAAACGAAATATCCCTAAACGCATCACTGTAATTAAAAATATTCATTTCACTTGAATAGTAATTGTGTGAAACAGTCCCCATAAATCCCAAGTAAGGCACTATTGTTTTCCTTTTCTCCCAAACCAACTTATCACCTACATAACGCTGAGTGATTTCCTTGCCACCCACGTAAATTCCTTCTCTAGCCATACTACCTCCTATTGACTAAAAATATCGTAGATAGTGTTACTATCCTTGTTGGCAATCGCGTCATATTGAGACCTTGTACCAGACCAATATTTCATTGGTTGCCCGCCGTTCTGATTGATGATGTTTTGCCCTGGCGCTCCATCCGCACCTCTAGCTCCTGCCGGTCCTGCTGGACCCTTTGCACCAGTCAATCCTCTAGGCCCTTGAATGCCCTGCAGTCCTTGTTGCCCTCGTTCACCTTGGACACCCTGCGGACCACGCAAACTTTCTCTCTGTTGACTCGTCAAGTTCTCGAATCGCATAACTCCGTCCGCTCCTCGTGATCCTGTTTCCCCACGTTCTCCACGGTCACCTTTTGGTCCTGTTAGATATTGAAGAGCTGAAAATCGGTCACGGCCATTTCCGACCTTGACCTTTCCTGTATCGCTCTCGATACCTAACTCTCCATCAAGTAAGACCAGAGTGCTACTTGCCCAGTCACTCGCTGACATGCGTTTATGTTGTACCCTCACTGGGATTGTTTCTGTCATGTTCTTCCTCCGTCAAAAATAAAAGTTGGACTCTCGCTCCAACTTCCCTCATATCTAGCATTTTGTCCGTCCGCAACCGTCTTGTAGACTGGCGCTAGTTCAATCCGTCTTGTCTGATTGTCAATCGTCACAGACTGCTCTACGTTCTGATACCATTCTCCTGAGAAGGTCATACGATAAGTACCGTAGTAAACTGCTAAGACCTGCTCTTCTTTCTGGGTCAGGTCTTTATCAATCGCTGGCATGACCGTATTAGCAGGCGCTAAATGAACGTGGCCACCATAGAACAGTGTCTTATTGACTACCACAGTCACATCCGTCTTACCGTAAGGTGTGCAGGTTGCTGACCAGCTTATGACGTACTGCTTACCAAGTTCAAAACCCTCTCCGTTGTGTCCTACTTCCACGAAATCCGTTCCATAGCTGATTTTCTTGGCCGTGCCACCATTTAAGCGATTCTTGTTGTACCGGGTATTTCCGTCACCACCTATCAGGCTTGCGTTGACTCTTGCTGTTTCACTAACCTGCTCCAGCTTCTTGCTCAGTTCAGCGATCGAGTCCGCACCACTCATCAGTTCCTCACGAATCCGCTTCACGAACTCAGGACGCTCTTTTTCCATTTCCTCATGGATTTTAGCGCCCATTTCTTCGGCCTTAGCCTTGTACTGCTCGATGGCATCCGTGATAGCTTTCTCACGCTTGGCAAATTCAGCATCAAAAGCACGATCAGCGTTGGCAATTTCCTTTTTCAAACGTTCCTCAAAAATCTGATGCAGATTTCGGCTTTCATTCAAAACGGCATCATTTACAATCCCACCGATCGCATTCGCAAGACTCGACTGGAAGGTTCCGAATCCAATTGTCTTCAAGCGTTTTGCCATTGGCGAATAGGTATATTTGGTGATTTTCTTACGAACATCAAGACCATACCACTCATGGTAGATACTGACCACATCGAACATCTGCACCGCAACATCGCTCTGACCGACAACCGAAATTTCAAGACTATCTTCCAACATATCGCACATACTTGTCCGAAAATACTGTTTACCATATTCAATCAAGCTAGCTTGGTCTTTGACATTCTGGTCATTGACCTCAACAACTGCTTCATAGATTTGGCTATATTTCCCGAGTAAGGGGCTATCAATCACCACCATATAATCAACGTCAGGCGCCTTTTCTCCCTCGCCTTTAACAGTCGTTTTAAAGGTTATCCGAGTTTTCAGCGATTTGGTAGAGGTCTTATGCTGGTAGCTAGACAGGTTTTTCTTGTACATAAAAAGCGATTCATTTTCTGAACCGCCATTCTTCAACAAACGTAAGTTGTAGCCATTTCGCACCATATCTCCGCCCCACTGACCAAGGATAGAGTGCTTGTCTTTCGCCAAGACCTCCATCGCATTCTTGTCCTTGATGTTGAGCGTATGCCTATCGTCAATATCTGAGAAGAAAGAAAAAGGATTGGCTCTGGTAATACTACCAGCCAATGCGCTCAATACCCTCGTCCCACTGACACGGTCAACCTCGATAGAGCTGACGATATAATTATTCAACAGACTGATAACCTGATTAGCGTAGACTTGGATATATCCTTGTTGTTTTTCAACCTCAAAAATATAAAAATCCTGCTCACCATGCAGATCGTCTGCAGTCAGAAAAGTTTCCTCTTTCAGCAATTCCCACTTGGGATCCGATGTAGGAAAACGAAAGGTCAGTTGATAGGTATTGTTCCGCTCCTGGACAATTTCGTCATTGTAGGCCTCGTTTAAAGGCGTATTGCCTTCAGTAAGATAAATCATAAGATATACCTCCAATTCGGCCGAACCGTGACCTTACGAACCGAACCAGTAAAGACCAGACCGTTATTCCCGACTGCTAACTCAAAGAAGCCTCCACGCTTACGTAGCGTATTTTGAACCGCACCATCTGCGTTGTAGATATTCTGTTTCTTATGTCTACAATCAATAGTCACTTTTCGTCTAATGGTCAAGTGCATGGTTGTCCGTCCGATAGTCAAAGAAATATCACCGTCCCCTTCAATCTCAATCACAGGCTCACTATAGACAGAGCCTGGATTGTTGACATTACCGCTTGCGGTAAAGATAAGAGGAGCAACATTTTTCTGATAACGGAATGGTTGCATACTCAGCTTGATTTCTAATTTCCAGCCGTGCATACCTTGGGGCTTGTATTTTGCACTGACGAAATCAGCATAAAAAATAGAGCCTAGTTGGTAGCTAAACTCTAGCGTATTATCATTTGGTTGGAATCTCTCAACAATTTTAGACGGGTCTACCGTCCTTGGAAGGTAAAATGCAAATGTTCGTTCATAACTCTCATAAGCACCGTCCAAGACACGGTAATTCCCGTTAACCCCAAATAGGGTAGCTGTTTCTGAAACTTTAGGTTTAGCAGCCTCCACCTCGCCAAAATCTGTCACCACGCAGTTAGGAATGGTTGAAGTATTGAAACCATTGATAATCATGTATTCCATTAAATTCCCTCCCTAGCATAAATCGCACCTTGGCGTTGGTAGACGCTCATTGAAATTTTATCAGCGTCCAGGTAAGTATCTGATGGCTTTTCAAGGATAGCAGTAAGGATCTTCTCCATACTTGCTCTCAGAATCGCTATCTCAGACACGGTTTGACTATCTTTTGCCTCGATTTGAGCACTTGGCATAGCCAAGCTTGCTTCAAGATTCCTGGCAATAGTCGGTGTTCCACTCAAACCAAAATCATCATTTGAAAATGCGTTTGAGATTTCGCCAGCCATTCCAACGACCGATTTCTTAACATCTTTGAAACGGTCTTGCAACCCTCTATCCAAACCTTGCATAATCGCATTACCAGCAGGAATCAAGAGCTTGCGGTCATACTCAATCGGACCTTTGTGGTCACGAATCCAGCTAGCAATACCACCAACGAAGTCAGTAACCGCACTCCAAGCAGATTTCAAACCATTTAAAAAGCCATCAAGGATAGCTTTACCTGCCTCCCAAAGGTCAATGTTTTTGATTCCATCGAATATGCTTGTAACCTTATCAACAAGATCACGAACACCTTGTTTCATGCTTTCCCAAGCATTTTTAGCTCCTTGGACAAGTCCATCAATCAGCCCTAAGACAGTTGATTTCAACCCTTCCCAAGCACTGCTTGCGACAGATTTGATAGTGTTCCAGATGTTAGATAATATCTGAGCAAAACCATCAAAGATAGCCTTACCTGCAGCGGACAACCCTTTCCAAATTGTACTAAGAGTGGTAGAAAAGTTTTCAAAAATAGCAGTAGCATAACCTACGATAACATCCACGACTCCAGAGAAGTATGTTTTAATCCCTTCCCAAATCATAGAGATACTATTTTTAATCCCTTCCCAGATTAGAGAAAGATCAGCCCCCAGCTGGTTAAAGTTCCCTGTCACAAGGTCGATGATGATGAGAATAGCACCCAAGAAAATAGATTTGATGAAGTCCCAAGCACCTTGAAAAATCATCTTAATTCCTTCCCAAATTTGAGTAAGACCATCTGAAATATTGTTCCAAATATTCATGAATCCATTAATGAACGGTTGAACAATCGCCATCACTGCTGTTGTGATAGCTGTCCATGCCACAGATGCAGCTTCTTGAATACTTACCCACAAATTACTAGCACCTTCAGAGATACCAGACCAAAGACCAACAAAGAAATCAGCAATCCCCTGCCATGCCTGTTTAATCAAATCTACAAAAGATGACCATATTTGTCTACCTGTTTCAGTCTGAGTGAAGAACCAAGCTAATGCGGCAACTGCAGCTGCAATCCATCCTATAAGTGGGATTGAAGAAATAGTTGCCGTAATACTCGTAGCAAAAGTTGTTATTGCTGTCTTAGCAATAACAAGAACTCCACTTATTCCGCCTAAACCTTGTAAAAAGTTTGCAAATTTCACTACTGGCAAACCAACGCCAAGAGCAACTACCGCTGTCTTCAGTAAATCAGCTGCTAATTTATTTTCTTTGAAAAAGTTAGTGATTTCTTTTAGGATAGAAGAGCTGATTCTCAATGCTGAACTCAAAATTTCAAAAGCAGTTCCAAGAAGATTGACTCCCTGCTCACCACCCTGAATTCCTAAGAGATCGCCTACAAAATCAGCTACGATGCTACCAACATTACCGATAACTGACCCGATATTCTCAAAGGTTACACGGATATTGTCCGCAATATTAACAATTTGGGTTGCCGCTTCATCGCTAAATCCTAACGTGTTTAGGATATCGATATTCCCTTGCCTATCCATTGACCCGAAGATCATATCAAAAAAGGTTTGGAAAATTCCTGTCACACGTCCGATTTGGTCATAGACTGCACTACCAAAAGCGTCCCCAAAAAGCTGAGAAGCTAAAGAGCTTACGCCTTCGGTCAGTACTACTCCTAATCCTGATAAGATATTTCCTATCATTGGTAAGAAGTTGCCAAAAAGGAAAGTTTTAGTGGTTTCTAGTAAAGATTGTAGTGCTGGCGTAACGTTTTCGCCAATAGCTATCTTCCCAAGAACATTTTGAGCAGCTGCCTTCATAGATTCAAAAGATCCAGTGAAAGTTGTTGCTGCCTCTCTCGCTGTTGTACCAGTGATGTCCAAATTCTCTTGGATGGCGTGAATGGCGCTATAAACATCTGACAAGTTATTTATGTCATACTTAACACCTGTCAATTTTTCTGCATCAGCTAAAAGCCGTTGCATCTCTTGTTTTGTACCACCATAACCCAATTTAAGGTTATCAAGCATCGTATAATTTTGCTTGGCAAAACCTTGATAAGCCAGCTGAATGCTTTCCATAGATGTCCCCATCTTGTTAGCATTATCCGACATATCAATCATAGCCATATTAGCTGTTTCTGCCGCTTTATCTGTATCTCCACCAAGAGATTGTAGTAAGCTGGCTGAGAAACCTGTAACATTTTCCATATAGGCATTGGCTGACAGACCTGTGGTTTTGTAGGCCTCGTTTGCAAATCCTTTGACCTTATCAGCTGAGTCTTTAAATAAGGTTTCGACACCACCAAGCGATTGTTGAAGTGCTGCCCCTTCGTTTATCGATGCTCCAATGGCCTTACCAATTCCAGCAGCAGCAATAACTCCTGAAACAGCCCCCATCATTTTGGATCCGAGGGATTCGCCTGCGCTAACGCCAGCTGAGGCGACTTCACCACCCATTTCCTTTTGAATCATGCCACTAATACCTTTAGCAGACGGAATGATTTGTACATAGGCTTTTCCTAATTCGGTCGCCACTATTCATCACCTCCTGTTTTCGCAAGTAAAGCCTTGCGATAGTTTTCAAAGTCCTCACCAGATTCAAAGACGAGATAATCCCTTTCGTCACTCTCTTCTTTGTGATTCTTTGTTAGCATTTCAGCAATTGATGCAGGGCGATTAACACCCTTTTGCCCATCCTTAGTTTGCAACCACAAAGAAAGAGACAATCTGTCTACGATACTAGCAAGTAACGTCGTTTCCAGAGGGACGATTTGGTCAGACATAAACTGCTTTATCCGCGAATCATCACGCAACCCATACGCAAAAACAGCCACCTGATTTAAAGGTAGCTGTTTATAGTCGTATATTTGATAGGTTTCTGCTAAATCACAGATAAGGGCATCTTCGTCCAAATTCATCATCTGAGCAAGGACTAGGATTTTTTTAAGCCGTTAACTGATTCAAAAACACTCTTGATTTCATCTGCCATTTTATCATTTGGCACAATGCCATCTTCTTCTCTTAGGTGGTCTTTAAAAGCCTTGGCTTGCTCATCTCCGAATAAAAGTTTTACAACTTTAGGAAAGACTTGACCTTGTCCTTCGTCAACTTCACCAATCAATTCCAACAATTCATAGTTGTTTAAACGACGCTCAGAAATTTCGAATTTAAAGCCTAACTTCGTTTCCCCTTTGAATGTTTTACTCATTTATTTTACGCTCCTTGAATGTATTCGTAGTGAGTGTTCTCACTGTTGTCTGGTAGTGCAGTGATCGTCAATTCATAGCCGATAGGTTCGCCGTCTTTATAGCTGATTTCGCCAATTTCGCTAACCTTACCACGAGGAATGACAACACGTTTCACATAGCTGTTTTTTAACAATGTATCGATAACCAAGCAATGTTCAGGCAATTCTTTACCATTAGCTTTTACAGTGATACCTGTTTCAAGGGTTCCTGAAACGTTATCTGGGCCATACACTTCTTTCAAAACTTCAATGTTAAGACCCTCAATCAATTTGTATTTAAAGGTATCTTTCTTTTCAGTTTGAGAAGACAAGACTGTTTGTCCTCCCCAAGCCTTGACTTCTTCTGACTCTGGTGAGTTCTCATTGGTCAATCCATCTTCTGAAATATACCCAAGCGTTTTAAATGCTGGGTTCAAGGCTGTTTTTGCATTCGTTGGAAGATCTGTTCCAGCTGGAGCAGTAGAAACCGCCCCTCCGATTTTGGGCTTAGCAGCCGTTACATTTGATGCTGATGCAGTCGTCATATTCTTTCCTCCTATTGATTCTGCATTTTGTGTTCTTACTTCTGTCGCTTCTAATTCTGGCGCCAAAACTACACCTCCTTTTTAAAAATAATTGATGTCATATACCGCTTGATAGCGATATTGCTTCGTTTCCGTGTCTGTAAAGTTGTAGTCACTATTGTGATGTACACCGCTAACTTCGTTGACTGTGATGAGATTCTCAACTACTCTCTTGACTTTCTCATTCAACTCAGCTGCCTTTTGAAGTGATGGTGCATAACTTTGAAAAGCGAATGTAGCGGAATGAACGTAGTCACTTCCACTACTCCCCGTCTTCTCAAGGATGACATAACTCTCAGGCATATTCGGTTTATGTTCAAAAAAAGACGGAACATCTAACTGTCCGTCCAAAAATTTCTTTATAACTAATTCGATCATCTCATAGCCTTCAGTAAAATATTATGTTTTTTATTTCTGGCTATGCTCTTGATGTCAGTTGTACTAATCTTCGCATTGGCACGCTTCTGCCCTGGCGATACGGTCAATTCAAACCCCTCGCCAGCTCTTTCAGCAATCCCTTGCCCTTTCTCCCTCAAAATGCCCTGCATTTCGGAAGAACGTAGCAAGGCAGACACCCCAGCCGAGTTCAATTGAAATTTCATATTACTCATAAACTTCAACCATAACCTTTCTATTCCAAGACAATGGAATCATTGACTCAATCCCCTCTTGAGGGATGCCAATCGTCCGCCATTTACGACCAAAAAACTTGACCTCACGGTTTTCCCACTTGTTAGTATCCCCTTTAGGAATACCGAGTGTATATTCCGCCTTCTTCCCAGTCAAGTTCATTTGATTGATGACGTCCTCTGATGAAGTTGGGGCAACCAATACATTTTGAACCTCAATCTCAACATCACGATGGATTGGATGGCCGAAATCGTCATTACCAATTTCTACCTTGTCCACTAAAATGACAGGGATTCCTTTTAGGTAGGTCATAAATTTCAATCGCTCCATATCGTTGTTTTTTCTTCAAACCAAGCCTTTTCAATTCGGTGTCCTTGATAAAGAGACCTCCCCCAGGCACAAGGTAAGAGCCACTAAACGAATAACCCAAGGCACTTTCAGCAACCTGAGTCATTGGTTCATGGTCTGTTGAGGTCATGAGGGTTCGTGCCACGATATCGACCGTGACAGACTTGGCAACACTAGCAAATGACACGCTTTCTGCCACCATATCGTCAAGGTCTCTACCGACTTTTTCAGCTTCCACTCGCAAAGAATTAGATACAACTTCCAACAAAGCCTCAGCCCTTGCACGCTCATCAAATTTCAACGAGCGCCACAACAATTCCAAGTCTTCAATCTTTGCAAAATTTCCCATAGCTTAACCCTTGTTTTCCTCGTATAAAGCTACCAAATCGGATTTTTTTAGACCCTTATCGTAATCAATGCCCAATTCATCCAAACTAGACTTCAATTCCGCTACGGTCAAATCCGCTCCGCTTGGTGCCGTATCTTCCACAGGCACCCAATCTCCGCCAAGAACACTCTCAGCGGAGATAATCACGCCCGTTTTCGTATCACGGTATAAAGCCATAAAACTTACGCTTTCACACGAGCAAAGGCATCTTCATCAAGAATACCCCAGCCGATAAAGGCTTCCGCACGCAAACAGATTTCGTTGTAGGCTTTAAGGTCACGACCTGCACCATCTGGATCACCGTATTCAATGATTTCCATTGGAATATTTTCAGCATAACCCCATTTGAAGCGGTTTTGGAAATCCCCTACAATAACGTGGTCTGTTTCAGCGGTACCACCAGTTACAGTGAGGTTTTTACTAATATCTGACTTCATGCCGTAGAATGAATCAGGATTTTGACCAAAGCGAAACTCAGGATATTGAACAACTCCGTTAACCTTAATTTTAGCCAAGTTTTGGCCTGCAGTTGGAGACAAGGCGAGGCCTGTCACTTCCCCACCTTTCGCTACAATCGTTTGAACTGCAGCATCAATATTATCATCGATATGCGCTTCATCATATGTAACAATATTACCAGTAATCACACCGTCAAATGAGTTTGTTGCACGGAAAGTTGCATCTGTCATGGATTTTGGTTCAAGACCGTGAATAGCAGCAAGATCAAATCCTTCAGCAATTTTTTTGGCGAATCCATCAATGTATTCTAACAAGAAATTCATTTGTTTTTCTTCTGATGCATATTTAAATTCATCTGTCATACGAGCTTGATAAACGAATTTAATGGGTTTAATAATTTTTGAAGTAATTTTAGCTTTCCCAGCTTGTTTTTGTTCACCCTCACCGACAATTTGCGCATTCCCTTCAAGGTTAAAGATGAATTGTTCCACACCGTTAAATGGGATTGGTGTTTGAGATGCTAGCTTAGCAAGGACAGAATGTCCCTGTACTTTACTAATAACTTCTTTAACTAGTTCTGGTTTAAAAAGTGTTCCAGCTTTCATTGCATTATCTGCCATAATTTCTATTCTCCTTTTGGTTGTAATTCACGAAGCATTTGCTTCATTTGCATAGTTTTGTCATCACCGATAGGGGGCTCCGTATCTCTTAGCGGTGCTTGAGGTATTGCTGGACGCATAAAGCCAGCTAGACGCTCAGCGTCAGCCCTCAATGCCTCTTCGTCAGCGCCTTGAATACGGTCAGCCAAGTCATAAGGCAAGCCATTTTGTAAAGCGATACGAGTTCGCAAGCTAGCAGTTTCATAATTGCTTACTTGCCCCTGCAATTCAGTGATTTGAGCGTCTGATTCGGCGATTGTCTGTTTTGTTTCCTCAACAGTAGCTTTCAAAGCGCCATTTTCAGACTCTAGTTCTGAAACACGTTTCTTGAGATCATCATAATCAGCGAATTTTTCACGCTCACGTCTGATACGTTCCTTCACGATGTTATCTAGCTCTTCCTGTGTTTCAATCGTTTTAAATTCAGACATCTTCATGTCTCCTTTCTCCTGCTTTCCCGGCAGTTCGGTAATTTTTTAGGCATCAAAAAAAGCAGTCTTTCAACCGCTCCTCTTAATAACTGATTTTTTGCTTTTTCTTAGGCTTAGTTGTCACACAAGCCCAATGCGCAAGCAAGGCGCTATCCATCAAAGAAATATCCATATCCGCAAAATGCGAGCGATAGCCAAACCCACCGTTTGAACCGATGTTCCGCTTCTCACAATTGGTTGTGATTTTCTTCAAAGACGGTTGACCAGCATGGCACAAGGTCTTTTGATAAATCCCTTGTTCCCACATAGAGTTAGCCACGATGATTTCCTTGACCGTAGGCAATATCACGCTCTTCATGCGTTCCTTTTTCAACTCTTCATCAAGGATTTTCTGACCGCTTGCCCCATCGACTACGATAGTAGCCACATCGGCACGCTTCACAAAATCCAAAATCCAGTCATTCCCATTACGGACTGACTGACAGTCAATCGTCTCAACAAAAATCCGCTCATCTACCGTACGAACAGCAATACTTAATGCCACGTTTGCGCCATCTTGACCATATTTGACTCCGACAAACAACTTACCTGATAAATCAGGCATAGAGTCAACACACAACTCATTCCATTCCGTTTCCGAAATAGCAGATTTCTGGTTGTATTCAGGCCAATAACCCAAACGCTGAACATTATGGTCTAGCTTATCATCACCAAGCTCGGCTTCTATCTTCCGCTCATTCAAATGGTAGCCCATTGAGGGATTGGAGTTATACCAGGCATCGACATCATCGATTTCTTTTTCCTCAGAAACCGACCATTCTGCCCAACCTGAGTATTTTCCTTTCCCAAACAGGCAAGTCTTACGGTAATTTGTAAATACCGTCCCATTTGAAACAGGTGTAGGTGGTGTCCCACACATGATTGTGATTGGATTGCTACTATCCGTTACCGTATATTTCAAGGCCGATTCCTGCTCAGTCGTATATTCCTGAGCCTCATCGATTACAAGAAGGTCAAAACCTTCCCCCAAACCACCATTGGATGTTCTGGTACGAAATTGTACAATCCCACCGCCGTCAAACAGTTCAATCCGCTCTTGTCCTTTGGCTCGTATAGAGCTAAAGTGCTCACCGTCCACATATCCCATTTTTTCAAGGTAACGTTTAACCTTTTCAAAAGAGGAATGAGAGGTGGATATTCTATGAGCCGTGTGTAGGATGTTTAGTCCATTATGCAGGCCCCAAAGTTCAAAAAGGTACAAGAGTTCAGACTTCCCATTACGACGAGGAATAGAGTAGCCAAATTTTTGATGCACCCACAAACCATTCTTGTCAACCGCCATGATAGAGGTCAACAAATTGACTTGCCAAGCGTAGCAAGAAAGACCTGTCCGCTCGTAGATTTCTACCGCTTCTTTCGCCTTAGAATTTTTCTTGACGTACTTTAAAATTACCGATTGAGTAGGATTCTGATTGCCAAGTTTCTTTCTAGCCATCCACTGCTCCTTTCAATCGTACCGCATGATAACCCTATCGCTGGGATGATTTAATTGATTACGTTTAAAATATAGTTTTTAGCAACATCTAGCATTCCCAATGCCTGCAAACTACTATCCCAGCTATAGCCAAGATTTATCTCACCATCTTTATCCAAAGAAACTACCAACACCGAAGTGTAGTCATGACTAGCCTCAAGATTTTCCTCCAAAATTTCTTTCACGGAAGCACCGCGCTCCAGACTAGACTTTTTCTCTGAAAAATCAATCGTGTTTCCCATTGTTACTCCTTTCTAAGCATAAGAAAAGCACTTAGATTTCTCTAGGTGCTTAATACCAAGCAACTTGCCCTGATTCTTTCAAACTGCCGTCTTCATTTTTTAGATTTATGATGCATTTTGACACATAATCAAAACCATATTTCGGGGGATCATTTCGCTTTATCTCACGGGTAGAAGGGTTAAATTCAAAAATCTCCCTTCTACTCACATCACCCTCAGGAAAGACCTCGTAATGGTAAAAACCGTTCACAATTTCAATCAAATTAAATTTTAACATTATTCTTCCTTTCCAAATATCGAGTCAAAGCATTACCATAATTATATGTTTCATCTGTTTTAGCATGAGCAGTATCATAATCCATATTCCCTCTGACATACATATAATCATGCTCCAATCGCTCGTGTTTCAATAATATCAAATCATGTGATTGGATATCCTTACCAGTAATCAGACGCTCCCACGACTCTGCCATATTGACTTCTGGATGAAATAAGCTTTCCCCGTCTTTTAAAAGATGGATATCATTAAAAACATGATTAAAAGCAATATCAACATCTTCCTTGGTAAAGTCTTTCATTTCCTTAAACTTTCCAATGTTCGAGTAAATTTTTCGCTTCTCTAATTCTTGATTACTATTTTTTATTTTGTCATACGTAAGATAAGCGTGCTTTTCTGCTTTAATAAAATCTTTTGGCAAAATATCATCATTCGATTCATCACGAAAATAATTTCTTGCACCAGATTGAACAGGTAAGCCTACACCTTTTAATACTTCTATTTTAGCACTTTTTTGAGATTCTGCCCAACGTTTAGTATAAACATTCTGTTTCTTCCCATTACCAGGATGATAGTCAACAGTACACCGACAATTGCCATGCCGTCTATATATATCCTTGGGAACTTCTGGATAATTGTATGAACCCTCTAAACTCTTGCACCATTTGCACGGATGACCGACAACTCTTCGAACGATTTTCGGACTCAACCCCACTTTGTGATGGAACTCCGCATTTTTTCGAATGCTATCATCCACAATGCTCTGACTAAAATTTACAATCGGATCATCAAGCAACCATTTTACATCATCGAAATTTTCCTCACTTGCTAAACGATTGACCAGACCATCAATTCTGTCTTGATTCAGTTCAGGAACCTGAGCAGCTAACCCAATTTTAGCCTCAGAGTTCAAATTCTTCTGAACTTGTTCAGTATAATCACTCACAAGCTCGTAATTCCGCCCCAGAACGTCCGTCAGCACACGTTGAGCGATATTGTAATACATTTTACCGTCTGGTAGCGTTTCGTTCGTCAGAGAGGCTCCCAGAGCCTTAGAAAGTATCTCTCCAATTTCAATTGCATATTGATTGGCATCCAAATAACTTGCCTTGCTATGCTGCAATTTAGACAGCAAGTCTTTCAAGACCTCACTATCTAGCCTAGCACCTTCAAATTCAGACTTGATTTTCTTGAGCAGGCTCGGAACGATATCCTCCACCATCTGCAACCTCCTTCACTACTGGAGCAGGCTTGTCTGACCCTTTAATTCCAGTCAAGTCACGGATGGTTTCAGCATCCATATAGCCAGGCACCGCTTGGTTCAGTTTGATAACACCATCACCAATTAAGGTCAGCATGTTAGCATCCGCCTCAAACAAAGGCTCCCACTTCACGACCGTTTTATTGAACTGTTTCCTCAAATACGGAAACTCATCACGTAAACAAGTAGCCACATAAGCCACATTCAGCAAACCAGAGCCCAGAGAGCGCTGAGCCTTCCGACCAGCTAACCGCAAGTTCTCATGACTAGCCTTAATAGCTTCAACAGATGACGGATTGTCAGATACAAAGCCAAGATCATCTAAGGTCAAGCCCATCTCCCCAGCAAAGCCAGCAGCTGCAGTCCGTAACTGCTCAGTAAAAGGAGACATGCTGGATGTGGTGAATTGTCCTACATTCGGCTTATCTCCTTCATCATCTTTGGTAAAGGTCAGCAAGCTAGACACAGTTGCTTTCCAAGTATCAATCGCCTCAGCATCTTGACTCAATCCCAACACATACTTCTGAGGGAATGAATAGAACTCAGCAGTCACATCTGACCGTTCAAGCGTTCGTTTAGCGTATCTCTGATAGTACATCCCTGCCCGAGTAATTCGTGACCGACCAAACGGACGAACCGCATCAGGTCTATGAATGACTGGCACCAGCAAAGGAACACCCGTTGGATTTCCGATTGCAAACGGCTGACCATCTTTCGGATAGAACCAAGTCACATCACTAGTGAAGTAAGCCTCAAGCACGGCATAACCATTGTCATCCCTTTTCAAAACGGCATAGCCCTCTGTCAGCAAGCCAGTGATAGGATCCAGAACACCAGTCGCGTTGCTTGCCTCAATAACCTGCAACCGAGGAGCATCATCATCGTCTCCTTGCGAGATGTAGACAAAACAACACGACCCAATCAATGCTGAAAGGATCGCGCTATCAAAGAATACATCTGGATTGTTCTGAGCAAAGATTTCGTTTGCCCCAAACTCATCATTAGCAAACTCACGAAAGACCAAACGGTCTGCTAGACTATCAACACCTTTAGCAGCCCAACCTAAGACCGCCCGATATTGTTGCCTGATTTGAGGTGGTATCGTAATACCAACATCTATGTCATTGTGTTGCATAGCATACTGATTATATCTAGTATCTACACCCATTTTGTAATTGGCTAACTTCTTCCTGAGATAGCCCATACCTTTCAATGTCATTTTATACAACTACCTTTCATTTCCCGCGAGAAAAAATGTACAGTGACGGTGTGAAGCCCTGAAGCACCGAGGGGGAGGGGGTCATCCCCCCCACCTTGGCAGGAACACTCGTCCTCTTTTTTAATCTCTGTCTAATTATTTTTTTAAAACACGGTCTATTTATTTTTTAAATGATTACTGATGGTTTTAATATTAACTCTTATATTTAAACCAATCTGTACTTTGTGGCAAGTTCCTATTACCGATAACCTTTGTTCCATTTGTCTTCTCATCAGCATATAGCTTGTCAGACTTCTGTCTATTGCATTGCCAATGTGCTAACTGCAAGTTAGCAATATCAGATGGATGTCCATTCTTATTTACTGGAACGATGTGGTCAATGACTGGACTTAATGGATGAGGATATCTCAGGTCTTTGTCTACAGGCTGGCCACATATCCCACAAGTGTTTCTTGTCTTTAAGATAATCTTCTTGTTCTTCTCAAAGGCTACTCTATGTGGTCCGCTACGGTCTGCACGGAGGGGGTTGGTATTCATCTAAGGAGGGGGTCCTTTCTTTTAGGGTAGGGGGGTTGGTGTTCTCAAATATACCCCCTCGGTATCTTTCAAAACAGGGGTGTTTTTAGTGCACCCACCCCCTCTTGTATTTAACATATCTTATATTTTGTGACTTTCGAGAGAACCTGCTTTAACTCAGTCTAGGCAATGCTTCAACTACATTTCTGATTTATTGAATTTACCGTTTCTCAATATGATAAATAGACATGCTTTTAATACGTAAAAGTAAGCATACTTTCATCTATTTCATCTTGATTATAGCCTATATAGTCCAATGTTATATCTGGTGCAGAGTGATTAAGTATCTGCATTAAGATAGCTATATTACCATTCTGTTTGTAGTGATGGTACCCAAATGTTTTTCTCATTGAGTGAGTACCAATATGTTCAAGTCCAGAATGATTTGCTGCATCATTTAGAAATTGATACACAGCTACTCTTCCTATATGCTTGATTCTAAGTCCATCGCCCCTAACTTTCTTCCGGCTCGGAAAGAGGTAGTCGTAACTTTCAAGATTATTTTCTTTTATGTAGCGATTCAAGGCTTTTCTTAACTCTGGGTTAACTGCGAACCTTCTTACTTTCCCTGTCTTTTTCTCTTTTATTTCTATTCTGTCTTGGGTAACATGTTTTACTTGGAGAGGAACAATATCGCTTACTCGTAAACCTGAGTATATCCCAAATAAAAAGAGAATATAGTTTCGTTCACTTTTTGATTTTAAATAATTTTTCATTCGTTCGATATCGTCTAAATCACGAATTGGTTCTACTTTCTTCATGTACCTCTCCTTTCTACATAAAAAGCCACTAGTCGTGGCATTGAATATGACAGTAGCTGGAATTGAACCAGCTGGTCTAGCAGTAAAACGCACGCTTGGTAAAAGTTTCAAGGAGACCCAAACAACCTGCTAACCTGTCCTTACTGTCTAAGAGGTCGAAACCTCTATATTTTTAGGAGTCCTCATGACTGTTCGTTGCCAATCATTGGATAATACTATTTTAGCACCTTTTTCCGTTCCAATTCTCCCAAGATTTTCCCAGATTTTTCCCAAGATTTTCCCAGAAATCACTTGTAAACCAGAAGGTTGCTTGCTTGATAGGACTCCGCGAACTCTAAAAGAGCTTTGTTTAATATCCGATAATACTCACTGGATGAGTAGCCTAGTTCTGAATAAATACTGTAGTCTTCCCTCCTTTTCTTCCTGCAATATCGTTCGATTAGGATACGTGTGTATTCCATATCAGAAAGATTGTTGATTGCTTTAGCGATTAGTTCTAGGTCCTGCTGAGCTGATACTCTACGCAAGACCATGCTTTCTACCTGCTTACTTGTCTGACCACTTGATGATTTTGGTTCAAGCGAGTAGGATATTGTTATTTTTGGAGCGTATTCTTCTCCAGCTATCCGTCTCAGACGACTGTATTTTTTAAGGACTTTGATAGCTTCCTTTCTTGTCTTCTTTTCATCGATGATATCCAATAACTCTATTTGCACACGAACTCCTCCTCATGATATAATAGTTATGCGAAACTATAACACGAGAAGTCAGCTGTGCTGGCTTTTTTCTTGCCTTGCTCCCTTTTTAGGTGTATACTGTATGTATACTAAATAAAGGAGAAACAAATGAATACTGTTAAAACTCGTAAGGTTGGGAACTCTGTCACTGTGACCATTCCCAAAACACTCAACGTTCCAGAAGGTCAGGAAATGTTTGTCTACAAGGGTGTAGATAATGTCATTGTCCTAGCTCCAAAAATTCCAGACCCATTTAGCGGCGATGCAGACCTACGCATGGAAGATGACTTCGAGGGGGTAAAATTCCTTGACAGCGAAATATGATTACATTCCAGAAAAACAGGACATCATCTGGATTGACTTTGACCCGTCTGTTGGGCGTGAGATTCAGAAACGCCGTCCTGCTATTGTCGTCTCTCGTAGAGAATATTCGGAGCGGACTGGATTTGTGGCTGTATGCCCTATTACACACGGTCAAAACAGACTAGAAGAACAAGGTCTGCTCGTTCCTGTGCGTTCCAATAAGGTAGATGGCTCTGTCAATCCACTCCAACTCTATACTTTTGACTTTAGAGAGCGCAGGGCTCAAAAAATCACAACCATGGATACAACCAGTTTTCAGAAGGTTGTCCAACTCTACAATTTCATCTTCGAAGCCTAGTCCTTATGGATTGGGCTTTTTTATTCCTCCAAAAATTCAGGGTTTTCGTAGATGTTGCCGATGACTTCTTCATGCTCAGTCCACGCATATCCTTCTCCCAAGTCTTTTAGGTATACAGCTGGCATTCCACCTATGAATGTACCACCATATTCTTTTTCTAAATACACTTCATGTGGACATCCTCTTGTGCATTTGATAATATCTCCGACAAAGACCTCTTTGCCGTTCTTATCCTTGAGTCCTGTTGATTGCATGATAGAGTCATAATCATCAAAATGTAACCACTTTTTTCTATCTTCAATCCAAATGACAGGACAAGTCCAGTTTTCATCATCTGTGTCACAATTGCCTACCATGACTTTGTAATTCATTTCTTTTCGCAGTCTATCCCACGCTCTAAATTTTGGTATCATAACATCACCTCATCCCCAACTTTCACTTTCTCATACACGTCCTTCGTAACCACGAACACCCCGTAGTCACGTATAGTAAGCGTGTATAGCTTCCCGTGCCGTCCTTTCTCAAGGACCTTGCCAAATATCTCAGCGCCTGCGTTATCAGCCTTATAGATAACCATCGGCTTCTTTTCTTCTAAATCTCGAATCCTGTCCATCTGCCAGATGTTTAGTCCAGCAGATAATAATATCCATATTGCGATAAATCTTTTCAATCTGTGACCTCCTGCTGTGGTTTAAAAGGCAATTCTTTTCTTGCTTCACTCATAATATAAAGATTGTCTGTTGGCAATGTTGCGAAGTATGTTCTCGATACTGCCGCTTGACAAAAAATCATTTCGTCAAAAACTAGCTGACATAACTCTACCAAACACTCTTCAATATCAAATACTTCGTCATCGTCTTCACTATCCATTTGCTCTTCATAAAACTCTGCAATTTCACAAGCTTTTCTGTACAATTTACCTGCAAACTCTCTTTTCATTTCTTCCATCACTCAACCTCCTCAATCTCAACACCTTCACAATTGAAAACCCATCCGAATCCAGCTTCTTCTAGTTCTTTACAGGTGTGATGTGCTCTGTGTCCGTCTGAATTATTTTTATCTGTGACCGTCCATATATCAGCATTTTTGTGATAGCTCAAAAAGCTCAGTGCGTTTACGATACCTTTCATCTTTACCCGATACCGCTTCTCTTCCTCGACATCGTAGCCGTCAAGCCATGCACGAGCAAGTGTTTCTTGATTGCATTCGTGATAAAACCATCTTTGAAGGTCCTCACTATCTTCATCATCTATAGACTTCATTAAATCTTGTAAGTCCCAATTATATTCTTTTGCTTCTTGAATATATTTATGAACACACTGCGGAACTTTGACTTTTTCTGGTTCGTCTAGTTGTTTGATTGTATCGATGATTCTGTCTACATCAATACAATTGATAAACCTACTTTTACTTTCTTTTAAGACGTTACAATAATCAATCAATTCCTTAAGTTTCATCTTAGCTTCCTCCATAAATCAAATAAACTGCAATAACTACCTGAGCCATGCTTGGCGAATAGCTAATCCAATCATCAAACTCCTTAGATTTTGGCAACCAATCCTTGGTAGCTCCCAAATCGTATTCTTTAGGTCTTTCATCAGCGAAGATACATTCCATCACTCCCATAAACGTCATGCCATCTTCTGTCATTTCCCAGAAATAATCCGCCCGGTCTTTTACCGCTTGTGGTAAATCTTGCTTGGGAGGTTTGGGTTTCCCGTCTTCTACCGTCCAGTTGTATACTTCATTAACTTTTTGCTTTAACTCTTCCATCATCTTCCAACTCCTCTACTTTCTGTCTTAATTCTTTATTCTTTTTCTTCAACAAATCGCGCTCCAGCGCTCTAATCCGTCTCTTGCGTGCATCGCACGGTTTCGAATACTCGATTATCTTCTCTTCGTTTTGCTCGATTGTGCGTTTCAGTCCTTCAATCTCAGCCTGTTTGTCATACTTCAACCAAACACCTCCCACTAAAACGGAAAATCATCTTCTTCAAGGGCGTATCCTGGCATTTGTTCCTCAATGTTCGAACGGTTAGCAGTATCATCACGCTTTTCAAGTCGCTCAAAACCATCTGCGACCACCTCAGTCAGATAGACCCTGCGCCCCTCCTGATTCTCATAATTCCTTGTCTGGATGCGCCCTGTCACACCGACCAGATTGCCTTTCTTGCACCATTCTGCGAACAGTTCCGCCTGCTTGCGCCACATCATACAGTTGATGAAGTCCGCCTCTCGCTCGCCGTTTGCTCCCTTGAAGTTCCGATTGACCGCCAGAGTAAAGGTAGCAACCGCCACATTCGACGGCGTATATTTTAATTCAGGGTCTTTCGTTAAGCGCCCTACCAATGTAACGTTATTGATCATCTTTCTTTTCCTTTCTTGCTGCACGTTCCCCTATTAAGTAGCCGAGAAATAACCACAGAATCGCCATTCCAAATTCTTTAATAAGTTCAATCATTTTCTTCTCCTCCTGAAAAAGTCGCTAAATAGTAACAATCCTTCGCACCATAGTCAAACCGTGTCGTCCGCTGACCAATGTGCTTCTGAAACCTTGGATGAGTGATAGCCGAGAAAGCCCACTGATGATCTTCCATTTGCTCAATGAGATCATCGACATTGTCAAACCTCCCAAGGAAAAACTTGCAGTGCCCGTTATAGACGAAGTAAAGATTTAACATCAATACCTCCTAAAATTTCATAAAAGCCATCCAGTGAGTTGTCCCACGCTGTTGCCCAAAAAGTGGTTGTTGTGGGACTAATTCCAAAATTTCCTTAACATTTACTTGAGCATCAGACCACTTGAAAATAAGTGTTCCTCCTGTTTTCAAAACCCTAAAACATTCTTCAAAACCTTGTTGTAAATCTAATCTCCAAGTCAACAAGTCTAGTTGTCCATATTGCGCACGCATGAATGATTTCTGGCCAGCCCATAAAAGGTGTGGCGGATCAAATACAACAAGGTTAAATGTTTCATCATCAAATGGCATATCTCGAAAATCTGCAACAATGTCTGGCTTAACGTTGATTTTCTTTTTGTGAATCTCAAATTCCTCTTCACGTCTATCCATGTATGTTGTGTGTGGTTCCTTTTTATTAAACCAAAACATTCGAGAGCCACAACACGCATCTAGTATTCTGATATCTTTCATCACTCCACCTCAACAGGGTAAAAGTTCCCAAAGCAACCCCTCAATGCCTTACCAACCTGTACGGCTGCCCCACGAGAAACAAACCGCATGGCTTTCTTCTCCTCAGAATATGAAATGTCCAAACCAGTCACTCCGATAACTGCGGACATCAGAAAGGGCTTATCCTCTCTTGTCCCATGTCTTAAAATAAACATCAGCCACCTCTATTTTCAAGCCTTTCAAGTAATTCACGTTTCCGTTTTTCAAGCTCTTCCTTGTCCTCCTCGCTCGTGGTATTCACATAGTTAGGTTGAGACCATTCGGGAACATTTGATTTTTGATTCCCTGACTGACCCTTGATTTTACTTTCTTTGTAGGCTCGCTCACGTTCATCGACTGCTGCAATCGTCAAGACTCCGTCTTTTTTCCAATTCGTCAAAATTGCTTTAATATAACTAAAATTCCGTTTACCATTGTCAGCAGCAAAACCAATTGCTTTCAGAACAACTTTCGCTTCCATTCCATCCAAAGTGATGAACTCTTTCAAGATTTCAAATTGAGTTCCATCTAACGGAGCAATACGAGATTGATATTCTTCCACGATGAGCTCGACTGGATTTTTATTTTTATTTTTATTTTTATTTTTATCTATATCTTTCTCTATCTCTATATCTATCTCTTTATCTATATCTATATCTCCGTTACACTTTGTTTCATCGGTGTTACAATGTAACACCTGTTTGTTCTCTCGAAACTTGCGAACCCTTCTGGCAGTTGCTGTTTCACTCCCAACCATCTCAGGAACTTGCTCTAAGAAATAGTCCCTGTCATTTTTTCTAGTCAACAATCCTTTGCTTTCTAAAAAAATCAATGTAATTTTAATATCTTCGACATTTTCGTCAATGACAAGAGCGATTTCTTCAGCTAGATTGTCAGCCAATCCATCGTAGTAAATATGCCCTCCGTCTTCCAAGCTAATTAACATCATTTTGAGATAAATGATGGTATGTGTATCTCCGCCAGCAATCTTGCGAAGTAGTTTCATCTCCTTTGACTTAAAGAAGTCCTGAGCAAGCTGGATCCAGAAATACCGCTTGTTTTTTAACGCCATAATTTCACACCCCATTTCCTACGGTTAGCGCGGTACTTCATCCGCATATCCTCATAGATGTACCTGCCTTCTAGCGCCATCTTCTCAACCTTTAGCAGTTTATTCTCAGAGACCACATCACGATAGTCCTTTGCTAGTTTTCCATAGTCGGTTAGGTATTCTTTGATAAGTGAAATTTTCCTGTTCTCGTCCTCTAAATATATTTCGAAATCAGATTTTTCTTCATCAGACGACATCATTTCTTTATTCACTCTCTCATGCCAGAATAGCCATTCAATCAATTCTTCCATTTCCTGCCCTCCTCATGACAAAAGTCTGATTGCAGACTGTTTAGGTTCTGGTAAGCCTAACGGCTCTGGACGCAAGCCTACAGGCGGTTCATTGTCGTAGGTGAAGCCCTTGAACGGACGACGAATATTCTTGCGAATTTCTTGCCATTTGTCCTCTCTACCACGTTCGTATGCATGATTACGCACTTGGATAATCATAGACGCAAATTCTTGCTCTTCTCGTCTCTCTTCTTCCTCTCGTTTTTCTTGCAGTTTGATATGACGATAAGCCCCTGCAAATCCAAGCAGCAAGGCTCCAACACCCATCAACTGGTCTAAAATCGGTGGTTCAAACATTTTTCTATCTCCTTACGCTCTTAATTTTCGTACTTCTTTCTCTAATTCCAAAATTTCATAAACATCATTGACATCGTACATAATATCTTTCCCTTGCTTACGAAATCTTAACCCTTTACGTTCTAATTTCTTAATATAGGCATGAGTAAAGCCAAACTTCTTCATCAAAGCCTGTTGATTGATTGGCATACGATCATTCTCTAACTGCTCCTTGACCTGCTTTTCAGCAAAAGCCAATAATTGATTTGTGAACAATTCAGCACTTTCGCCGTCTAATCGTAATTGTAACGTTATACCTTCCATTTTCTACATCCTCTCAACTATGCGGGCAAGCATTTTTGTGATATAATGGTTTAAATTGTTTTAGTATGCGCCTGACTTCGTCAGGTGCTTTTTTGCGTTCTTGTCAAACTGTATTACTTTCCAGCGCTCTGAGTTCTATCTCATGGCTGACTTGTCTAAATAGCTTCTCACACGCTATTTTAGCTTCTCTGTACGTTGTAGATTCACTGAGTAACTATTTTTAAATTCCTTATTTGCCATCTCTTCCTCTCCTTTCTATTTTTCTCTCCTTTTTGCTATAATAAAAGCAGAAAGGAAGTGATCTAATGCCACAAATCACCAATGATAATGTCCAGATTTGGACACTCTATATCACAGTAATAATTGCAGTTATCGGTTTTGTTTTTAATACCATTTCACTCTGGCAAACAAAGAAAGCTACAGAGGATATGGCAAAGCCTTATATTAATGTTTATGTAGATGTCTATGCAGTTAAAAATCAACAACGTACCTTTGTTTTTAAAAACTTTGGCCAAACTCCAGCATATATAGATAATATTCAGATAGATGGCGAATTGGATCCATTGAATTCTGTACACCGCTTCAACTCACTTATCGGAAATATGATTGCCCCAGGACAAAAATTTACATCATCAATAGACCCAGATTATAAAGGTCGAATTACACTGACAATTACTTACTCCGATAGCAAGAAACACAAATATATAGACAAGTTTGTACTTGATGCTACATTGGCATCTGCAATGTTCTACACTGTAAACGAGAGCAATAAAAGCGATTCTCCAGCTACAGCTATCAGACAATCGACCATGGCTCTATTACGCGATCTACGATAGAACCATCTCCGAGCGATTTTACAGTTCAAACATCACGTAAGAATTCAATTTTTATCTCAACAGTTTCATCGTCAAGTGTATTGGCGATGATTTTATTTTTTGCGTCAATCGCTTCGTTCAAGTCTTTACAAGTTAATTCATAAAATACATTTACATTTGCATTCATCTCTTCCCCTCCTACTCCAGCACCTTACTGCCGACTACCAACCGTTTAACGACAACGTCCATCTCCTTAAACTCGGCATTCTCTGCACAGTAGCGGACGCTCTCACTGATGATGTGACAAATAGATACGCCGTACTCGTTCGCCAGCTCCGTAGCGATCTCCCAGGCATCTCTGTCAATCCGTGTTACTTTTTGCGCTGCGTTGTTCATAGTATTTCCTCCTACAACATATCTTCCACCCTACACCCTAGCGCCTTGGCGATGACCACCGCCTGCGACAGCGTCACTGCCTTCAGGTCGTTCTCGATCCGTGACAAGGTCGTGTAGTCTATCAAGGTTCGCTTGGCAAGCTCACGCAAGCCCAGCTTTTGAGCCGTTCTCAGCTCCCTCATTTTCGCTCCGTACATCGACTTTTTCCTTTCTACTAATAGGTCTTTTCAAAACTGTTGGTACTTGTCAACAGTTTTGATAGAATTATTCTATCGATTTTGAAAAAGTTTGACCTTTTTGACTTTTGTTTGTTTTATCTCTTTTTGAGATATTTTTAACTGAAGAATAAGTCAGTTTCACTCATTCCGAATTTATTAGCAATAATTGCCATTTCATAATCCTGAAAAGGAAACTGACCTTTTTCTTTAAGTTCATACTGACGACGATTTTTTAACCCAATCAAGTCCGCCATGTATAACGTAGTAAGCTCTCTTTTTCTACGTTCTTCCCTTAATCGAATTTTAGGAAGAAGAAATTGAGAACGTATTTTCTCTTTATTTGTCAACAATAATTCTCCTCTCTTATATAAGCCAAGTAATAATGATAACTAGAATAGTTAAGGCAATCAAAGACCAAGTGATAAATTTAGCGGTTTTGTTTTGCATTTTTTCTACCTTGTGCTATAATGAAATTACACAATAGTGGTTGGGGCTTTCGCCCCTTCCACTCTCTTCCTAGAAGAGTTTTGATATAAGATTTACCAGTGCAGAGATTAGATTGATGAGGGCTATTATCAAACCGATCTTGACTTCATTGGTAAGTCTTTTCTTTTTGTGCTTTTTCATTTAGTCCATCCTTTCTGTTGTTTTCCTTGTCTTAAGATTGCCTTTCTCAACCTTACAAGACTATTATATCTCATTTTGAGATATAAGCCAATGATTTTTTATCTCTTTTTGAGATTTTTTTATTTATTTTTTTATCTCATTGTGATATATTATAGGTAGAGAAAGGAAATGTTTATGAATATACTAGGTAATTCTATTAAAGAAATCAGAAAATCTAAGAAAATGACACAAAACGAATTGTCACAGTTGACTGGTTTTAAACAAAATACTATATCCAATCATGAGAACGGCAAACGACAATTAGACGAAACAGATATTAGAATTTATGCTGCTGCTCTCGAAGTTGAGCCACAACAACTATTTAGTCTTTCTAAAGTTACCACCCCCACAGCGTCCCCAGATTCGCTCACACAGCAGATAACGAACAAGGTGGTACAATTAACCCCAGATAATAAAAAAATCGTCCTACGGACTTCTGAGGAGCTTCTGGAGAGACAAAAAGCAAACGGCGAGATGTACATAGAGCAAAACGAAGAAGAAACGAAGATAAACGAAGTATCGGAAGTTATCAGCTTGTACCAAGTTGAGGTTGTATCTGAGACGGCAGCAGCTTCTGGATTTAACTATGGATTTGGTTACGATGATACAGACAGAGAGACTATAGAGGTTGACGAGCAACCACCACGCCACGATATTGCGACTAAGGTCAGCGGAGACTCCATGCAGCCTGACTACCAAGACGGAGATATCCTCTATTTAGTAGACAAGGGACTGACTACCTACAACGGAGATTTGGCAGTTATCGCATATGGAGACCGTTCTTACTTCAAAAAGATCTATACCGAAAACGGACGCTTACGCCTCGTATCACTCAATGACAAGTACGAAGACATCATCCTAGACTTCCCACCAGCCGAAGACACACACATCAAGATCTATGCAGTTATCGGGGTGTATAGAGGGGAGTAAGGAAAAAATGAATTACAACGACTTAAATGATCAGCAGGTACAAGAATTAATTAACAAACTGAAGTACCCCAAAAACGAACTTTCTTTTAATGAAATCCATACTACAATCTCGTCTTTATTTGGTAAAATAGATATAGACGAAGCTATTATTGATGATGATGACATTCAATATATACTTCACATATACAGAGGAAGGATGAATCCTGAGCGCTACAGCATTCATATTAGGTTTAAAAATTCCCATAATCATTTAGTTAGGGTAGACATTAATCCATCTAATAGACATGTGAATCCTGATGACTCAATTGTAGAGGGGAATCACATTCATATATACTCCAATCACTACGATAAAAAGGATAGAGTTGCTATCCCGCTTGAAGATTCTGACTTCCCTAATTTAACTCACATTGTGGACGTATTTTCTGAATTCATCAAATATACACATATCAAGACGGAGGCTGATGATGAATAACTCAAATACACTAAAAAATATATATTTTGATTGGTTATTAAAAGAGTATAAGTTCAATGATCTAGAGAAAAATATAGTAGAAATTAGAACACCGTTTTTAGATAATGATTTTGATCATATCATCCTATATGCTGAGTTTTTATCAGATGGTAGGGTCACACTCACAGATGACGGATGGACCATTAACAATTTAAAAAGTCACGGCGTTAGTTTCTCAAATCGTTCAACATACAAAAATAACTTACTAAATACAATCGTAAACAATTTAGGTACGAGAGCTGAAAATGGAGAGTTGTTTATCACAACCAGCCTCGAAAAATTCCCACTTGCAAAGCAACGGTTGCTCCAAACTATTATGCAGGTGAATGATATGATAGTCTTACGAGATACAACAATTAAAAATGTTTTCCATGACGAAATAGAAAACACCTTAGTACAGAGAGAGGTTCTTTTTACAAGAAGGCCGTCTTATTCAGGTAAAGAGGGGATAACTGTGCAATTTGACTTCGCAATTCCCACAATCAAAAAAGAAAGACTTGTAAGGACTATTTCAAACGGAAATGATCTCAACAGGGCTAAATTACTCGCAATGGATACACGTATTTTACAGAACCATAAAGATAACGTTGAATATATTGCTGTAGTCGACGATATACACCATAGATTTGATAAAGTGGCAGAAACCCTAGCGGTATTTAACGAAAATAGCAAAGATAAAATAATATTGTTATCTCATAAAGATATCTTAGAAAATTCTCTTTTATTATCAAATGTGATATAAAAAATCCCCGCACTCGGCAATAGTCCCCCATATCCAAGAAGTCTATTGTGCAAAATTGATATTTTTTGAAAATTATATTACAATACAGCTATCAGGAGTTTAGCTCCATAAAGTTTAGGTTTGGATTTTAGATCCATATCGTGATGGTAGCCGTATTTGATACGGCTACTTTTCTTTTCATATTCTAGTAAACATAAGTCGTTAAAATAAGTTGACGTTTGACAGAAATTAAAAAAAGAAATACACTAAGAATGTAAAAAAGCCTTGTTCGTCAAGGATAAAATCGTCTGGTGTACTTCTAAGAGGTACACCTTATTTTATTATCTGACGAGCTGCCAACTGTTTCCATTTTGGAAATAGTTGGCATGTAAAAAACAGAAATAAAAATATGTGCAATAACTGATCCACACTAAAAGCTGATAGAGAGGTTTCATTATGAAACAAGAACGCAAAGTTTTAGGTATTTTAGCTATTATTTTTGGAGCAATTGCTCTACTTGGCTCATGGATGCCTATCATCAATAATTTTTCATTCATTCTAGCTATTTTAGCTCTTATCTTCGGTTTAATTGGTTTTGCAGTAAATCGAAAAAGACCAAAAACACTAGCTATTATTGGGACGGTTCTAGCAGTCGTGTCTATTGCTATTGTATTAGTAACTCAAGCAATGTACGCTAAATCATTGAAAGAACTAGGTAAAAACATTGAAGAGACTGTTAGCTCTGTAAGTTCTTCTATCGAATCATCTCAAAAAGAGGAAGATGCTAAATTTAACTGGACAAAAGAACAGTTTGATACGCTTCAAGTTGGTGATATTATCAACTATGGAGCTGGTGGAACTAACTACGATGACGTTGCTAGCGTTCACGGAGAACCTAACAATGTGACAACTAGTTCAGTAAATGACCACGACAGCAAGACAGTATCATATACTTCTACTGGTAGCAAATATAAGAGCGTTATTCTTTCGTTTTCAAAACAAGACGACGGTTCTTTCTTGTTGACTTCTAAAATCAGCTCAGGTCTAGAGTAAAAAAGACAACAAAAAATCCCCACACTCTCCATCGCCAAACTTTGAGTGTGAGGATTCAACTTTCCATCAAGCAAGCAATGGAAAGGATGATAAAAAAATACAACTATAGTTTATCATAAGTTCTACACCTTTTCAACTATGCGGGCAAGCAATCGAAAAGAAAGGACTTTTTTATGATAAAAAAATACATCACAAAAAAAGGAGAGACTAGATATCTCTTTCAAACATATTTGGGCATAGACCCTGCTACTGGAAAAGAAAAACGCACAACAAGACGTGGTTTTAAAACCATTAAAGAGGCAAAGGCTGCCGAACGTGACCTTCTCTTAGATGTTGAAGAGAACGGTTTTTCAAACAATGAAGATTTTCAGAACCCTACTTTCGCTGAAGTTGCTGAGTTATGGCTTGATAGCTATAAGAGCACTGTGAAACCAACAACCTATCAGAACGTTAAGAAAAAACTTGATGTTATGATTGACTTGTATTTTACAGATATGAAAATCCAGCAGATCAGTGTAGCTTATTGTCAAAAGGTTGCTATCCAGTTAAGTAATCGCTATATCCTCTATGCTAATTACTACTCTGTAATCAGCCGTATTTTCAAGTATGCCGTTTCTCTTGACATCATTAAGTTAAATCCCTTAGACAAGATTATCAAGCCTAAAAATAGACCCTTAAAGGCCAAAGAGAACCACTATACAAAACAGGAGCTAACGGAGTTTCTTAAAGTTTGCAGAGTAGATTGTAAGCCTGTAGAGTATACCTTTTATCACTTACTAGCTTTTACTGGTTTGAGATGTGGTGAGGCTCTTGGGCTCATGTGGTCAGATGTTGACTTTGAAAATAAACGATTAAGCATTTCTCGAACAGCTGTCGTTGTTAATAAAAAACAAACTGTTCAGGGCCCTAAAACCAAAATGAGTAAGAGGGTTATCACTTTAGATGATGAAACTCTAAATATATTAAAAATCTGGAAGCGTCAGCAGATAAAAGAATATTTTCGGGCTGGCGTACCTTACAAACATGATTCGAATTATATCTTTACGAATAGTTTCGGAGGATGGATTTCTCCTTCAGCTGTGAAAGAGAGACTTAGAAGATTCTTTTGTGAACATAAGGATGTCAAAAAAATCACTCCTCACGGTTTCAGGCACACACACGCTTCTCTCCTCTTTGAAGCAGGTGTTACAGCTAAAATCATTTCGGACAGATTAGGTCATAACAATGTTCAAACCACCCTTGATATGTATACCCACATCAATGATAATCAACGTTTTGAAGTCGTCGATCAACTCATGGATTTCATCCGCTCCAGCTAAAAGTCATGCCGTATTCAATCTCGTATTCACTTTTGGTTGACATGCTAGAAACCCACTGATTTCAAGGGACTAGGAAGCTGTGAGCAGTTTATACCATAATCCGCTTTCATAGATAAAGAAAAGGTAAGAAAAATGAAACATTTAGAAATTGAATTGAAAACACTCTTGAAAAAAGATGAGTATGATCGTCTAAAAGACCAGTTCACAGGTGTCACTTCTGTTCTTCAAAAAAATTACTACATCGACACACCTGATTTTGAGCTGCGAGAAAAGAAAGTTGCTATGCGCATTCGAACCTTTGAAGACTGGGCAGAATTGACACTCAAAGTCCCACAAAGTGTTGGGAACATGGAATACAACCAAAAATTGCAACTAAAAGATGCTGAGAACTATCTGAGTAAGGAAGAACTTCCTCAAGGGCTGGTTCTTGATGAATTGGCTAAACATGGTATCCAAACTAGTGAATGGCAGGTTCTTGGTTGTCTAACAACGCTTCGCTATGAAATGCAAACAGCTATCGGTCTCATGGCTCTGGATGAAAGTCAATACTTTGATATGACGGATTACGAATTGGAGCTTGAAGTGGAAAATCACGAGCAAGGCAAACAGGATTTCCAACAATTTTTAGAGAAAAATCAGATTTCCTATCAAAAAGCTCCTTCAAAATTGGTTCGATTTGTCAAAAGTATGAAAAATAGCTGAAATAATCTCCATTTTTTGGTAAAATAGAAAAGATAAAAATACAAAAATCCCAGTTCATATATGTAAGGCAAATATCACTAGGATTTATAAAGTTTACAGAGGACGGTCTATAATGTCAGATAGAAAAAACATGAAACTTTTCGCACTCAACTCTAACCAAGAGATTGCACAGAAAATTGCCCAAGCTGTTGGTGTCCCACTTGGAAAACTATCATCACGTCAATTTTCAGACGGAGAAATCCAAGTAAATATCGAAGAAAGTGTCCGTGGTTATGATGTGTACATCATCCAATCAACAAGTTTCCCTGTTAACAACCACCTAATGGAATTGCTTATCATGGTCGACGCTTGTGTGCGCGCAAGTGCCCACAGTATCAACGTTGTCCTTCCATATTTTGGCTATGCACGTCAAGACCGCATTGCTTCACCACGTGAGCCACTTACAGCTAAACTAGTTGCTAATATGCTAGTTAAGGCTGGGGTTGATCGTATCCTGACTCTTGATTTGCATGCCGTTCAGGTTCAAGGTTTCTTTGATATTCCAGTGGATAATCTTTTCACTGTTCCCCTATTTGCAAAACACTATTGCGATAAGGGCCTCCTTGGCTCAGATGTTGTTGTCGTCAGCCCTAAAAATTCAGGTGTCAAACGTGCTCGTAGCTTGGCTGAGTATCTTGATGCTCCTATCGCCATTATCGATTACCCTCAAGACGATGCAACTCGTAACGAAGGTTACATTATTGGTGATGTTGAAGGTAAGAAAGCCATCTTGATTGATGATATTCTTAACACAGGACGTACCTTCTCTGAAGCTGCTAAAATCGTTGAACGTGAAGGGGCTACAGAAATTTATGCTGTTTCTAGCCACGGTCTCTTCGTCGAAGGAGCTGCTGAACTTCTTGACAATACTAAGATTAAAGAAATTCTTGTGACTGATTCAGTAGCAACAAAAGAAAAAACTCCTAAAAACGTATGCTACATCACTGCTAGTGAGTTAATTGGTGATGCCATCGTCCGTATCCACGAAAGAAAACCAGTCAGCCCACTCTTTGCCTACAACAAAAAGAAATAAGGTGATTCTTTGATTTATTTGGACAATGCTGCGACAACTCCTATGTCAGCAGTTGCTATTTCAGCTATGACCAAGGTGATGCAAGAAACCTACGGCAACCCTTCTAGTATTCATGGTCATGGTCGTCAAGCTGGTAAACTCTTACGAGAAGCCCGTCAGGAACTAGCCCAGTTACTGGGGACAAAACCTCAACATATCTTTTTCACTTCTGGTGGGACTGAAGGCAACAATACTGCTATCATTGGCTACTGCCTTCGTCACCAAGAACAAGGAAAACATATCATCACAACTGCCATTGAACACCATGCTGTCCTTGAAACCATTGATTACTTGGTTCAACACTTTGGGTTTGAAGCAACCATTATTCAACCAGAAAATCAAGAAATCACAGCCCAGCAAATTCAAGAGGCCTTACGTGACGATACGATTTTGGTTTCTACCATGTTTGCCAATAATGAGACTGGAAACCTACTGCCCATTGCTGAAATTGGCCAAATACTCAAGCAACACCCAGCCGCCTATCATGTCGATGCAGTTCAGGCTATTGGTAAAATCCCTATACACCCAGAAGAATTGGGCATTGATTTTCTCACTGCTTCTGCCCACAAGTTCCATGGTCCTAAGGGAATCGGCTTTCTCTACGCATCTAGCATGGATTTTGATTCCTATCTACATGGCGGAGACCAAGAACAGAAAAAACGTGCAGGAACTGAAAATTTAGCTGCTATCGTAGGCATGATTGCAGCCCTAAAAGAGGACCTAGAACAGCAAGAAGAACATTTTCAACATGTACAAAATCTAGAAACTGCCTTTCTGGCAGAGCTAGAGGGTATTCAATATTACTTGAACAGAGGAGACCATCATCTCCCTTATGTCCTCAATATTGGATTTCCTGGCCAGAAAAACGACCTCTTACTCCTTCGTCTAGATTTAGCTGGAATTTCAATCTCTACTGGCTCAGCCTGTACGGCAGGCATTGTCCAATCCAGCCATGTTCTTGAAGCTATGTACGGAGCAAATTCAGAACGCTTGAAGGAATCCGTTCGTATCAGTTTGTCGCCACAAAATACCGTTGAAGACCTACAAACCCTCGCAAAAAACTTAAAAGAAATTATCGGAGGTTAGCCATATGGCATTTGAAAAAACCATTCAGTTAAAAAATTGTCGTTACGACTACACTCTTAGCCCTTCTGTTAAAAAATTCACCCTCAAAGATAACACCTTTTTTGAGACAAAAGTTGGTAACTATGAACTGACTCGCCTTTTGGAAAAAGTGCCAAACAGCGGTGAAGGATTCCAACTCAAAATCATCATTAACAAGGAACTTACAAGGGCTAAAATCAATATCACTGACAAGTTTGGCCTTCGTCTGGTTGATATTTTCAAATCAGAAGACCACCACATTCATCAGGAAAAATTCTATTTCCTCATGGATAGCTTGGTAGAACGTGGTGTCTTCACAAAATCGGAAAGATAGGTCCCATATGTTTGAACTGACCTATAAGGACAGCTATCATGTAGAGCGCACTCTCAAGTATGAGGATTACGAGGCTCTCATGCTGGCTCTATCAGGATGTGTGACTCTGCCAGATACACTTTATGTAACTTCTTTGACCTTTCAAGAGCAGGAAGTTTACCAAGGACTGGTCGGAGACCTCTACCGTTTTCTATCACATGCAGATTTTTTACATCAAAACTAAGATTTTTCTTAGTTTTTTCTTGTTTTTGTTGATTTTTTCACAATGTTTCTATAAAATAGAAGAATAGAAAGGTTGTGATTTTGTGAAAGATAAACAGTCTGCTATTCCAAAAGCTACAGCGAAAAGACTCTCTCTCTACTATCGAATTTTTAAGAGATTTCATGCAGAAAAGATTGAACGTGCCAACTCTAAGCAAATTGCAGAGGCTATCGGTATTGATTCAGCGACCGTACGTCGGGATTTTTCCTATTTTGGTGAACTAGGTCGTCGTGGTTTTGGCTATGATGTTAAAAAACTGATGACGTTTTTTGCCGATTTACTCAATGATAACTCTATTACCAATGTCATGCTGGTTGGTATTGGAAATATGGGCCATGCCCTTCTCCACTACCGCTTCCACGAGCGTAACAAGATGAAGATTATCATGGCCTTTGACCTGGATGACCATCCTGAAGTCGGTAGCCAAACTCCTGATGGGATTCCCATTTACGGAATTTCTCAAATCAAGGATAAAATCAAGGATGCTGATGTCAAAACTGCTATCCTGACCGTTCCCAGCGTCAAGTCACAAGAGGTTGCCAATCTCTTGGTGGATGCTGGCGTGAAAGGAATTCTCAGTTTTTCACCAGTCCATCTGCATTTACCAAAGGACGTGGTCGTTCAGTATGTCGATTTGACAAGTGAACTCCAAACCCTCCTCTATTTCATGAGAAAAGAGGATTAGAAAGCGAAAATCATTTTATGAAAAAACCAGTTATAGGGATTACAGGAAACGAAAAAACTCATCCAGATGATGACATCATGATGAGCTACGCAGCAAAAGGCTTTGTTGAAGGCGTTAAAGACGCTGGAGGGATTCCCATCATCCTACCGATTGGTGATCAAGAAATGGCCTGCCACTATATCAGTATGATTGACAAGCTCATCTTGACAGGTGGGCAAAATGTTGATCCAAAATTCTATGGTGAACCAAAAACTATTGATAGCGATGACTACCACCTTCAAAGAGATATATTCGAACTAGCCCTCATCAAGGAAGCTATCAAACAGCAAAAGCCGATTTTCTCTGTCTGTCGTGGGACTCAGCTTTTTAACGTTGCCATGGGTGGAACTTTGTACCAAGATATAGAAGACCACTGGCAGGATTGTTCTGCCGAATACACAACTCAACGCTTGGTGACAGAACCAAATACTGTTCTTCGAGAAATCTATGGAGAAATCTCCCATATCAACTCCTTCCACCACCAGAGCATCAAGGATTTAGCACCAAATTTAAAGATTGCGGCTCATGATCCTAAAGATGGTATTATAGAAGCTGTTATGAGTACGGATGATGTCGCCTTTCTCGGTGTCCAATGGCATCCAGAATTTCTATTTGAAAATCGTCCCAAGGATAAAAATCTCTTTGATTATGTCGTTAATGAACTTTAGATTAAATCCGTCTTTTCACGGTAACTAAAGTAACTAGATTGTGAGACAATCAAATGGTCCAAGAGGACAATCCCCATCAGTTCGCAGGCTTCTTTGACAAGTTTAGTGACATGATCATCATTTCGGCTAGGCGCTACCGCTCCTGAAGGATGATTGTGAACCAAGATGAGAGAAGTCGCCATATGCTTGATTGCATAGTGAAGGATCTCTCGCGGCTCAGCGATACTACGAGTGGCAGAACCGATAAAAATGGTCTGTTGATGGATGATTTGATTTTGAGTATTGAGATAGAGCGCCACCAGGTGCTCTTGTTTTTTGTCCCCTAATTCCTGTTGCATCTTCTTGGCCAACTTTTGACTACTGAGAATACTTTCCATTTCAAGGGTCTCGTATTTGTGAATACGATGCCCCAATTCAATCATAGCTTGCAACTCTATAGCCTTAACACGACCGATACCAGACAGACTCTGCAATTCCTGCAGGGTCATTTTTTTCAAATCCGTTAGGCTTGAAAGATTGCTCAAGACTTTCTGGGCAATTTCAAAAACGCTGGCTTGACGTGTTCCTGTCCTAAGTAAAATAGCTAGCAACTCTTGATTACTGAGCGCTTCAACTCCTTCCTTGGCCAGTCTTTCTCTTGGCAATAATGAATCTTCTTGAAATGAAATACTGTACATAAAAATCCTCCTCACTTTATTATTCGTGAGAAGGATGAAAAATTAGATTTTTTTCTCAATTGGAGCCACACTGGCTAAAAGTTTTTTCAAACCTACTTCTGGGAAATTGATTTTCAATTCCTGCGTAGCACCACTACCTGAAACTTCCAGAACGGTTCCCTCTCCCCACTTCTTGTGGAGGGCAATATCACCAATGGACCAATTTGTCTCACTAGACGCTGATTTTGCGCCAGCTGTAAATTGACCAAATGGGAGACCGCTTGATTGGATAGTTCTTGGGGCGGCACTACGTTTACGGTCTTGAAGAGCTTGAGCCAGACTCATACCTTGACCGAAGGCAAGACCACCACTGCTATATGATGCCTTAAAGCTTGCATTGGCTGGACGGGCCAATCCTTGATACTCAAGCAAGTCTGAACTAATTTCATTAATAAAACGAGTCGGACGGTTGTAGTTGGTACGACCGAAAAGCAGGCGCGAGTTGGCATTGGTCAGATAGAGAATTTTCTCTGCACGCGTAATTCCTACATAGGCTAGACGGCGCTCTTCTTCTAGTTCATCTTGATCTTCAGCTGCACGGCTAAGCGGGAAGACATTTTCTTCCATCCCAATCAAAAATACAACTGGAAACTCTAGACCTTTGGCAGCATGCAGGGTCATCAAGGTCACTTCTGATGTCTCCTGACTACCTGAATCTGTGTCGGCAATCAAGGCCAAGTCATTTAAGAAACGACTCAGTTTGTCCAGACCAGTTTCTTCTTCTGCCACATCAGAGGTGTCATCAAAGTTTTTTGTCACAGAAAGGAACTCTTCGATATTTTCAACCCGAGCCTTGCTTTCTAGAGTTGCTTGGGCATTAAGAATATCGACGTATCCTGTTTTTTCTAGAACAGCCTCAACCAACTCTGTAATAGTTAAGTGATCTAGCTGCTCTCGTAAATCTAGAATCATATTGGCAAAATCCCAGATAGACTGAGATACCTTACCCTTGATACCAGATAACATGATATTAGCTGAAGCATCTAACATAGACATGTCTTGCATATTCGCAAAATCACGGATTTTCTCAACAGTACCTGGGCCAATTCCACGTTTAGGCTCGTTAATAATACGTTCAAAACTAATATTATCACTCAAATTAGCAATAAGGTTGAGGTAGGCAATAATATCACGAATTTCCTTACGGCTGTAGAACTTGGTCCCTCCGACCATTGTATAAGGGATATTTGACTTGAGCAGGGCTTCTTCAATGGTACGAGACTGCGCATTTGTACGATAGAGAACTGCAAAATCCTTGTGAAGAAAGTTTTGACTGCGACTAAGTTCATCGATGGTTCTGGCTACAAATACAGCCTCATCTAGCTCATCATCGGCACGATAGTAAACGATTTGTTCCCCATCAGCGTTTTGGGTCCAGAGATTCTTAGGACGGCGGTTTTTATTGTTTTGAATAACCTCATTGGCCGCTTGGAGAATAGTTTTGGTTGAACGGTAATTCTCCTCCAACAAAACAACCTTGGCTTGAGGATAATCTTTCTCGAAGTCCAAGATATTCTGCATATCAGCACCACGCCAACCGTAGATAGACTGGTCCGCATCTCCAACAACACAGATATTTTTAAAACGGGAAGCCAAGAGTTTGACCAATTGGTACTGAGCATGGTTGGTATCTTGGTACTCATCAACGTGGATGTATTGGAATTTCTGTTGATAATAAGTCAAAACATCAGGATTTTGATCAAAGAGACGCAGGGTCAGCATAATCAAATCATCAAAGTCAACCGACTCCGACTGACGCAGTTCTTTCTGATAGGCTGTATAACACTGGGCCACAATTTGCGTGTACATATCGCCAGCTTGGGCAGCATAAGCCACATCATCAATCAAGTCATTCTTGGCATTGGAAATAGTCCCCAAGATGCTCCGTTCATTCCATTTTTTCGGATCCAAGTTTAACTGCTTAAGAATGCGTTTCATAAGAGTTCGCTGTTCACCAGGATCCACAATAGTAAAATTACGGTTGTAGCCAATATGATCCGCATCACGACGCAGAATACGAACACACATGGAGTGAAAAGTCGCAATCAGACAGTCCTGAGTGGCTGGATTGAGGTTATAAGCACGCTCTTTCATCTCACGCGCAGCCTTATTAGTAAAGGTAATGGCCAAGATATTCCAAGGATTGACCAGCTTTTCATCAATCAGATAAGCAATGCGGTGGGTCAAAACTCGAGTCTTTCCAGAACCAGCCCCCGCCATGATCAACAAGGGACCTTCTGTCGTTTGTACCGCCTCAGCCTGACGGTCATTCATTCCATTTAATAATGCGTTCATCTTCTCTTCCTTACTCTTGAAGTCAATATTTCTATTATATCAGAATTCAGGGAAAATAGAAACTTTACGGGGAGTAGCAAAATATAGTGGATTGAAACTAGAATACTACACTGTGGGTTTCTAAAACACTCGACTCTTTCACTCAATTTTTTCATAAACTAGCTCAATACCTCAATATAAAAAAGTAAATTTAAGATTGGCAATACGAACGTTAAACAGAATTCCATTTATCTTTTTAAAACCAAAACAACGATATCGTAAAACCTCTACACGAACAATAGATTGCGACACTAAAATATTCTCCCCTAGTTTTGCTTTACTAATAGTATATAGGAGGAAAGCCCTGAATCCTAGATCCTCTGTTATGATGTGGTTACAAACAGAGTTGAAAAAAATCTTAAAATCAGAAAAACGCATTATACCAGGTACTTAAAGCTTGATACAATGCGTTTTATTATAAAAAGATCTACTAGATTTTTTATCAAAATAAACTTCCAGTAGTCTTTTCACTTTTTATTAATAAGTCCCTTCTTCACCTTGACTAGTCAAAATAACAGGTCCATCTTTCGTAATGACAAATTGGTGTTCATACTGACATGACAATCCACCGTCAATGGTCTTATGGGCCCAACCAGTCTTCATATCTGTATCAATTTCCCAGTCACCTGTATTGATCATTGGTTCAATAGTCAAGACCATTCCTTCACGAAGACGGAGTCCTCGACCTGCAATACCATAGTTCGGAACCATTGGTTCTTCATGCATGGTTGGGCCAACACCATGACCAACCAAATCACGCACTACACCGTATCCACGACTTTCAGCATATTCTTGAATAGCTGCTCCAATATCACCAATACGATTTCCAACAACAGCTTGCTCAATACCCTTGTACATAGCTTCTTTGGTTACATCCATCAAGTTTTTCACTTCTTCGGACGGTGTACCTACAGCATAAGCCCAACATGAGTCTGCAAGACCACCAGAATAGCTCTGAGTGTATTTCTTCATTTGCTCAACATTGTTGAAGTTTAATTTTGAGACATTCAGGTCAGATTTAGCAATAGGACCTCCCAAAACCATATCAACTTTGAGCAAATCACCATCTTTCAAGATATAGTGACGAGGGAAAGCGTGAGCCACTTCATCATTAAGAGAGCAGCAGGTAGCATAAGGATAGTCCATCATTGCACCATCAACCCCAATCTGAAGCGGAAGGAAATTTTCTTCCTTACAACGACGGCGGACATACTCTTCAACTTCCCACATATCTACGCCAGGCTTAATCAAATCACGTAAGCCGATATGAATACTTGCTAGAAAATCACCGGCCTTATCCATAGCTTCGATTTCACGAGCTGATTTTAATGTTATCATTTTTTCTCCTAGTTTCTAATTAATTTTAACGGTTACATTTGCTTTTGAAACAATCTGGTGACCATGATAAATATCGTAGTCAATAATAGCTGATCGTCTCGTATGATGAATAATCCGTGCTTGAATGCGCAGTATATCATCTATCTGAACAGCCTGCAAAAAGTAGATCAGCATCTGCTCGATAATGAGATTGCGACCACTATTCACAACTAAATCTTGAGTCATATGGGTCAAAATTTCTGCCAATACACCATTAGCCAAAACACCATTTTTCTCTAGCATAAAGGGTTCCACTGTAATCACTACTTCATCATGGTGATAAGAAAGTTTTTGACCAATCTGCTCAGAAAAAGTAGGTAGAGCAGAAACTTGGGAACGACTCATCTTCTCCATGACATCTCGTCTGGTTACAACCCCAAGCAAGGTTTGATTGCTTCGAACAACTGGTACCATTTCAAAGTCTTCTGCTATCATTCGTTGACTCACATTGGCAATATTGGTCGCTAACCCTGTTACGAAGATACTGCGCGTCATCACCTTGTCAATCGTCGTGCTGGGAGACTTGTCTCCTGCGTCACGCATAGTAACAAGCCCAACAACCACTTGATGTTGATTGATAACAGGGAAACGACTGCTACGATTCTTGCGTACCAAGTCCAAATAATCTTTAACAGTGTCTGTCTCTCTCAGAAAACCATATTCATGACTTGGACGATAAAGCTTCTCAACTGTCAAAATATCAGTCTTGATTTGGACATTTGACAAGGCTTTATTGATCATGGTCGCGACAGTGAAAGTGTCATGCTTGCTTCTCAGAACAGGAATTCCTTTTTGATTGGCCAGTTTAAGAACATCATCATGAATCTGAAATCCCCCTGTAACCAAAACGGCATTTTCATTTTCAAGTGCTAACAGTTGGATACGGGTACGGTCTCCGACAATCAAGAGCCCCCCATCATGAAGGTAAGATAAGATATTTTGCTCAGTCATGGCACCGATTGAAAACTTACTAAATTCTCTCTCTAAACCTTCTTGTCCAGCCAGAACCTCAGAAGAGGTCACTTCAGCAATTTCAGCAAAAGTTAATCTTTCGATAGCAACTTTCTGGGATTTAACACGAATTGTTCCACTTCTAGGACGGGTCTCCACAATTCCACGGTTTTCAGCTTCCTTGATAGCGCGATAAGCCGTTCCATCACTGACTCCCAGATGGTTGGAAATGCTACGAACACTGACCCTTTTACCTACTGGTAATTCCTCCAAATAGCTTAGAATTTCCTGATGCTTACTCATTGAATTCTCCTTTTACATACCGAAATTCAAGATAATCCCGCATTTTCCTTGTATAGCGATCACTTCCTTTAAACTGACGAATCAATCGAAATCCAGACTTAAGGGCAACCCGTTGACTAGCTTCATTTTCAAGGTGGGTAATGATGGATAATTGTTTTAAGCCAACTTCTTCAAAAGAAAGTTGACAAATTTTTCTAACAACCTCTGTCATAAATCCTTGCGACCAAGCATCTTTTCTCAAAAAATAGCCAAGTTCAGCTTCTTTTTTAATTTCATCTAACTTTTCAAACTTAACAGAACCAATCATTTTTTCAGTTTTCTTGTCACAAATAGCCCATACTCCCAAAGGGGACTTCATAAAGTAATTGGCCAACGCATATTGGCTCTCTTCCAGACTTGCCTGAGTCGGGAAAATAAATTGAAGATTGTCTGGATTTGAAGCTATCTCATGGAAGTCTTGACTATCACTAAAAAAGAAAGGACGCAAATACAAGCGATCCGTTTCAAAAAAAGAAAACATTGCTAATTTGGTCCAAATATTCATAAACACCTCTACGGTTTAATCCTCAACAAGTGTAATATCCGCTCCTAGATTACGTAATTTTTCGATAATATCAGAATAACCACGTAAGATAAACTCGATATTGGTAATTTCAGTTTTACCTTCAGCCATAAGCCCAGCAATGACTAGTGCAGCCCCAGCTCGTAGGTCAGTCGCTTTAACACTTGCCCCACGCAAATTACGTCCACCTGTGTACAAAATATGACCATTTGTTGTCGAAATGTCCGCATCCATCTTTGCTAGTTCAAAAACATGATTTACACGTTTTTCGTAAATCGTATCAACAATTGTACCACGACCATTCGCTCTTAGTAAAAGTGGGGTAATCGGTTGTTGCAAATCAGTTGCAAAGCCTGGGTAAGGAGCTGTCTTAATATTGATTGCCTTCAAATTAGACTGCTCTTCGACAAAAATGCTGTCTTCAGATACAGTCATTCTCACTCCCATTTCTTCCAGCTTAGCAATAAATCCTTCTAGGTGTTCGTAAAGAACATTATTTATACGAATCCCCTTGCCGACTGCAGCAGCTAAAGATATATATGTTCCAGCTTCAATGCGGTCTGGAATAACCTGATGACGTGTCCCATGTAATCTTTCGACACCATCAATAATGATGATATTGGTTCCTGCCCCACGGATATGGGCACCCATATTATTCAAGAGGGTAGCTACATCAATAATCTCAGGCTCACGGGCTGCATTTTCAATAATAGTACGACCATTCGCTTTAACCGCAGCAATCATCGTATTGATCGTTGCCCCTACACTAACCGTATCCATGTAAATACTTGCACCATGAAGTCCTGTATCTTTAGCAGATAACTTCATGTTATCTCCCTCGTAGCTAACAGTGGCACCCATAGCTTCAAACGCCTTAAGGTGTAAGTCAATCGGACGAGGACCAAGATCACATCCTCCCGGTAGACCAACTGTCGCTTCACCAAAACGACCCAAGAGGCTCCCATAAAAATAGTAAGATGCACGAAGACTGTTGATTTTCCCATAAGGCATTGGAATATTTTGAACACCTCTTGGATCAATCTCCAAGACATCGTCATAACGCTTAACAGTAGCTCCCATCAATTCCATGATTTCGACAAGACTTGCTACATCCGAAATATCTGGAACGCAATCCAAAGTCACCACATCATCAGCCAAGATAATAGCTGGAATTAAGGCTACAACACTATTTTTAGCACCACTAATAGTGATTTCACCTTGTAGTGGTAATCCACCATTGATAACAATTTTTCTCATTCTAAGTTTTCAATACTCTTTCAAGATTTCTAATAAGGTCTTTAAAATAAATTATATCATAAATGCAACCTTTTTTCCATCCTTTTCAATTTTATTGGATAAATCAGAGTTGATGATTTAGTCACTGATACTCAATGAAAATCNNACATATATACGGCAAGGCGATATTGACGTGATTTGAAGAGATTTTCGAAGAGTATAATCTTTCTCGAATCGCTATTGCCCCTTTTTTGCCCCCTGAAATCGAGTAGGAGCTAAGACTAACCCCCTTATCTAAGTATCGGAATACGGCTGTTCAACTAAACTTTAGAAAGAACTTCTCCCCCTTCTCTCAGTTCACAGAAGCGTTTTATACATAGCGTCCTATATTTCATGAACAAGACGTTTTCAGGCTAGCATCCTATCAGACAATCTATTTTAAAGATAACCGTGACTCAGGATCACCTCTATCTGTCGTTTTCTCTTTATAGTGATAGACCTCACGGGATAAGTCATACATCTTTCCTCGTGTATACAAGATATGAGGACGTTAAAAGGTTACAGTGAAAATAGAAAATCTTAGTCCGAATTCAATTACTCTCGTGCTTTATGTATATAGGTTACGACTACCTTTTTGGACTTTAGAGTTTTGAGCCCCCTTATCCACTATATACGCCTTACTATCACGTTCCTGTTCGTAGAGCCACGATTTCGCTATCCCTTCCCCTGACGATTCTTATTTCCAGCATCAGACTTAAAACGATCTATCCCCAGACCGTTTTAATCCGCTACCTCACGATAGTCAGGCTTGGGAATCGCTATTTGACTCGCCGAGAATTTTGACATCAGATATACTATAACAAAGTGAAATAAGAATCAAACAATTTAATTTTGAAATTCAAATCAATTGATAACAATATTTTAGAAGATATGCTGTGCTATTCCAGATTCAGTTTGCTATACATCCCGTCGTACCACAAAATCCCGTATCTGATGAGGCACGGGATTTTTTAGCTTCTTTACTGAGATGGATTGTCTTTTTTAGTTCGTGCCAATCTCAGAGCACGATTTGGATTGAGACGATTAAACAGTTCTTCCAATTTCTTTTCATTCCAAACGTCTGCAGCGGAAACAAAATTACCATCCGCATCTCGGAAAGATATCGGTTTATCTCCCATATCAGTCTCCTAGTCTACAAATTCAAACTCAAATTTACCAATGCGGACCAAATCCCCATCCTTAGCACCACGCGCACGAAGGGCTTCATCAACCCCCATACCACGAAGTTGGCGGGCAAATTTCATAACAGATTCATCACGATCAAAGTTGGTCATATTAAAGAGTTTCATGAGTTTTTCACCAGAAAGCACCCATGTTGCATCGTCATCACGACTAATTTCAAAGGCTTTTTCTTCCTCGTCAAATCCATAGTAAGCTTCTTCTTCCATATCTGACTCGTCGTAGAGCAAGAATTCTGGTGTCTTGTCTAACAATTCAGCTGTCGCATCCAAGAGCGTTGCCAAACCTTGCTTGGTCAATCCAGAAATCGGGAAGATAGCTGGTAACTCTTCAAATTCATCGTAGTTTTCAGCCAATTTCTTCTTGAATTCTTCAAGATTTTCCTGACTCTCAGGCATATCCATCTTATTGGCTACGATAATCTGTGGACGCTCCATGAGACGAAGATTGTATGACTCCAGCTCTTTATTGATAGCTAGGTAGTCCTCATAAGGATCACGGCCTTCGCTAGCTGACATATCAATGATATGGAGGATGACACGTGTACGCTCAATGTGGCGGAGGAACTGGGTTCCCAAACCAACACCTTGACTAGCCCCTTCAATCAAACCTGGTAAATCGGCTACTGCAAAAGATTCACCCGATTGGGTGCGAACCATACCTAAATTTGGTACAATTGTCGTAAAGTGGTAGGCTCCAATTTTAGGTTTAGCTGAGGTAATAACACTTAAAAGTGTTGATTTCCCAACAGATGGGAATCCTACTAAACCGACATCTGCCAAGATTTTTAGTTCCAATTGTAACTCACGTTCCTGACCTGGTTCTCCGTTTTCAGAGATTTCAGGTGCAGGATTTTTGGGTGTCGCAAAGCGGATGTTTCCACGTCCACCACGACCACCGTGGGCTACAATAAATTCTTGACCATGTTCAATCAAATCTTTCAAAACCTTGCCAGTCTCTGCATCACGAACAGTCGTACCTTGTGGAACACGAACTCTGAGATCCTCTGCACCACGACCATGCATCCCTTTGGTCATTCCTTTCTCACCAGAATCAGCCTTGAAATGGCGATTATAGCGGAAATCCATGAGGGTACGTAGACCTTCATCTACAACGAAGACGACATTGCCTCCACGACCACCATCACCACCCCAAGGACCACCATTAGGGACATATTTTTCACGGCGAAAGGCAACCATACCATCGCCACCATTACCAGCCTTGACCTTAATCTTGGCTGTATCTAAAAACATACTCATTATTTCTTCTCACTTTAAAAAAGGGCTGGGAAATCCCAGTCACTAAATTTTCTTGAATCTATTTTATAGATTACTGAGGGCACCAATTGCAGTTGCAAAAATTCCCAATAAACTTGCTACTAGCATGATAATCACGATAAACAAGGTTATTTTCTCAAACATCGTTTTTTTACGATTTCCATTATCTCCAAATGCCATTTTTCTCTCCTTCGTTACATTCTATTTTCTATTATCTTAGCATGAATTGAGCTAGTTTTCAATAGTCACTTGCTACTGGTGCGATAATCCATAAAATGATATAAGCTACAATTCCCGCTCCGTAACAGCAAGCAAGAACACCCCATATTACACGAACAATAGTCGGATCCATATCAAAATAATGGGCTACCCCAGCACAAACACCAGCAATTTTTTGATCACTACCACCTCTCATCAATTGTTTTTTCATAGCTATTCCTCTTTCTATTCTTCATGGTCTTTCCAATAATCTCTGATGCTGATTAACTGTGTTTTTGAAGCCTTCAGCATGCGTCTAGAGCCTTTTACCGGTACAGCGACTACCTTTTGCGGAAGATACAAAACTGTTTTAAAAATACGCTGACTGACCGTATCATCTTTTGCTAAATCTTTCTGGAAATTATTTGAAATAATAGCATCAAGATAAAACTCATGCACCCGTTTCCCAAAGTTCTCAGCCGAAATCTCGTACAATTTTTCTGATAAGGTATGCTCATTCATGTCTGGTGTTGCAATCAGGGCTTCTAAAATGGCTCCAGCCAAATCATACTCGCCGTAATACAAGGTACCAAACATTTTATCACTAATAAGATTGTCCAGATACGGATTTCCGTGAGCAATAACAGGCGTTCCACTAGCTAAGCTTTCCAAGTAGGTCAAACCCTGCGTTTCACTTGTCGATGCCGAGATGAAGAAATCTGCCGCCTTATAATAAAGAGCCGTCTCACTAGGAGCAATCATCCCTGTAAAGACAACAGAGTCTTGAATCTCTAGTTTCTGAGCTTGCTCTTTGAGATCATCCAGATAAGGACCATCCCCAGCTACCACCAGTTTAACCTTGTCTTCTTCTTTCAGAACTTCTGCAAAGGCTGCTAAAACTGCTTGAATATTTTTTTCATAGGAAATTCTGGAAAGACTAAGCAACATCTGTTCATCATCTTGAATCCCTAATTTACTACGCAGTTCTTTCAAATTTTCCTGCTTGATTTCCGGACGCTCAAACTTGGCTAATTCAATCCCAGTTGGAATGACGCGTTTTTCAACCTTGACCTTATAGTCAGATAGCAAATCACGGACAATCTCACTCGGGCAAATAACCCCATCCACATCGTGCAGGAAACCTCTGACCAGATACTTGACCATACTAGGACGAATCAACATCCCCTTGGCAATATAATGCACATAGTCTTCGTACTGGGTGTGATAGGTATGGATGACTGGAATTTTCAATTCACGCGCAATCCAAATCCCCAACAAGCCAAGAGAAAATTCTGTCTGAGTGTGGATAATATCTAGCTGATATTGTTTAGCAATTTCAAGTGCCTTACTGAATCCTCGATAGGCAAAGCGGCGATCCTTAAAAGCAAAGAAGGGAACACTTGGAATGCGGATAATTTGCCAATCTTCATAGCGATTGACATCCTTATCTGTCGTCGTAAAGATAAAAACAGCATGTCCCTGTTTTTCAAGTTCTGTTTTCAAGGTTCGAATACTGGTCGCAACACCTGAAACCTGAGGAAAATAGGTATCTGTAAATAAACCAATTCGCATAGATTACCTCACTTTTTATTTTCTCCCTAAAGCGGCTTGTTTATCATAAAAATCCAACCAGATTTGTAACAGATGCTCTTCAGAATACTCTCTGGAAATATTCTTAGCCTTTTCTTTGAGATTTTTTAAGGCGGCAGGATTTGCTTGATATTCCAAAATAGCTTCTTTCATCTCTTCTCTATCTGCTGTCGCCCGATAATTTCCCTCCAAAATCACCTTATAAAGATCCAAATCACGTAGCATAATAGGAGCTTCACAACTAGCAGCCTCTAAAATCGTCATCGGAAAGAGTTCATTGTAACTAGGCAACAAGAAAAGATCCGCCAAGGCATACAATTCACGCATTCGCTCTGGCGACACAATGCCTGGAAAAATCAAATTTTTAGGGGGATTCTCCATGATTTTCTTGTAGCGCTCATAACCATCTGTCATGCCACCAAAAGAGAAACCACCTGCCCAGATAAAGGTAATTTGCGGCAATTCCTCAGCCAGACGGATAAAGTCATCAATCCCTTTACGTTTCTGAACTTGACCAGCACCTACTACGATAAACTGATTGTCACTAAGACCTAGCTCTGTTCGCAGTCTGACTACCTCTTCTTGTGAAAGTGGGTGCCATTTTTCCTTGTTGACAAAGTTAGGAATATAAGTTACTTTTTCACGTGGAATACCAGCTGCCACCAAATCCTCAATAAACATAGGATTGACCACAACCAAGTGCTCCATCCGGTTGTAAAAAGAAAATACATAGCGTTTCACAATTCCCTTTAAGAAAAATGGAATTTTCAAACTCCCCTCAAGTGTATCAGGTAAGAAATGTACATAGCCAATCTTTCTTCCTGAGCGTTTCTTTTGAAATGTTGATAAATAATAGGGGAAATCAATGGTATGAAAGTGAGTCACATCTGCCTCTATTGGAAGATTTTCTGTAACAATCAATTGGTCCTTGGCATCACGGTGAAGAAGACGAACTAATTCACGGTAGGCACCTGAAACTCCTTGTCCTGCCACTTTCTCACTTGAACTCAACATATTGATGCGTAATTTCTTTTTTTCCATAACTACTATTATATCATTTTCTTTGAATAAAATCAGCAAAAGAAAGGAGAGACTAGAGGAAAAGAAGGGGAAATTTCCTCATTTTCCAATGGTCTCTCACATGTTTTTATAGGTTTACTTAATGCCTAGGGCAATGCGTGCATAGCGACTCATTTTTTCAACAGTCCAGGCTGGATACCAGACTAATTTAACCTCAGTATCCGTTACTTCTGGAACCTCTGTCATGGCATCATAAATCTGATCCGTCAAAAGGTCTGCTAGGGGACAACCCATGGTTGTCAAAGTCATATCAATCTCTGCTTGCCCTGTGTCGCCGTCAAAACGAATCTCATAAATCAAACCAAGATTGACAATATCGATTCCCAACTCAGGGTCGATGACTTCTTCCAAGACTGATAAAATTCGTGTTTTGATGTTTTCAATTTGCTCTTCTGTATAAGCCATATTTTCCTCACTCTTAGTCTTCAATAAAATCACGAAGCGGTTTGCTGCGACTTGGTTGGCGTAGTTTTCTCAAAGCCTTTGCTTCAATCTGACGGATACGCTCGCGAGTCACGTTAAAGACTTTACCCACATCTTCAAGGGTACGCATTTTTCCATCATCTAGCCCGAAACGGAGACGTAGAACATTTTCTTCACGGTCTGTAAGAGTATCCAAGACCTCATCCAACTGCTCACGCAAGACGATACGAGTTGTATAATCCACTGGATTTTCAATCACTTCATCTTCGATAAAGTCCCCAAGGTGGCTATCATCCTCTTCACCGATTGGAGTTTCAAGAGATACTGGTTCTTGGGCAATCTTCAAGATTTCACGAACCTTATCAGGTGTCATATCCATACGTTCAGCAATCTGTTCTGGTGTTGGATCTTGACCTAATTCTTGAAGGAGGTTCCGCTGTTCACGAACCAATTTATTGATGGTTTCAACCATGTGAACTGGGATACGGATGGTACGAGCTTGATCCGCAATAGCACGAGTGATAGCCTGACGAATCCACCAAGTTGCGTAAGTTGAGAACTTGAACCCTTTAGAATAGTCAAACTTGTCAACCGCCTTCATCAAGCCCATATTTCCTTCTTGAATCAAGTCAAGGAACTGCATACCACGACCGACATAGCGTTTGGCGATGGAAACAACCAAACGAAGGTTGGCTTCCGCAAGACGTTGTTTGGCTTCGATATCACCAGCTTCAACAGCCAGTGCCAATTCTTTTTCCTCTTCATTGGTCAAGAGAGGAACGACTCCGATTTCTTTCAAGTACATACGGACAGGGTCATTAACCTTAGCAGAAGTTGACCCAATCAAGTCCTCATCGCTGAGTTCTGGTTCTTCTTCATTGCTAAGAACACGCGCACTCGGATTTCCTTCGTTATCTGTGATCGAAATTCCTGCATCCTGAATCCGTTGCAAGAGATCTTCAATCCCATCAGCGTCCAAGGTAAAAGGAACGACAAGACTAGCATTGATTTCATCATCTGTTGCTGTCCCTTTTTGCTTATGATTACGGATAAATTCTGCTACTTGTACGTCAAATGTTGTTACTTCTTTTTGTTTTGTTGCCATTATTACTCCATTCTTCTCTTTTGGGAAATTAATCGTTCCAATTCTTCTAGGGCTGTGTCGGTATCTCCTACATGGCTAGCTTCCTGCACCTTCTTTTTGATTCTCATATTGTCCTGATTCAAGAGAGCCTTGTTTCGAGTCGTCTCTACTTCACTGAGTTCCTGCGGTGACATCTCAGCAGGTAAATCCTGAGCTAAGACTTGATACCAAGCTCTTTCAACTTCCTCTGTCTGCTCTGCTAAGACTTCTGGAGGAAGATTTCCATACTGACCAAGTAAGTCATATAAAACCTGAAATTCAGGTGTGTCAAATGCAAAGTCTTCTCGCAAACGGTAATCATTCAAAATAAGAGGAGATTCCATCATTCGATAAAGTAGATGGGCTTCTGCCCTCATAATAGCCGATAACTGCTTGGTGACAGGCATAGTAATTGGCGTCTGTCTGGAAATTCCTTCCATGCGATTCTGCCTTTGTGCCTGTCGACTCTCATTAACAATCTGCTCAATCTGGGCATAATCAAAGGACGCCAGACTGTCAGCTAAAATATGAATATAGCTGTTTTGAGCAGTAATAGACTTTTCTCGAACAATCAAGGGAGCTATTTTTTCAATAAACTCAATCTGAGCCTGCAGATTTTCACTATTTTCAGGCTTGTACTGATGAATGTAAAACTCAATCGGACTAATACGAGTTTTCGTTAATAGATAGGCCAAGTCTTCTGGTCCATTTTTTTGTAGATACTCATCTGGATCCAAGTTATCAGGCATGCTGACAATTTGCACAGGCATCTCACCAATTTCGTCCAGCGCTTTTAAAGTCGCGGCTTGCCCAGCCTTGTCGCCATCGTAAACAAGAACCAACTTCTTGGTTAACCTTTTCAGATGCTCAACATGCTCACGACTCAAGGCCGTTCCCATAGATGCCACAGCGTTTTCGATTCCAGCCCTATAGGCTGCGATGACATCCATGAACCCTTCCATGAGGTAAATCTCACTAGCTTTTCCAGAAGATTTTTTTGCCCTATCCATATGATATAATTCGTAACTTTTGTTAAAAATTGCAGTCGATCTGCTATTTTTATACTTAGAAGTTTGTGAATCCGTTTTCTGCCAGATACGACCTGAGAAGGCAATAACCTTTCCCTGATCATTGGTCAGGGGAAACATAATCCGATTGTGAAAGGTGTCTACAAATTGATTGGCATCTGAGAGGTAAAATAGTCCCGAATCCAAGAAATCCTCTTCACGATACTGACCAGCCAAACGTTGATAGAGATAGTTTCGTTCTGGAGGTGCTAAACCAATCCGAAAATGCTTGAGCACTTCATCTGTCAAACCACGCTGATAAAGGTAGTTTCTGGCCTCTTCCCCCATAGTCGTTGTCATGAGAATAGCATGATAAAATTTGGCTGCATCTTCGTGCATATCATAAAGAGCTTGGTGAGGAGAAACTGGCTTTTGTTCACTATAAAGCGGTTTTTCCACCTCTATCCCAACACGCTGACCTAAGATTTGGACAGCCTCCATAAAGGGAACCCCTTGGTACTCCTCGATGAATTTAAAGACATCACCCGAGCGGCCACAACCAAAACAGTGGTAAAACTGCTTGTCCTCTACAACGTTGAAAGAAGGTGTTTTTTCACCATGAAAAGGACAGAGCCCTAGATAGTTCCGTCCTGCCTTTTGTAAAGAAATCACATCTCCTATGACTTCCACAATGTTGGCATTGTTTTTGATTTCTTCAATGACTTGTTTGTCAACCATACACAATACCTCCATGTTATCATAGTTTACTTTATATAGTATACTTTATTTCATAAAAAAAGTAAACCATTTCACTCATTTTCCCTACTTTATTCAAAGAGTTGATAATAATCAGAGATTTTCATTTTTGCTTTTTCTTCTTGGGTCAAATCTTGGATAATCCGTCCTTCTTTCATGACAATCAAGCGATTGCCATACTTAAGAGCATCTTCCATGTGATGAGTAATCATAAGCGCTGTCAGCTGGTCTTTCTTGACAAATTCATCCGTCAATTCCATCAAGGCCACACTGGTCTTTGGATCAAGGGCTGCAGTATGCTCGTCTAACAAGAGTAATTCAGGTCGCTTCAAGGTTGCCATCAAGAGACTCAAAGCCTGTCTTTGTCCACCAGATAAGAACTCAATCGGTGTATTCAAGTGTTTCTCAAGACCGTTTCCCACTTTTTCAATGGTTGCCTGAAATTCATCCTTATAGCTAGCCAAACGTCTTGGTAACAATCCACGCTTTTCACCACGAAACTTGGCAATCAAGAGATTCTCTGCCACTGTCATACGAGGAGCTGTCCCCATCTTAGGATCTTGGAAAACACGTGACAGATACTTGGCTCTCTTCTCTGGTGAATACTTGGTAACATCCTCACCTAAAATACGGATGGTTCCACTGGTTAAGGACAAGGTTCCTGCAATGGTGTTAAAAAGGGTTGATTTACCAGCACCATTTCCACCTAATATCGTGATAAAATCCTGTTCAAAAATTTCTAAGGAAACATCATTTAAAATAATCTTTTCTTCATCAAAGCCATTTTTAACGACTTTGGTTGCATTTTTTAATTCTACAATTGCTGTCATTTGCTTAACTTGGCTCCTTTCAAGATGGTTTGCTTAAATGTTGGAATCATGAGGCAGACTGCTAAAATCACTGCACTGTATAGACGAAGGTAACTTGTGTTAAATCCAAGCGCAATAACTGCCCACACTAAGAATTGATAAGCGATAGAACCTACAACGATGGTAACCAGACGTTCTGCCAAGCTCAAACTCTTGAAGATAACTTCTCCAATAATCAAACTTGCAAGCCCCACAACGATAACCCCGATTCCTCGAGATACATCGGCATAGCCTTCTTGCTGGGCAATGAGGGCACCTGCAAGGGCAATCACTCCATTTGATAAGACCAAGCCCATGAGCTCCATGCGTCCGGTATGAATCCCGAAACTTCTAGCCATATCAGGATTGTCACCTGTAGCAATATAGGCTTGTCCGAGTTTGGTGTCCAAGAAAAAGAGCATGAGAGCAATGACAAGACTGACAAAGATAAGACCTGTCAAGAGTTGGTTCAAGTCTGAATCAAAAGGCAAAACATCCTGAATTTGCTTGGTTCCAAGCAGGCCTAAATTCGCACGTCCCATAATCAAGAGCATGATAGAGTGACAGGAAGTCATCACCAAAATCCCTGAGAGCAAGGTTGGGATCTTCCCTTTTGTATAAAGAAGTCCTGCTGCCATTCCAGCCAAACAACCGGCTCCAACAGCAACAAGTGTCGCTAAAAAGGGATTTACACCTTTGGTTATCAGAGTGACAGCAACAGCTCCCCCAAGAGGGAAGGAACCTTCTGTCGTCATATCTGGAAAGTTTAAAATCCTAAATGTCATAAAGATTCCCAGACCTAAAATAGCCCAGACAAATCCTTGAGAAATAATAGATAGTATCATCTGTTTCTTAACCTTTTCTATATGATTTCTATTGTAAAAAATTGGAGGAGATGTCCCCAACTCCTCCATTACAGATTATTCAATCACTTGTCCTGCTTCTTTTAGAACAGATTCAGGAATCGTAATACCTAGCTCTTGTGCCAATTTTTTGTTAATTACTGACTTACCAGTTGAAAATACATTGACTGGAGTATCCGCTGGTTTTGCACCTTTCAAGACTTGTGCAATCATTTTACCAGTTGCCACACCAAGGTCATGTTGGTCAACTACAACTGATGCCAAACCACCTACTTCTACCATAGCTGTCGCACTTGGATAAATTGGTTTCTTAGAACTTTGATTGCTAGAGACAACCGTTGGAAATCCTGATGCAATGGTGTTATCAATCGGAACCCAAATAGCATCTACCTTGCTAGTCATAACAGTGACAGTTGAGGCAATTTCATTTGTTGAAGGAACTGCAAATGTTTCCACTGTCAGACCTGCTTTTTCAGCATAAGCCTTAAATTCTTCGACCTGTGTTTTTGAATTGTCTTCGCTACTTGAGTAAAGAGCTCCGATTGTTTTCACATTCGGTGTCAGAGCCTTGATGAGTTCAACTTGTTGTTGAGCTGGATTGTGGTCAGATACCCCTGTAACGTTGCCACCTGGTTTTTTCAAATCTTTAACCAAGTTAGCACCAATTGGGTCTGTAATAGCGGCCATGATAACAGGTAGGTCTTTTGTGGCACTAGCTAAACCTTGAGCAGCTGGTGTTGCAATACCAACCACAAGGTCATTTCCATTTGCAACCAATTGTTTACTCATTGTCGCAACCTTACTTTGGTCACCTTCTGAGTTCATAAAGTCGATCTTCAACTGGTCATCTTTATATCCTTCTTCAGCAAGTCCAGCTTGAATCCCTTTATAAATCAAATCAAGGGATGGATGGCTCACAAATTGAAGCACACCAATCTTGGTTATTTTCTTCTCATCCTTATTATTCTGAGATTCTGGTTTATTCATTGAAGAGTAAATCAAGCTTCCTGCTACTAAGACTGCTAAGGCAGCGACAATTCCAATTAAACGTTTATTTTTCATTCTGTTTCTCCTTTTTAATTCCTTTAAAATACTTCACTTATCTAATACTCTTCGAAAATCTCTTCAAACCACGTCAGCGTCGCCTTACCGTAGGTATATGATACTGACTCTGTCAGTTCTATCCACAACCTNNGGCTAGCTTCCTAGTTTGTACTTTGATTTTCATTGAGTATAAACAAGCGACGCCATCGTTTTCTTTCCATACTAACCTCCATCAAAAAAAGTCCTCACACAAAAAACTTGTGTGAGGACGTCGATGCGCGGTACCACCTCAATTATAGGGAATTTCCCTATCGCTCTGTCTCGCAATAACGAGATGCACTGTAAGGTGTGCTCACCGAATTTTTATGATTTCAAATTCTAAATAACATTCAGCCCAATTTTCATCATCGCCACTTATCTGTTTTCAGCTACCACAGACTCTCTTGAAAGTTTGTACGATTACTTTTCTGAATGGTTAAATTATATCATTTTTAAACTACTTGTCAATAGTCTATTAGAATTTTTTTCATCTTCACTTTTGAAAATGATTAGCCTGAATTACGCAATCCTGTTGCAATTCCGTTGATGGTGATATGAATCAATCGTTCTTGATCACTGGACAATTCTCCACGACGTTGGCGTTTGATCAACTCCAACTGAATATAGTTGAGAATATTAAAGTAAGGCATACGGTAATCCAGACTAGCTTTTAGATATGGATTGTCAGCTAAGAGTTCGTCATGTCCTTCAATAGCCAGGATAACGTTCTTAGTAACTTGCCATTCATTTAAAATAGTCTCATAGATGGCCTTAACTTGCTCGTCTTCACAAAGTTTAGCATATTCAAAAGCAATATTCATATTTGATTTTGACAAAACCATATCAACATTTGAAAGAAGCGATTGGAAGAAAGGCCAATTTTGGTACATATCTCGTAAAATAGCAATATTTTCTGGATTTTTATCGATAAATTCCTTGAAGCTTGAACCAACCCCGTACCATCCAGGGAACATAACACGACTTTGTGACCATGAGAATACCCAAGGGATGGCACGCAAACCACCGATTTCAGTAATCGTCTTACGGGCAGCTGGGCGAGAACCAATGTTAAAGCTTGAAATAGCCTTGATTGGACTTGACTCGAAGAAATAATCATAGAAATGCTCATTACCAAAGACCAAATCACGGTAGATATCGTAACTACGGTCCACTACTTGATCCATAATGGCTTCATAACGATTTGAGGTATTGGTATCGCTCTTCTTCTGAGTAATCATACGGTTAATAGCTGCCGATACTAGCATTTCAAGGTTATAGTAAGCAGCGTCTTTATTACCGTATTTATTGCCAATTACTTCACCCTGCTCCGTCAAGCGGATACGATCCTTGATAGACTTGAGCGGTTGAGATGTGATGGCTTCATAGGTTGGCCCACCACCACGACCGACAGTCCCACCACGGCCATGGAAGAAGGTAACCTTAACGCCAAATTCATCTCCAATAGCAGTCAATTGTTGTTGAGCCTTGTAGAGGGTCCAACATGATGACAAGTAACCGCCATCTTTATTACTGTCAGAGTAGCCCAACATGATTTCTTGATAGTTATTACGTGAAGCAATCCATTTTTTGGCAAGAGGAAGAGAAAGATATTGTCTCATTGTTTCCTCTGAATGATCCAAGTCTTCAATTGTTTCAAAAAGGGGAACAATCTGAACACGCGCCCTTTCCGTATCCACCAGTCCTACTTCTTTTAATAGAATAGCTAATTCTAGCATATCAGAAAGGCTGGTTGCATGTGAAATGATGGTCTGACGGATGACATCATCTCCCAACTTATCTTTCAAAACACGAGCCGTCTTAAAAATAGCTAGTTCTTTTGCTAATAATTCTGATTTCTCTGCGTGAGTCGCAGAAAGAATTCGGGGATCTTCTTCTAACTCTTTCAAGAGAAGGTCACATTTTTCTTCTTCGCTCAACTCGCTATATCGAGAATGAATTCCTGCTGATTTCAAGAGTTCTGCCACACAGGCTTCATAGACGCTAGAGTCTTGTCGCATATCAATTGATGCTAGGTAAAAACCAAATATCTCTACTGCCTGCAATAATTCCACAAAATCACCTGAAATCAAGGACTCGCTCTTATTTTCTAGTAGAGAATCTCGAATGGCAATCAAATCCTTGTAGAAATCATTGGCGGTTTCATAACGAGTCCCAACTTCCTTATCCTCAATCAGATAGGTTTTTGTTGCTTGGATTTTTGATTGAATATCAAACAAGGCACGACGGTAAAGCTCTTTTTCGCGGTAAATCGAGTTATCCTTGGATTGACGAGCCATTTCTCTGACTTGCTTACTTACATTGACAATGCTAGTTGAAAGAGAAAACTCACGATAAAGTTGGTAAATCTTTTCATCATAATAGTTCATGATGACTTCACACTGAGTGAGTGCAGACTGTTTCAAGGTATCTGCTGTAACAAAGGGATTACCATCACGGTCTCCACCAATCCACATACCCATGGTGATTGGCTTAGCCTGTTTTAAATTCAACCCATGTGCTTGCGCTAAGCGCTTATACTCCGTCGTCAAGTGAGGTACAGCTTTCAAAAAGGAGCTGTTGTAATATTCCATAGCATTCGTGATTTCGTTAGTCACTTTTAATTTTTTCTCACGAATCATGTCTGTCTGCATAATAATTTCGATGTAACGACGCAAATCATTGTGCCATTTTTCTTTATTGATCAACCCCAACTTAACATCACGGTATTTACGCAAAAGACTATGAATATGATTTGTTAAATCCAACATACTTTTGCGTTGCACTTGTGTTGGATGGGCTGTCAAAACAGGGACAACATTCAAGTGTTCAAGAATTTCAACGGCATTTTCTTTTTCAGCAACCATTTTGATCGTTGTAGATAATTTACCTAAATAGTCCTGATCAATATTATTTTGATGATTGATTTCATAAGCTAAATCCACATCCTCTGAAATATTAATCAAAAGAGGTAAGATTGAAAAATAGCGTGAAATATAGACCATTTCATCATTTGATAAGCTAGTCACTAGACGGTTTAGACCTTGATAATCTTCCTGCGTTGATAATTCTTTCAACTGCATGATTTTTTCAAAGGTCTCTGGGGCAAGCATATTTTTAGTAATATCTTCCAGCAATTCTGTTAGAATCAATACTTCTTCTTGCACAACACTTTTATTACTATAATTTTCTAATTTTTGAAGAGACATAGACTATCCTTTCTTTATTCTACTTCACAGAAGGTTCATTGGTTGATTTTCCAATTCTCGGTACAACTTAGCGCGTTTTTCACTGGCATCAATATTTAAGACAAAGGCCACTGCCACTGACAAGACTAGAAGACTGTTTCCACCCTGGGATAAGAAGGGAAAGGTTACTCCTGTAGATGGAATCAAGCCCGAAATCCCTCCGATATTGACAAATACCTGAACCAACATCATCCCTCCGACACCGAGTGCAACCATGGCATTGAAAGGATTCTCCGCTCGGATACCGACCAAGATAATCCGCAAAATCATGAAAAACAAGAGAGCTAAAATCAGACTGGCACCAACAAAGCCAAATTCTTCAATCACGATAGAAAAGACAAAGTCTGTATGAGCTTCTGGTAAATAACCTCGTTTTTCAATCGAATTCCCAAGACCTAGACCAAACCAACCGCCATTGACCATGGCAAAATAAGAATTAGATAACTGGTGACCCGCATCCGCACGATCGGCAAAAGGATTAAAAAAGGCACTAAAGCGCTTGGCCACATAGCCAAATACTGGAATTTTTGAAAAGGTCTCAACACCGATTAGGCTGATAGTGGTCAAGACAAAGACAGAAGCGGCAGATACGAGCGCCAGAATGGTTGAAAACCAACGATAAGCGATTCCACTAACTGTATACATAATCAAGGAAACCAATACTAAAATAGTCGCATTTCCTAAATCAGGGAAAATTCCCAAACTTCCAATCAGAACCAGGAGAACGAATCGCCAATCATTAAAAGCACGGGGAAGCCATTGATTTTGAGTCAAAACTTGAAAATCATAAATAGCTATTTCTTCTTGCTGTTTGGAGAATCGGTGAGCCAAATACCAAATAATAATGATTTTTAAGTACTCAGCTGGCTGAATAGTTACTCCTGCAACCGAAATCCAACCGTATGCCCCGTTCACGGAAATACCAATAAAACGAGCCAAAAACAATAAAACCATTTCTATCAATATAACTAAAATGATTAGTCGCTCATTTCTCAAAAAATCTAGTCTCAATTTATAAATTAAGGCAATCAGTATCAAACTAACAATCCAAAAGATTCCTTGATTTCGAACCAATTGCAAGGCGCTCTTGCCTTCTTCAATTAAAATAGCGCTGGTGGTCGAATAGACCACAATCAAGCCCAAAATAGATAAAAGCAAGTAGGGAATCAAGATGGAATAATTTAATAAGTGCCTCTTACTAATCTTCATAGTATCACCACTCTACTAGGATACAGACAAATCTGTTCCAAATTCCGTTTTATTTTCTAGTTTTGATTGCTATTATACCATTTTTTCAGAAAGAAAAAAACTCTTACCTTACAATCCTTCGAATTTTACTGTTTTTTATAATTAGGGCAGAATTTGAAATCGTAAAACCATTTTGAATAAGAGTTGCTTCAACCCATTGACTCCGATGGATTAAGTTGCTTTCGTGAATACTAAAATCAGCCGCAATTTGTTCATAAGTGCGCTATTCTCGCATGTATTGAATAGTTACCTTGAGGAGATAGTCTAGGCTTAATTTGGGTTTTCGTCCACCTTTTGCGCGTTTACGTTGATAAGCTGTTTTTAACACAGCTAACATCTCTTCAAAAGTCGTGCGCTGAACACCTACAAGGCTCTTGAAACGGCTATCGCTTAATTGCTGACTTGCTTCAGAATTCATAGTTTTATTGTATTATATTTTGTTTCGCAGAAAGTCTATTATTCCTTTCGTTCAAAGGTTTTTACGCTTTTAGCAACAAGCTTACACACTGAGCGTTTCGGACTTACCGTATCGTTTCGTCGGTTTTCCTCTTCATTCTACGAGTCCTATCGAATGGGAGAACATTTACTTCTACTTCGCTGATACCTCAGCTTGTACAAGCAGTGATACTGCCTCAACATGGTAAGTCTGCGGAACTCAAAAGGTTTGGGGAACCTTTTGAGGATTAACTACGTTTCTCTAACAAACTTACACATTCGACATGATGCGTCTGGGGAAATAGGTCAACCGGCTGTACTTTCTTCAACTCATATCCCAACTCTTGGTAGAGTTTGATATCACGTGCCATAGTTGCGACATTACAAGAAATATAGGCAATGCGATCAGCTCCTGTTTGGCTACTTGCCTTGATAAAGCTTTCGGTTAAGCCCTTGCGTGGAGGATCAACCAAGATAACGGTTGGTTCTATTCCATCTTTAAGCCAAGTCTTCATAGCATTTTCAGCTGTGTCGCAGACATAGTAGGCGTTAGTAATGCCGTTCAAGCTAGCATTTTTCTTGCTATTTTCAACCGCTTCTGGAATGACTTCAACACCATAAACTTCTTTGACATGTTTAGCAACAGAGAGGCCAATTGTTCCAATACCAGAATAAGCATCGATAACCACATCATCTGCTCTTAATTCAGCAAAGTCAATGGCTGTTTGATAAAGTTTTTCAGCCATTTCAGTATTGACTTGGTAAAAAGCGGGTCCAGCGATTTGGTAGTCATTTCCCAACATTTGGTCGGTAATATAGTCTTGTCCATAAAGTGTGCGCCATTCCTTACCAAAAATAGCATTAGTGTTCTGGTCATTGATATTTTGCATAACAGACACAATATCTGGGAACTGCTTGATTAGTTGTTCAATCAATTGCTCTACACGAAAAATCTTCGGACGAGTGGTCACCAAAATAACCATGATTTGTCCTGAATAGTGTCCACGACGTACCACAAGATTTCGAATCAAGCCAGATTGTTCCTTTTCATCATAAGGTTTCAGGTCATAACGACGGAGCAAGTCACGTAGAGCTACTACTACCTCATCAATCACAGGATCTTGGATAAAGAAATCTTCCAGAGGCATGAGGTCGTGGGAATTCTTACGGAAAAATCCTGTTTCTAAGATAGCATTAACACGACGAACAGGGACCTGTGCTTTGTTGCGGTACTTGACTGGATTTTCCATACCAAGCGTCTCAGCAACCTCTACATCAGCAATTCCAGCAATCTTGTATAGACTGTCCTTGACTTGCTTAGTTTTAAACTTGAGCTGTTCTGGATAAGAAAGGTGTCCTAAATCCGCGATTCCTGAACGCAGGTAAGCCAAATCTAGATCTTGATTACGGTGTGGTGACTGGACAAGGTATTTTTCAACTTTTCCAAAGCCAATCTTTTTATTGACCTTGAGGACACGCATGAGAATTTTTTCACTCGGTAAAGCATTCTCTACAAAAAAGACCAAACCATCCACCTTGGCCACTCCTGCACCTTCATGGGTCAAGTCAACAATTTCAACTTCTACAATATCATTTTTCTTTAACATTCTCTTCTCTTTCTATTGGCCGACAAAAAAGACGGCAACGTTACGGTTACCATCTATTATACCATGATTTTTCTTAAGAACCAAAACTCTTGAAGAAGTTGACAATGGCTTGCCAGAGGGAGCTTAAGAAGTTCCCACCGTCCTCTAGCGCCTTATCCGCATCAAAATTAAGGTTGATATTTTTAAAACTGTCGCCAGCTTGTGAAACAATACTTTGTTTAAGGTCATTTAGGGTTTTAGTGAAATCTGCATTGCTGAGGATATCACTCTTTGAGAGATTCAAAGCAAAATTGATGATGATATTGATTTGGTTTCCTGTTATAACCTGATCAAGTTTGTAATTTTTCAAGGTATCTTCAACAATTTTACGGACATCTTCCTCTGTCAGATTTCCCTTGCTTTCTTTAGCTTTGGCGAGTCCTGACTTGATATCGGCTAGGGCAACGTTTAATTTATTAGCATCATAGCCTGATTTGTCCTTATTTTCAGCATTGATATCTGACAAAGCCTTTAGCTCTTCTTGAGCCAAATCTTTATTGGCCTGCGGCACCTTGGCTCCATTAGCTTCTAGCGAATAATAAATCCCTGCTAAGGCACTCTCACCTGTAACTGGAATGGGTGCTGCTACAGTGATTTTGGCATGTTCCACTCCCAGCGTTACGGCTGCGTTTCGGTACATATCCTGCGTCACCTTAGTAATGTTTTCTGGAGTTTCAATCTTGACCTCAAGTGGTGATTTGTCACCTAGTTTTTGAATCTTGGCTGATGAATACAATTGTAAGCTAGAGTCATTGGCAACATTCATAATCTTAGAATAGACATCAGGTGTCATGGTCTTGAGTTCTTTTGTATCTGTTGAGGCATTGTAGCCTAGTTTTTTAAGGGTTTGATTTTTTTGATCTTCAGACAATGAAGAACCTAGGACATATTCAGGTTGGACATAGGTTTCATCGATAACTTTTTGAACATCTGTTGCTGCATGGGCGCTATTCATAGCTGTTACTGCCCACAAGACCGCAGCACTGGTCAGAAAGAGTTTCTTTCTCATAGGGAATTCCCTCCTTTACCTTTCTAGAGTAATATATCTATCTTAAAGAAAACTTATAACAAAAACACCTGGATTAGCCAGATGTTGAAAAGAGAGTGAAACATTTGATGATGTAAAGGTTGAGTTGCACCTGTCTAGAATAATAATAGTTTCCTCCATTTACATAGAGTTCGGCTCCATGAAAAATGGAAATGGGGTGAATATAACTATAAGTCTTTCCAGTGGTATTGCCAAGCAAGGGGGCAACAGTCTCACGAGAGTACTGTTTGGCCAGAGCCAAGGTATTTTCCTTGCCATTTTGTGCGATAAAATCGATATAGGCAGGACCAAAATTATAGGCTTGAACAGCTGTCCAGACATCTACCCCCTGCTTCTGGGCTAGATAGAGATTGTCTGTCAGAGTTTGAACGCCTTGCCGAATGCTAGAGGCATTATCATTGATGGTGTTGGTGGAACCACTTGCAGACTCACTAGACTGCATAACATCGCCTTCTTTTCCTTTTGTTTCGGTATAAATCATAGCGAGCACAAGCTCTTCGTTTGCTGGGGTGTCTTTTTCACTCAAGATTTCTCGCACCATGGGTTGATAGGTCATGACTTGCTTGACATCTTGATGAACGCGGTAAGCTTTGTAGCCAGCAAAAAGGAAGACTGCTAGTACAAGCACTCTTCGAATTCGTTTAAACATTATTTACTTTGGATATCCTCGATATTTTTGATTAAGATAGAGTAAGTTCCATTGTCGTTTTGGATAAACTCAACAGACTCGGCGTCTTGATAGACGTTATTGGGAACGATGAGCTCAATTCCATTTGACAAGGAGAGTTTTTGATTTTCAAATTTCTTTAACTGGCGACTGGCATCAATTTCATCAAATTGAACAGGCTCTGGTACAGCTTCCTTGACTTGATCAATAAAGCTCAAACGAGCCGTCAGATTATTATCAAAAAGGTCGTTAGCCAATTTCTCAGGTGACAATTCATTGCTTTCTTCTAGATTGTTGAAAATCGCTGATTTGACCTTGGATTGAAATTGAAAGTCATCTGTGTTAAAAGTCTCAGCAATTCTCTGGGCCGTTTTTTCCAGTTCTTTGATAGATTTCTTAGGAGAAATCTTAGGGGCGACAGCAAGAAGATTATCTGAAAAGTAATTCAAAAAAGTCCCGTTGTACTTGATTCGTTTTTCAATCAGGTGGTACTTGCGACTCTGAAGATTGACCACCAAGGCCTCGTCAGCACCCGTCCCAAATCCAGGCAGGTTATTCTGAGTTAGCTTGATTGGATTATCAACTTCTCCACCGAGGTGGGTCAAGGTCTCCCGCAGGGCAATTCGCAAGAAAGCAAAATGTTCTACACCTTCTTTAGAAAATTGCGCAAAAATCAAGTCATTGGTCTTGAGATTTTCTGAAATGCTGAACTCCTCTTTCCAGAGATTAGCTAGTGCTACTGATGTCTCCAACAAATCGTCTGTGATATGATTGAAGAAGGGATTTTCTTCCTCGAAAATCCCAGTCTTGGCTTCATCTGAATACACACGTTCAATTTTTTTACGCAGGTATTCTTCGATTTTTGGAGTAATATTGAGAAGCTTATCCGCTAGAAACAGCTCGGTATCAGCCGGACTGAACTGGTGAATAATGGCTTTCTTAATATAAATGTCCATAAAAGTTTTAGTCCTCGTATAATGGGAAGGCGTCTGTCAACACTTTGACTTCACTTCTCACTTCTTCTAAGACAGCTTCATTTTCTGCATTCTTAAGGGTTTTAATGATGAGTTCAGCCACTTTGCGACTTTCTTCTTCACCAAATCCACGTGCAGTAATGGCTGCTGCTCCGATACGAATACCACTTGTCTTGAATGGTGACAAGGTTTCGTAAGGGATTGAGTTTTTATTTAGGGTAATATTGACTTCATCCAGCAAGTTTTGGGCAACTTTGCCATTTTCTACAACCTTAGTCACATCCACTAGGAAGAGGTGGTTTTCAGTTCCGCCAGAAATGATACGGAAATCAGGGTCTTGCAAGAAGACATCTGCCATAGTCTTGCTGTTCTTGATAACATTAGCAGCATATTCCTTGAAGGCTGGATCCAAAACTTCTTTGAAGGAAACAGCTTTAGCCGCCACAACGTGCTCCAAAGGACCACCCTGAATACCAGGAAAAATAGCTGAATTGATTTTCTTAGCTAAGTCTTCATCATTGGTCAAAATCAAACCACCACGAGGGCCACGAAGGGTTTTGTGGGTCGTTGTTGTCGTGATGTGAGCGTATGGTACTGGGCTTGGATGTAGACCAGCAGCAACCAAACCAGCGATATGAGCCATATCTACCATAAGTTTAGCCCCAACAGCGTCCGCAATTTCACGGAATTTTGAAAAGTCGATAATTTGAGAATAGGCTGAAGCACCTGCTACGATTAGTTTTGGTTTGACTTCTTGGGCTTGTTTCAAGATAGCATCAAAGTCCAAGAGTTCTGTTTCAGGATCCACACTATAAGAAACAAAGTTGTAGGTTTGACCTGAGAAACTAACTGGAGCTCCGTGGGTCAAGTGTCCACCTGCTGCTAAATCCATCCCCATAACGGTATCACCTGGCTCAATCAAGGCCATGTAAGCCGCACAGTTAGCTTGGCTTCCTGAGTGAGGTTGGACATTAGCGAATTTAGCGCCGAAAATTTCTTTTGCGCGTTCAATGGCAAGAGTCTCTACCACGTCTACCACATCCGTTCCACCATAATAACGGCGGCCTGGGTAGCCTTCGGCGTATTTATTCGTCAAGATAGACCCTTGAGCTGCCATAACAGCCTTGGAAACTACGTTTTCCGAAGCAATCAACTCGATATTGTTTTGCTGGCGTTCTTCTTCTTTGGCAATAGCATTCCAGAGATCAGCATCGTATGCTTTAAAATCATCTTTATCAAAAATCATAGGTCTTCTCCTTTATTGTGTGACTAGTCCATTAGTTTAATTTTCTTATTAGAAAATCAAACTAAAAGATGCGAATAAACCGTTTCTGCACTTTATCACAAGTATAACCAACTTTTTCATAAAATGCATGAGCTCCCAGACGATGATCGGCAGAGTTTAAACGGATAAACCCATAACCACGTCTTTTGGCTTCTTCTTCCAACCCTTGTAGTAAACTTTTACCAATACCTTGACCTTGCGCTTGAGGTGAAACTGCTAAGGCTAAGATATTAAATCCTGCTTTGGAATAGAGTGATTCGTAAACTTCAGCGTGGACATATCCAAGCAAGGCATGACTAGCTTCATCCTCATAGCCAAGTAGAAAATGATGTGAATTCTGAGATAATCTAGCTAATTGACTAGCCGTTTCATCTGGACTAAAAGAATAACCCAAAGCCTCTTGGTTGATGTCACATATAGCTTTCACATCTGTTTCTTGCAAATCTCTTAGCATTTCATGCCTCCTCAAAAGAAATCTCTGGCAACCGAGTAAGAATATCTTCTCGCTTAATCGCCCCTTGGCGTAAGATTTTCACCTTGTCTCCAGACAAATCTATAATAGTTGAATCCTGTCCAGTTAGAAAAGCATCGTCTTCCAGACCCAGAACTTCTTGGTCAAAATCCTTCAGAATTTGTTCAAAGGTCACTCCACTTGCCTGACCTGAAATATTGGCAGACGGCCCAATCAAAGGACCTGTCTCTCGAATCAAATCAAGCGTGATAGGATGACTTGGCATCCGAAATCCAACAGTTGCAAGGTCAGAATTGACCCAATAGGGAACTCGGTCATTAGCTTCGAGAATAATGGTCAAGGGACCTGGTAAAAAGGTCTCGACAAGTTTTTGTAGATAAGTTGGCTGATTCTTTGAAAAGTGTAAGATATTCTCTAAAGAGGCAATATTGAGATTGAGTGCCTTGTCTCTAGGACGACGTTTGAGCTGGTAAACATGGTCAACTGCTTTTTCGTCTAGCGCCTTGGCAAAAAGACCATAAACCGTCTCTGTAGGCAGAACGACTGCTCCGCCCTTTTCCAACTCTTGTCTAATCCTGTCCATCATCAACCACGACCATCCTATCTTGACCAAATTGGTCCTTGAGTGTTCGTACTCGCTTTTCAGGAAGATGTTTCCTAAAAAGTTCAGGAACACTTTGACCTTGCTTGTATCCAATTTCAAGGTAAATCTTACCACCATCTTTGAGATAGTCTTTTGCATCTTCCGCAATTCTACGGTAAATAGCTAGGCCATCCTCATCTGCAAATAGAGCTAGATGAGGCTCCGAATGCAAAACATTCAAGCCGACCTCTGACTCATCTTCACGAGAGATATAGGGTGGATTGGAAACAATTATATCATATTTTTCAGAAATTTCTGTAAAACAGTCAGATTTTTTTAAAAATATTTGAAGATTTTGATTTTTAGCATTTTCGCTGGATACATCTAAAGCATCTTGGGAAATATCTGCTGCTGTCACTGACCAATCTGGTCTGTTTTTTGCTAAGGCGAGAGCAATAGCTCCACTACCTGTTCCAATATCCAGAACTGAAAAATTCGTCTCAGGATTTTCAGCTAGGATAAGCTCAACCAATTCCTCTGTCTCTGGACGAGGGATCAATACTCGTTCATCCACTTTTAGCTGCATTCCATAAAAATCTGCCTGTCCAATGATATACTGTGCCGGTTTATGAGCTGCTAACTGTTGAAAAATTCCTTTTACAAATTGTTTTTCTTCCTCTGTTACCTCTTTCTGGAGGGCAAAAACAAAGTCTGTAAAAGATAGATTTTTCAGGCTACGATAGACAAAAGAGAGGCTTTCAGCTTCCTCTCCTTGTCTTATCAATTCTTCTTCAAAATCTGAAAATAATTGAGCTAATTTCATTATTTGTTTAATTCTTCTAATTTTTGTGTTTGGTCATAAAGAACCAAGGCATCCACAACTTCGTCCAATTTACCAGACAAAATGGTATCTAGTTTTTGGAGAGTCAAGCCGATACGGTGATCTGTGACACGGTTTTGTGGGAAGTTATAAGTACGGATTCGTTCTGAACGGTCACCAGTACCGATTGTTGACTTACGCTCAGCGTCTTGTTCGTCTTGTGCAATCTGAGCAAAGTGGTCAGCAACACGCGCACGAATGATTTTCATGGCTTTCTCACGGTTCTTCTGCTGGGTACGTTCTTCCTGCATCTCAACCTTGATATTGGTTGGCAAGTGAACTATACGAACGGCAGTCGCAACCTTATTGACGTTCTGTCCACCAGCACCAGAGGCGTGATAGATGTCGACACGAAGGTCTTTTGGATCAATGTCGTATTCAACCTCTTCAACTTCTGGCATAACAAGAACTGTCGCTGTCGAAGTATGAACACGGCCTTGACTTTCTGTCACAGGGACACGTTGCACACGATGGGCTCCAGACTCATACTTAAGTTTAGAGTATACAGATTGACCAGAAACCATGGCAACCACTTCTTTGAAACCACCGACACCATTCATAGAGGCCTCCATGACTTCAAAGCGCCATCCTTGGGCTTCCGCATACTTTTGATACATAGTTAGAAGGTCTCCAGCGAAAAGTGCTGCTTCGTCTCCTCCAGCTGCTCCACGGATTTCTAGGATGATATTCTTGTCATCGTTTGGATCCTTTGGAAGGAGTAAAATTTTGAGTTTTTCTTCGTATTCTTCTTTTTCAGCCTTGGCATCTTTGAGCTCTTGTTTGGCCATTTCTTCCAAGTCCGCATCTCCGCTTGATTCCTTAATCATCTCTTCAGCGTCAACGATGTTTTGAAGGACTTGTTTGTACTCACGGTAGGCTGTTACGGTATCACGAGTTGAAGCTTCTTCTTTTGAAAGCTCCATGAAACGCTTTGTGTCCGAAACCACATCTGGGTCACTGAGCAACTCTCCTAATTCTTCATAACGGTCTTCTACAGCTTGTAGTTGATCATAGATGTTCATTTTTCTTCATTCTCCTTATTGATTTCAGGGGCAAAATAATGTTTACGGCAAACCGAGATATAGGTTTCATTACCACCAATCTGAATCTGCTCACCATCATAGACTGGTAGTCCATCCTGTGTACGCAAAACCATAGTTGCCTTTTTCTTACAATACTGACAGATGGTTTTAATCTCATCGATTTTATCTGCTAAAAGCAAGAGATATTTTGAACCTTCGAATAGTTCATTGCGAAAGTCGTTTTTCAAACCAAATGCCATAACGGGTATGTCTAACTCGTCTACAACACGAGCTAGGTCATAAACATGATGACGTTTGAGAAACTGGGCTTCATCGACCAAAACACAGTATGGTTTCTCAGGTAAATCTCGGATAAATCCAAAAATATCTGTTGACTCCTCAATTGCAATGGCAGAGCGTTTCATGCCAATACGACTCGACACATAGCCAACACCGTCACGAGTATCCAGAGCCGAGGTCATAATCACAACACTTTTTCCCTGCTCCTCGTAGTTATAGGCCACCTTGAGAATCTCGATTGTCTTTCCAGAGTTCATGGTCCCATAACGATAATACAACTGTGCCATGTTTCTTGCTTCACGTCCATTTCTAAATTTTTGCTACATTCTAGTATATCATAATTTTCTTAAGCTTTAAACGGCAAAATGTGGTAAAATAGAAGAAATCAAAAACTAGTGGAGGAAGCTATTATGCCATTTGTACGCATCGATTTATTTGAAGGACGCACGCTCGAGCAAAAGAAAGCTCTTGCTAAGGAAGTGACGGAAGCTGTTGTCCGTAATACTGGAGCCCCTCAATCTGCTGTCCATGTCATCATCAACGACATGCCAGAAGGAACTTACTTCCCACAAGGGGAAATGCGCACCAAATAAGCTAGCTTAAGCAGAATTGCTTAGGCTTTTTCAATCTCCAAGTAACATCCATTGAAGAAATAGCCTAAATTTGTTACAATTTGAAAGGATACTTGGAAAAATTTCTAAGAAAAGAGCTATTTATTAAAGGAAACATTATGATTACACGTGAATTTGATACCATCGCTGCTATCTCTACTCCACTAGGTGAAGGGGCTATTGGTATTGTCCGCTTGAGCGGAACAGACAGTTTTGCTATTGCGCAAAAGATTTTTAAAGGAAAAGACTTGAGTCAGGTTGCTAGCCATACCCTTAACTACGGTCACATCGTTGATCCTCTGACTGGTAAAGTCATGGACGAAGTCATGGTTGGAGCCATGAAATCTCCAAAAACCTTCACTCGTGAGGATATTATCGAAATCAACACCCACGGTGGGATTGCGGTGACCAATGAGATTCTCCAGCTAGCTATCCGTGAAGGAGCTCGATTGGCTGAACCTGGTGAATTTACTAAACGTGCCTTCCTAAATGGACGTGTGGACTTGACTCAGGCTGAAGCCGTTATGGACATCATCCGTGCTAAGACAGACAAGGCCATGAACATTGCAGTTAAGCAATTAGACGGCTCCCTTTCTGATCTTATCAATAATACCCGTCAAGAAATCCTCAATACGCTTGCCCAAGTCGAGGTTAATATTGACTATCCTGAGTATGACGATGTTGAGGAAGCCACTACTGCTGTTGTCCGTGAGAAGACTATGGAGTTTGAGCAATTGCTAACCAATCTCCTTAAGACAGCCCGCCGCGGTAAAATCCTCCGTGAAGGAATTTCCACTGCTATTATCGGACGCCCAAACGTTGGGAAATCTAGCCTCCTCAACAACCTCTTGCGTGAGGACAAGGCTATCGTTACAGATATTGCTGGTACTACTCGAGATGTCATTGAAGAATACGTCAACATCAACGGTGTCCCTCTCAAATTGATTGATACAGCCGGTATCCGTGAAACGGATGACATCGTGGAACAAATAGGTGTTGAGCGTTCGAAAAAAGCCCTCAAGGAAGCCGACTTGGTTCTACTGGTGCTAAATGCCAGTGAACCACTAACCGCCCAAGACCAACAACTTCTTGAGATTAGCCAAGATACAAACCGTATTATTCTTCTTAATAAAACCGACCTGCCAGAAGCGATTGAAGCTTCGGAACTACCTGAAGACGTTATTCGTATTTCAGTCCTTAAAAACCAAAATATCGATAAGATTGAAGAGAGAATTAACAACCTCTTCTTTGAAAATGCTGGCTTAGTTGAGCAAGATGCTACCTACTTGTCAAATGCCCGTCACATTTCCTTAATTGAGAAAGCAGTTGAAAGCCTACAAGCTGTAAACGAAGGTCTTGAACTGGGGATGCCAGTTGATTTACTTCAAGTTGATTTGACTCGTACTTGGGAAATCCTCGGAGAAATTACTGGGGATGCTGCTCCTGATGAACTCATCACCCAACTCTTTAGCCAATTCTGTTTAGGAAAATAAGAAAAATCCATGATCGTTCTTGCGGTCATGGATTTTATTGTCTTATTAGTAATCTGGTCTTAAAACCCCTGTTACAGTTGCCTTGGTTGCTTCGTAGTCGCCATCTACGACAACCTTGATAATGCGTTTAGCATCTTCTTCTGGTGCTGGAACAAGAGGTAGACGAGTTGGTCCAGCTTCAAATCCCATGTAGTTCAAAACTGCCTTAACTGGAGCAGGACTTGGATAAGAGAAGAGGGCATTGACCTTAGGAATGAATTTACGTTGAATAGCTGCGGCTTTCTTCATATCGCTTTCTGCAATGGCAGTAAACATCTCGTGCATTTCATCCCCATTTGTATGAGAGGCAACAGAGATAACCCCATCCGCACCAAGGTTCATGGCATGGAAAGCATCTCCATCTTCACCTGTATAGACCAAGAACTCTTCTGGCTTATGCTCAATCAAGTAAGCCATATTGGCAAGACTGGTACATTCCTTAACACCAATGATATTTGGATGGTCAGCCAAGCGAAGCATGGTTTCTGGAGTCAATTCCACAACCACACGACCTGGAATATTATAAATGATAATAGGTAAGTCAGAAGCGTCTGCAATAGCTTTAAAGTGCTGGTACATTCCTTCTTGAGAAGGTTTATTGTAGTAAGGGACGATTGCAAGTCCAGCAGCAAAGCCACCAAATTCTGCTACTTCTTTGACAAACTCGATAGAGTCACGCGTATCATTGGTACCTACACCCGCAATCAAAGGAACTCGTCCATTGACAATCTTTTGTACAGCCGCAAACAGTTCCAACTCCTCATCGTGGGTCAAGGTTGGACTCTCAGCAGTGGTCCCTGCAAGAAGAATTCCGTCAGTATGATGCGCCAACAAATGCTCAATCAAGGCTGGAATAGCATCAAAGTTGATGGAACCATCCTCGTGAAAGGGGGTAATAAAGGCTGTGATGATTTTACACTCTTTTAAATCTTTATAAGACATGAAAACACCTCTCTATTTCAAAGAAGGAGTTCATCTGAACTCCTAAATTATATGACTATTTTAATTCAAATTTCAATTCAGCTGTTGGACGAACCAATCCACGTTCGTGCAAAGTTTCAGCAATCTGAACTGAGTTCCAAGCAGCACCTTTGAGAAGGTTATCTGAAACAACCCACATGTGAATTCCTTTTTCTGCATCCAAGTCTTTACGGATACGACCAACAAAGGTATCACGTGAACCAACTGCATTGATGGCTTGCGGATAGATTTGATGAGCTACATCATCTTCAAGAACAGCGCCTGGGAAGGCTGCGATAGCTGCTTTGACTTCTTCTATTGGAGCCACTTCTTTTGTTTCGATGTAAACAGACTCAGAGTGAGCTGACAAGACTGGAATACGCACACATGTTGCAGATACTGCAATGCTATCATCTTCCATGATTTTCTTAGTTTCCTTGGTCATCTTCATCTCTTCGTATGTGTAATCATTGTCAGTGAAGACATCGATTTGTGGAAGAGCGTTAAAGGCGATAGGATAGTGTTTCTTGTCACCACCTGAAGGCAAGATTTCGGCATGCAAATCACGTGGTTTCACTCCGTCATTCAAGACCTCACGAAGCTCACGTTGTGTCTCAAGAATTGCTCCCATACCAGCACCTGAAACGGCTTGATAAGTTGAAACAATGATACGGTCCAAGCCCCATTTTTGGCGAACTGGCTCAAGAGCCACCATCATTTGGATTGTTGAACAGTTAGGGCAAGCAATAATCCCGTTGTGGGCATCAAGTGCGTGAGCATTGACCTCTGGAACAACCAAAGGAACATCTGGATTTTGACGGAAGTAAGATGTATTATCTACTACTACTGCGCCAGCTTTCACTGCGTATGGTGCATACTTAGCTGATGTAGAACCACCTGCTGAAAAGAGAGCAATATCAACTCCTTCAAAAGCAGTTTCAGTCGTTTCTTCAATCGTAATATCTTGGTCTTTAAATTTCAAAGTCTTACCTGCTGAACGTGCAGAAGCAAGTAAACGAATTTTATCAATTGGAAGTGTTGATTCTTCCAACATTTTTATCATCTGAGCACCGACAGCACCTGTCGCGCCGACTACAGCAACTGTATATCCCATAAATAACCTCTTTCGGAATTTTCTAAAAATTTCTATAATAGAAGTATTATACTACTTTTTCCATGAATTGCAAAGCTTTTTCATCATTTTTTGGAAAATAAAAAGCCCCAGTCGTTAGACCAGGGACTAAGAGGCATCTTCATGTGATGAGCAGGTTCACACAACTCATCAAGGTCCGCTCCTTCGTTATGACCTCCTTATGCTCAATAGTAGTCCGAAGACTACCTATCGACTCATCGCATCTACTATTCTACTAAAGAGAATGACTTTTGTCAACAGACGAAACTCTTTAGTTTTATTTACACAGGTGCATAAGCAGTATCTTTGAAAAATTTGGGGCAGACATAACAAAAACCCTTGTCAATCAAGGGTTTTACTGTATATTTAATGCTAATTGCCGGGATTGAACCGGCGACCTCATCCTTACCATGGATGCGCTCTGCCAACTGAGCTAAATCAGCTTACTTGAAAAGTATACTATAATCAGAAAAACTTGTCAAGTTTCCTTAGAAATTTTCTATAAGAAAAAGCCAGGTAAAGGCTACCTAGCTTGTCCTGTTCTATTTGCTTAAATCGATTCGACGACCAATTTTACCAATAATAATCGCTCCAATAATCAATGAGGCAAATTCACCGATTCCTGTTGTAAACCAAGTAAGGAAGAATGGTAATTCTGCTACAATATTTAACTCTGCAGCGATAGTAAACATGGAAATTGAAAAGAGGATTGAAAAGAAGAAATGATCTTTTCGAATCAATCCGTTAAAGAGGTAATCCTTACTATATTTTGCAAAAAGCCAAACACCTAAACTAAGGAATACTAGGGTTGATCCACCACCAACAAAGACATCTAGCAGTCCGAAGCTAAAGAAATTAGCAATCATACAACCGATGGTAACTCCGATGATGTACTTAGGATTGTAAAAAGCCATAAAGTTCATCATTTCTGAAATACGAAACTGATAAGCACCATAGCTAATGGCATTTAGGGGCGGTGTGACAGTCAAAACGACATAAATAGCAGCAACAATTGCAATGTCTGCAACATCACGAATAGTTAATTTTTTCATCTTTTCTCCTTTGGCGGTTATCCGCGTGTAATATGCTTGGTGAAAGAAGCTAAGCACCAAGGGTTGCTTTATTCAACCTTACTAGTATAGCACAATAGCCTGCTTTATGCTATACTTAAAGCATGAAAAAACCTATTCAAAAATTTTTTAACAATGAAATCTTAGCCTATCTCTTTTTTGGCCTTGCAACAACTCTAGTTTCGATTCTCTCACGACTAGTCATTTATCAACTAAGTCATCAGGAACTCCTTGCTACTGCCTTAGCAAATATTATTGGTATCTTATTTGCCTTTATCACAAATGATACGATTGTATTTAAGCAAACAAGGAAGAATCGGCTTATTCGTTTAGTGAAATTTTTTCTTGCCCGCCTTTCTACTTTTCTGTTAGATTTGCTCTTTACTTTTCTGTTTGTGACTCAATTCCCTCATATCATAGGGCAATTCGTAAATGAAAACATTGATAAGATAAATGCTATTGAAACAATAATTGCACAAATACTCATTATTATCATCAATTATATCTTGAGCAAGGTCTATATTTTTAGAAAATAATGCTCCATTTATGAGCCTTTTAATTGCCTTCTATAATGATTTAGGATACAATGAAACACGAAACGTTGAAAGGAAAACAGTATGTTAAAAAATCTAAAATCATTCTTGCTTCGAGGAAATGTTATTGACCTTGCTGTCGGTGTTGTCATTGCCTCTGCTTTTGGTGCTATCGTTACTTCACTTGTAAACGACATTATCACTCCTCTTATTTTAAATCCCGCTTTGAAAGCTGCTAAAGTCGAACGTATCGCTCAACTTTCTTGGCATGGAGTCGGCTATGGTAACTTTTTAAGTGCTATTATCAATTTTATCTTTGTGGGTACCGCCCTCTTCTTTATTATCAAGGGTATTGAAAAAGCACAGAAGCTGACTGGCATAAAGGAAGAAAAAACTGCCGAAAAAAAACCAACTGAATTGGAAGTACTTCAAGAAATCAAAGCCCTTCTTGAGAAAAAATAATCGTTTAAAAGGATCTAGCACAAAGCTAAATCCTTTTTCTTTACTCTTTTGGTAATTTACCTGCTTTCTCAAGCATTTTTTTGATAAGATAAGGCATCTTAACATTCTCTCGACCTTTTTTCTCAATCAGTTTTTTCACAAATTCTGGCATTTGTAAATCTTGAGATTCAGCCAAAATATTTTTCGTCTCGTCTGAAGGAACTAACTCATCAAAGGTCTCTTCTTCTGGGAGAAATTCCTTAAACTCTTGATGTTCATTGGCTCTGACTGTATTGACCAAGGCATCAATCAAGCGAGAATCCGTATTTGGCATTGGTGGTCGATGGTAGTTCACACCCAATTCTTGACACAAGTCATAACATTCCACATCATTATCAAACAAGACCTCAATGTGCTCACTGATAAAGCTGATTGGAACAAAGATATAATGGTCTGGATGTTCTGTCTGTTCTCTGAGATATTCTAATACATCTGGCTTAATCCATGGAATCCCAATATCACTCTCACTTTGCCAAGTATTAGTATATTGTTCGGAACTCAAACCTAGTTTTTCAGCAACTAACTTGCTATTTTCAAAAATTTGGTCAATATAAGGGTCACCAAAATCCAAGGCAAAAATGGGCACACTATGGGCTGAAAAGATGACTTTAAAGCTATCCTGCTTTACTTCTTCTTTTAAAATATTAGCAATTTCATCTGCCCAATAGTTTAAGAGCGCTTCTTCCTGATACCAGTCCTTAATGACCAAAAATTGAATTTGTTTGCTTTCTAAAAATTTCTCATAACCCATGACAGAGTAAAAAGAATAATGAGGCTCCAAAATCAAGCAAATACACTGTTCAATACCGTATGCTTCCATCTGACCAATCACATCTGGAATAAAAGGTCTGGAAAATTTATTGGCAAAATAGACACTATATTCATTTCCCAGTCTAGCTTCTACCAAGGCAACTTCTTCACGAGTAATTCTTTGCAGAGGCGTGCCCCCAATTCGTACATAATTATCATAGAGAGTTTGAATTTCGTGGTCTTGAGGCCTCACTCCGCGACGAATATTTGTGAAAAAATCAGCCACACCTTCAAAGGTAATCTCTTCTGGCGAACCGAATGTCATCATTAAAATTGCTTTTTTCATAACTGCTTCCTTGTGATATTTTTATCAAATTTATTTTATCATGAATCCACTGATAAGTAAACGCTAACATAGCAACATTCACAATCTTTTGTTTTTCTCTTCTTTCTATGATACAATGGAAAAAATGAATTCAAAAGGAGTTTTTTATGACTTATCCAAATCTCTTGGACCGCTTCTTAACCTACGTTAAAGTCAACACGCGCTCTGATGAACACTCTACTACTACTCCAAGTACACAGAGTCAGGTTGACTTCGCAACCAATGTTCTGATTCCTGAAATGAAACGTGTTGGATTACAAAATGTTTATTATCTACCAAATGGTTTTGCGATTGGTACCTTGCCAGCCAATGATCCATCTTTAACACGTAAAATTGGCTTCATCTCCCACATGGATACTGCTGATTTTAATGCCGAAGGAGTCAATCCACAGGTAATTGAAAACTACGATGGTGGTGTGATTGAACTTGGAAATTCTGGTTTCAAACTCGATCCAGCTGACTTTAAGAGTCTTGAGAAATATCCAGGACAAACGCTCATTACAACCGATGGAACAACCTTGCTAGGGGCTGATGACAAGTCCGGAATTGCTGAAATTATGACAGCCATTGAATATCTGACTGCCCACCCTGAAATCAAACACTGTGAAATTCGTGTTGGTTTTGGTCCAGATGAAGAAATCGGTGTTGGTGCTAATCAATTTGATGCAGAAGATTTTGATGTGGATTTTGCCTACACAGTTGATGGTGGCCCACTAGGTGAGCTTCAATACGAGACGTTTTCAGCAGCTGGGGCTGAATTGCATTTCCAAGGACGCAATGTCCACCCTGGTACTGCCAAAGGTCAGATGGTCAACGCCCTTCAGCTAGCAATTGATTTTCACAATCAACTTCCAGAAAAGGACAGACCTGAGTTAACGGATGGTTACCAAGGTTTCTATCATCTAATGGATGTAACAGGTAGCGTTGAGGAGGCAAGTGCTAGCTACATCATTCGCGATTTTGAAAAAGATGCCTTTGCAGCGCGTAAAGCAACTATGAAGTCTATCGCTGATAAGATGAATCAAGAACTTGGGAGCGACCGTGTCACTCTCAACTTGACAGACCAGTACTACAATATGAAAGAAGTCATTGAAAAAGATATGACTCCAATTACCATTGCTAAAGCCGTTATGGAAGATCTAGGTATCACTCCTATTATCGAACCAATCCGTGGAGGGACAGACGGCTCTAAGATTTCCTTTATGGGAATCCCAACCCCTAATATCTTTGCTGGTGGCGAGAATATGCACGGTCGTTTCGAATACGTTAGCCTTCAGACTATGGAACGTGCAGTTGATACCATCATTGGTATCGTAGCTTATAAAGGCTAAAAAGACGAGGTAGCTCAGCTACTTCGCCTTTCTTTTTATTCTGCTGGTTTTTCTTAGTTTCCAGTACTTGTTGCAGATTATGCTGTTTCATTTTCTGAAGTTGATTCAGCAGGTTTAGAATCTCTTGCGTTGCTCGGTTTGTTTTCGTCGCTAGCAGTTTCACTGTTAGATTCCGTAGCTGTTGATGTTTCTGTTTCGGTACTTGTCTTATCACCATTTGCTTCAGCATTTCTTGCTGGACTTGTTTCTTCACTTGCGCTAGCTTTTGACTGGATTTGGTGATTCAAAACTAGAATAGCTTTTGTCAATTCAAGTAAAGCTGCTTTGTCTTTACTCTTAGCAGAAAGTTGATCTAGTAATGCATCCACTTTATCAAAGTCATCATCAGAACCATTATTACTTTCTAAATAAGAGTGAAGCGATATGAGAATATCGTAGAGTTTTTGATAGAGTACAAGTGTCTGAGGATCTTGTTCAGCATTTTCCTTCTCTTGTTGAAGGGCGCTAGCGATACGAGTCAAGACATCTTTTACCTGGCTATTTACTTCATCCAAGTCTGCATCAGCCTTGTTTGTGGCAGCTTTGAGATTTTCTACTTCTTCTGCCAAGGATTGTCTGATTCCTTCTTCTTGGATTTGCTCCAAGAGTTGATTTGCCTTGCTCAAGAGGCTTTCTACTTCTTCCTTGCTAACATGATTGACATGCTCTTCTTTTTTAAGATCAGGATAAAGATCTTTCAAAAATTCATAAATCGCTTGCTTAGCAGATTGGTTATCAACTGTTTCTTTATCTAGAACTGTTTCATTTACTTTTGTAGAAGCTGGCTGATTTTTCAAAGCCTCTTCTACTTCTTGTTTTGTTTGATAAATGCTTGGGAACAGTTTATTCAAGTCCACAGCCTTACGGAAGGATTGGGATTGATATAAAGTAAAAGTCAAATTAGCTACTTTATTACGAAGCTCATCACTTAAACGACCATCATTTACATTCTCATAGAAGTACTTGATATATTCCACTGTTGTATCGCCAGTACGATCATTAAAGTCTTGAAGAGCTTGAAGTTGTGATTCAACCGCTGCTAAACCAGCCTCATCTTTAGCCAACTTAGCTTCCTGGAGTCGAACGAGAAGGTCTTTCTTAGGAAGTCCATAAGTGTCTGTATCTAGCGTATTGATTTTATCAATCAAGGATTGATATTTCTTATCTAAAGCACTTGTTTCAACAGGTTTGACACTTTCATCAATATGGATATATTGCTTATCAAAGAGATCAAGTGTCGCAAGATAACCTGCTGTAGAGTTAGTTGCTAGTTTCTTCATATTTTCAGTAAACTGTCCTAAGGCTAACTCAATCTGTCTTTGTTTGATTGGATCGTCTTTATAGACGTTTCGACTTTCAGCAAGAAGTTGATCTACTTTTGCTAAAACTGTTTTCTCATCAAAGGCCCCAGGCTGATAGTTGGATTTCAGGGCTGGAATCTTGTTTTTCAAGGCTACTTCATAGCCCTTAGTTTGAACCTTGATGTAGTGATTGTGGTCTCCATGAGGGATCACAAAACTGCCGTTTTCAACCTGCAAACGATAAGGTGATACGCGATCACGTAAGGCAGTCGTATAAAGTTCATTTAGGAAATCAAGTTCAGGATTTCCAGTTTGGAGTGGAAGTCGAACGTGTTCCTTACGAACAGCATAGGGATGGATATGAGTTGGATCGTAGGCTTGGTCAGGATTATTAAATACAAAGAAACCTTTTGAAATTCTAATAGCTTCAAGTGGAACCCCATAGGTCTTAGAAATATAAGCTATTTTTTCTTCATCACTAGCATCTTTAGAGAATGATTCAACAGATTTTGCAAGTGGTTGAACAGGCTCTGCATCATGATGTGTTTTCAAATGATCCTGAGCTTCCTTAATTTGTTCTGGTGTCAAGTCCTTCTTGAAGAAGTAATGATTGTGGTCTCCGTGACTCATGACAAATCCTTGATCATCCTCACTAATGACACGATCGGCATCAAAACCGTGATCGTGATCTTCACCATGATGGTGGTCATGCTCATCGCCATCGTGATCGTCATCATGAGCTGGATTTGGTGTAGCTGTATTTGCCCCTTTCAAGTGGTCTTGCGCTGCCTTAATTTGCTCTGCTGACAAGTCCTTCTTGAAGAAATAATGATTGTGGTTACCATGACTCATAATAAAGCCTTGCTCATCTTCAGCAATAATACGATTGGCATCAAAGCCGTGTCCACCTTCTTCATGTTCCTCATGTGAAACACTAGGATTGGCTGCAAGAGACGGCGAAGGTGCTACTAGACCATTGTTTGGAAGAGTCGGTTGCCCAATTACGGTCGATTTTGGAATGTAATGGAAATGATCACCATGTCTTACAATATAAGCTGTTGCTGTTTCCTCGACAATATCTTTAGGATTAAAGATATAACCATCAGATGTTGAAGAGATAGGCTTATTTGTAAGTAATGAGGCATGATTCAAAGTAGATGGACTACTTGAAAGACTTCCTAGACTAGACGCTGCTTCATGAGGTTTTTCATTTGTAGAGACCGTAGAACCAGTTCCACCGATAGGCACCATTCTAGCAATCTTTTCTTCTAAAGGAGAGAGTTTGCTGTAAGGAATAAAGTGATAATGGTCGCCATGTGGAATCGCAACTCCATTTGGTGTACGACTGATAATCTTAGCAGGGTCAAAGACCAAGCCATCTGATTCACTGTAACGTTGGTCGCTAGGTAAATCATAGAGTTCTTTCAATAGACTCTGGAGATTTTCAGCTTTATTTGCTGGCTTGCTAGTTGAGCCTTGTGCTACAGATTGCGTGTTATTGTCACTAGCTGTTGAAGAATAGCTTAACTGGCTCGGTTGCGTATTTTTCCCAGCTAAATAAGCTTTTGCTGCTGCTAATTCACTAGCAGACAAATCACTTTTTGGAATGTAGTGATAGTGACCTCCGTGAGGAACGATATAAGCATCACCCGTATCTTCGATAATATCAGCTGGATTAAAGACATAACCATCATCTGTCGTATAACGTCCCTGAGACCTTGCTACAGCGACATCTGAGCTGACCTTCTCATTATCTTTGACATGTTCTTGTTTTTGACGATTGATTTCATCTTTGGTTCGAATATTATCAGCATGAGCTGCATCTTTCAGGTAGACATAATATTTTCCATCGATCTTGATGATATAACCACCCTTGACCTCATTGACAATATCAGCGTCTTTAAGTTGATAGTTTGGGTCCTTCATCAAAAGTTCTTCACTAAAGAGGGCATCATAAGGAACTTTCCCATTATAGTAATGATAGTGATCACCGTGTGACGTTACATAGCCCTGATCTGTAATCTTAATGACAATTTGCTCAGCCTGAATTCCTTCTTTTTGGCTAACCTGGTCTGGTGTCAAGTTTTCAGTTTTCTGACTTGACTGACTGCCATCCACATAAGAGACACGATTATTGTCCTTATTTTCCTGCGAACGATGCTGGTTTAGTGCATATGCACATAGACTCAAGGATACGATAACAGCTGATCCAGCTGCTATATACTTTTTACTGAATTTCATAAATCCCTCATTTCAATAAATGATGAAGCTTTTTCTTAACTTCTTTTTCTCGGTTAAACATTTTTTCTAAACTGGTTATTTAACCATTTAATTAACCAGTAAATAGTTTACCTTTTTTAAGTTTATCTGTCAAGATTTTTATATCATTTAAAAAAATAAAAGCCAGTATTACTACTGACTCTTACATTATATCGATTTAATAGGATAAACTTATGCTTCTGGCTTCGTCTCAATTGACTCACTACCTTTTAACAAAGCAAGTAATTTTTCTGCTTCTGCCATGATTCCATTATTATCCATGGTTTGCAGGCTCAAGTTACCTCGTAAACTAGCCAGGGTTTCAGTCGCAGTAGCTTTCAAACTAGCATCGGTTACTGTATCAAGTAGAGCTTCTACTTCTTTGAGTTTGGCTTCCACTTTTTCAGTCTCTACTTGATGGACTTCTGGCTCTTCTGTAGTATCTTCAGCTTCTTCCTCTGTCTCGTCTTCATCAGTGCTCGGTTTATAAAGATTATCTGCTGAAGGATTTAAAGCTGCGTGATTCTCTTCTTCATCAGATTCAGGGCGAGTTGGCTCACTTACTTCATCATGTTCCTTATTTTCATCAGGTTTACCGTCTTGGCCTGCCTTATTTTTACGAACATGGTCGCTAGCATTACCCCAACCATTATCTGAATGAGGACGTTGGTCCGGATGTTCAACGTAGTATTTTACAGTCGCAAATAAATCTTCTAAGGTATAACCCTCAGGTGCCTTATAGAGTCCTTCGTCAAACCATGCAAACTTAAGATTATGATAGTGATCAAAGTGAGGAATGATAAAGTAACCATTCTGTACAGCTACAGTATACTGTAAATGATTTGGTATTTTTTCTAATGGTACCTTGTTCTCAGCTTTTACGCGGTTATAGATAGCTTCTGTCCCTGTTGCCTCTGGTTTTCCTTCAGTAGAATTTGGAGCTTGTAAGCCTTTTTCTTTAGCATAAGCCTGAGCTGCTGCCCTTTCAGCTTCAGATAAGCTGTCTTTTTTAATCCAGTGGCTATGGTTCAAGTGTGGAGTGACGTAGGCATTTCCTGCATCACTTTCAATATCATGTTCGTCAAAAATGTAGCCATCTGAGGTTGTATATTTACCTGCTAATTTCGCTAATTTAATTTCATCGTTTGTATAGGCAATTTGAGCATTTGGTTTGCCAAGGCGTTCTGGGTGGGTAATTGGTGCTAGAAATGCCAATAAATCATCTACCAATTTTACTTTATTATTAGAAGATTCATTATTCAAGCGTTCTGCTAATTTGTCTAAGGCTTGGAAATCAACAGCACGCCCCTTATTTTCAGACAAGGCTTTATGAGCCTGGGTTAACAGATTATAAGCTTTATCATAAAATTCTTTGTCACGAGAAGAGACGTTTTCTTTCTTCGCAACTAGAGCATGTGTCTCTTGAGTTTTCTTAGACAAGAGATTTTCAATAGCATCAATCTTATCCTTAGCCAAGTCTTTAGCAAAAACATAGTGACTGACACCAGCAATTTCCACAACATATCCTTTTCCAACTTTTCTAACAACCTGTTCTACTGCAAAATTAGTTTGTTTTTTCTCAGTTGACGGTTGAGCTTGCGGTTTTGGTGCTGGTTTCAAATAATGCATTCCTGGCACGACTGCACCATTTTGCCCTTTTAACAGAATCATTCTTGCAATCTTCTGCTCTAAATCAGACATTTGTGAATAAGGGATAAAGTGATAATGATTTCCGTGAGGCACAGCAACACCATTTGCTGTACGATCTGTTATTTGTGCTGGGTCGAATACCAAGCCATCCGATTCCACATGTCGTTCTGACAAAGGTTTGGCATACAATTCACGTAAAAGGCTTGAAATATCTTCCCCTTGATTCTGATGATAAGTTGGAGTGACAGTTAGATTGTGGTTCTCTGACAAGCTTGGTTGAGCTGGATTTGCATTATGACTAAAACTTGAAGAAGGACGAGACCCCTGCTTCCCATTCCAATAGGCTTGGGCTGCAGCCAATTCTCCTGCAGACAAAGCGCCTTTTGGTATATAGTGGAAATGATTGCCATGCGGTACAATAAAAGCGTCTCCTGTATCTTCAATCACATCTGTCGGACTAAAGACATACCCATCATCCGTTGTATAGGCGCCTCCAGTTGCTCGATTCGGTGCTTGCGTATTGAGATTAAAGTTTGGTTTAATGGTTGAACTTAGTTTATCTGTACTGCTTGGTTTCGTATTATCAGAATGCTTTTGAACTGGCTGACCTCCAATTGGTAGATTTAGAGCCAATTTTTCTTCCAAAGCAGACATTTGCGAATAAGGAATGAAATGGAAATGATCCCCGTGAGGAACTGCCACCCCATTTGCAGTACGTTTTATAATCTGTGCTGGGTCAAATACCAATCCATCAGACTCCACATGACGTTGGCTAAGTGGCAAAGCATACAATTCTTGAAGGAGACTAGCTAAATCCTCACTTTGACTTTCAGAATCTGTTGCAGAATTTTGAGGTGTCTCAGATGGACTCGTTCTCACACTAGATCTTGTTTCAGATCTGCTGGAACGATATGCAACCGTACTTAATTGGCCACCTTTTCCAGATAAGAAGGCTTGGGCTGCAGCTAATTCACTAGCAGACAAGTCACTCTTAGGAATATAGTGGAAGTGATTACCATGAGGAACGATATAGGCATCACCTGTATCTTCTATAATATCAGAGGCATTGAAGATATAACCATCATCCGTTGTATAGCGTCCTTGGGCTCTGGCTACAGCAACAGCATTATCTGTGCTTGCATTATGATTATGACTGTGTTCCTGCTTCTGACGTTTAATCTCTTCTTTTGTCCGAATATTGTCCGCATGGGCCGCATCTTTAAGGTAAACATAGTATTTACCGTTTACCTTAATGACATAGCCACCCTTGATTTCATTGACAATGTCTGAATCCTTCAACTGATAATTCGGATCTTTCATCAGCAGTTCTTCACTGATGATGGCATCATAAGGAACCTTGCCATTATAGTAATGATAATGGTCTCCATGAGAGGTCACATAACCTTGATCCGTAATCTTGATAACAATTTGTTCGGCGTTGATTCCCTCTCTCTTACTGACTTCATCTGGTGTCAAGTTCTCTGCCTTTTGACCAGCCTGATCACCGTCTATATAAGCAACTCGATTAGACTCTTTCTTAGCCTGACCAGCTTGGTACCGTCCAAGTTCATAGGAACAAACACTTAGGGCAAGGACTGCCACTGAACCCGCTACATATTTTTTATTGATTTTCATTCTTTCCTCACTTTAATTCTTCTGCTAAAACACTTATATTTTCTTCAAGATTTTCTAGGTAAGTCTTGTCATTTTGTGGGTCTGCCTCTAAAGGATTCAGAGTTTTAAGACCCACACCTGTTGATTTGACAAGAGTTTCAGCTACTTTTGAAGAAGCATTACTTTCTGTAAAAATCGTTTTAACCTTATAGGTCTTAACAAATTCCTGAATTTCTGTTAGTTGTCGTGGACTTGGTTCTTGTTCAGGAGAGATACCTGCAATACCGAGTTGATTGAGTCCAAATCTCTTCGCTAGATAAGAAAAGGCTGTATGTTGTGTTACAAATGTTTTCTGAGTCGCTTTTTCAAATTTAGGCTGGAATTTCTTAGTTAGTTCTTGAGCTTTTTTGATAAAGGCTTGCGCATTTTTTTGATAAGTCTCTTTATGCTCACTATCTACCTCTGAAAGTTTATCAGCGATAATCTGAGCTTCTTCACCAGCTTTTTCAGGATCTAGCCAAGTGTGAGGGTCATAGAGCGTTTTTTCATCAACTCCATCCCCTGCTTCCACTTCCTCTAGTCCAGGGACACGTTCCAAGGTCATTCCCTCAGAAGCCTCTAAAACCTTCACTTTAGATTTTTTTAGATTGGGATCTAAACTTCCTGCCCAAGATTCTAGCGTATGCGAATGGTAAACAAAGACATCCGCGTCATAGATGGCTGCGATGTCATTCGCTGAAGGTTCAAAGGAGTGAATCCCACTACTTGACTGAATCATCCGAACATCATTCAAGTCACCAGATACTTCCTTAACCATAGCGTAGATAGGATAAAAACTGGTCACAATTTTCATCCCCTTTCCTGTCTGGCTTTCCTTCTGACTACAGGCTCCTAGCAATAAAAGAAAAACACTTAACAAGACTAAAAATAAATTTTGTTTCTTCATGAACAACTCCTTAACCATTTAATTAACTAGTAAACATTCTACTCCTAAAAATTTAATCTGTCAAGATATTTTTAGAAAAAATTTGAAATTTCTTTCACATATAAAAATCTGCTGAGTTTCAACAACTCAACAGACTTTTACTTTATTCTTCTATGGTAGAATGCTTATAACCATAAGTGAAGTAAATAATACTTCCTATCAACAATGCAACTAGGAAAGCAAGCCAGGTTTCCATATTATACTGTAACATGAAGGATAGACAAATGATGATTGATAAAATCGGTAATAAGGGTACCAATGGTGTTTTAAATTCGCCTGCTTTGGGCATGCCTTTTTCTTTCCGTAAGCGAATCAGGCCGTAAGCTAGCATAATCAAGTAGGCTAAGGTACAAATATTTAAGAAGGCTGCGATACTAGCAAGAGGGAACATTCCTGCTGCTACTGCTGAAGCTAGACCTGTTAAAATAGTAGCATTCTTTGGTACCTTGCTAGTCTTCGTTAGTTCTTTAAAGGCGGCAGGCATTAAGCCATCGCGCGCTAAACTGTAAATCATACGCGATAGGGCATAGGTCATCGAGATACAAACTGTAATCAAGGTCAAGATAGCCACTAATGACACATAGTTGGCTGCCCAACTAATCCCAATGCTACGAAGGGCAAAGGCAACGGCATCATCAACATTTAGATGGCTATAGTGAACCACACCAGTTAAGACAAGGGTCACCAAGGCATAGAGAATGGTTACGATAGAGAGAGATAAGACAATCCCTCTAGGAATATTTTTTTGAGGAGTCTTGACCTCATCTACAGCCATAGAGATGGATTCGAAGCCTAAAAATCCAAAGAACATTAAGGACGCACCAGCCATAATACCAGTACTAGCACCATAGATTTGTCCAAAACCGTAAGGAGCAAAATTGCTCCAATTATCAAGCTTAATATTCCAAATTCCTACTAAAACAAAGAGAGCTAAAGCGGAAAATTTCAAAATAACTAGAATCGAATTAAAGCGTAAGGCTGCCTTGGCATTTAGTAAAACAAGCGATGTTACCAAGACCAAGACAAAAATAGGCAATAAATCAACAAATGTCCCTGCTTGAGGATTAAAGGTACCATTTAATGCCTGAGGAAGAGCTATCCCGTATTGAGAAAGCAAGCCTTTAAAATAAGCTGCCCAACCCGAAGCCACACCAGATATAGCTGTCATGAATTCCATCATGGTTAACCAGCCAGCCAACCAAGCCGGAAATTCTCCTAAAATAGCATAGAGATAACTGTAGGCACCACCTGTAGCAGGTACTCGTGAAGCAAATTCTGCAAAAAAGAGGGCTGATAATCCCACACACAAGGCAGAAATGACGATTGAAATCACTAGGGCTGGACCAGCAAGCGTAGCGGCTGCAGTACCTGTGATTGTAAAGACGCCTGTCCCTACCATGGCACCGATACCTAGTAAAATCAAATCCCATAACTTCAAATGCCTGTGCATCTCCGTTTTATCCAAACTTACATTCTTTGTTCTAAATATATTCATCTTTAACTCCAAAATAAACTGATGATTCTATTTTACCATAAATATAGGGTATTTGTGAATATTTATAAAATATTTTTCTAAAAAAATCTGACTACATCTTGTAATCAGATTTTATCGATTCTAGTTCATTTCTTTAAAGGCTGCTTCTGCATCCGCGTTGCTGATGACACCAAATTGAATCTTTCCAATCTTCCCTTGACTATCAATTAGGTATTCTGTAGGAATGCTTCGAATTTGATAAGCTTGGAAGGTGGTTGCCTTGGTATCATAAAGAACTGGGATATCCTTATAGCCTTGATCTTGGAACCATTGTGGGAATTGCTCAACAGTTTTTTCACCTTGAATTCCTGGTGCAATGACACTAAGAATTTCAAAATCACGATCTGGTTTTGCAGCTAATTCCATCAACTCTGGCATACTTTTCTTACATGGACCACACCATGAAGCCCAAAACTTCAAATAGACTTTTTTACCCTTATAATCAGATAACTTGACTTCTTTGCCATCCATGGATTGCAAGGTGAAGTCTGGAGCCTCTTTTCCAACAGCGATTTGTTGTACAGTCGTTTGTTGTTTTGGCTGTTGTGGGGCTTGAGTTTTTTTAGTCTCTTCCTCACCACAGGCCATCAATACAACTAATGACAAGAGACTTAAGCCAGCAAACATTACTTTTTTCATTTGTTCTCCTTTATTCAAAAATTCCAGCTAGAACATTTACTTGTCCTAGTATTAACAAAATTCCCATTAAAATAATGAGGAAACCACCAATTTTCTTCAGTAGCATCATATGACGTTTGATTTTACTAAAATAAGGCATGACTACACCTGAAGCTAGAGCCAAGACCAAGAAAGGAAGGGCCATTCCCAGAGTGTAAATCAAGGTATAGATAGCTCCTTGCCAGGCGCCATTGCCTCCAGAAGCAGCAAGTGCTAAAACAGAACTCAAAACAGGACCAATACAAGGCGTCCAACCAAAGCTAAAAGTAATACCGAGTAAAAAGGCTGACCAATAACGATTAGCTTCTGATTTCTTAAAAGTAAAGCTTTTTTGAACCTCTAATTTCTTAAAATGAAAAATTTCCATCTGGTGAAGACCCAAAATGATAATAATAGCTCCCATGACATATCGAAACCAATTGGAATAGAGAATATGACCAAAGTAACCAGCACCAAATCCTAGAATAAAGAAAATGAGAGAGATACCTGCGATAAAGCAAAGAGTTCGAATCAGACCTGACCAAGCGACTTTTCTTCCAAACAGGGAGAAGCTTTTTGCACTTTCTTGATCATCCAATAAAATTCCAGCATAGACTGGCAGAAGTGGAAAAATACAGGGAGAAAAGAAGGACAAGACCCCTGCTAAAAAAACGGAGATTGAAAATACTAGCGTTTCCAATAAAGAACCAACTTTCTTAAGATTTCTAATCCTATTTTACTATATTCAATTTAATTTGTATGCTTTCTGCTACGCAAAATCGTATCGGCTACTATTGACCAATCTTTTCTTTTGCTAGTCAAGGCGGATCTTGTCCCCAAAATAGCCAAAAAGCAACGACAAGGGTTACTCGTCGCTGCTTTTGTGAACGGAAATGTCTTTTAGGTCTGACATTTCATAAATCATGTTTTACTTGAGTTTGGCAAGGATTGCTTTAAGCTCCTCTACTAGTTTAGCTTCTGTCTCTGCTGAGCCATTTTCTTCTTTCACGAAATCAAGGGTTTCTTGGAGAAGTTTTTGGGCTTTGGCAAGGACTTTTTTATCCGCTTTTTCTGCATCTAGCTGTCCAAGAACTTTTGTCAATTCCGTGCTTAATTGCTGGATTTCTGACTCTTTCTTACGACGAACCAACCAGAAGGCAATCACGCCTAGAAGGGCGAGTAGACTGACCACAATCACTCCTGCTGGAACTGAGTTTGTTTCAGTCATCTTATCTGAATCTTTACTATCTTCCGTTCCTTGTTTGGCATCTTTCTTGTCCTGTGCAGGCTTGCTGTCGCTAGCATTTGCTTTCACATCTTTGAGAGAGTCCAAGGCAGCCTTCACAGACTCTACTGCAGTACGCAGACCTTGCTCAGTCAAGGCACTATCTTCCAGAGCTTTTTGAGCATTTAGGAGAACCGCCTTGGCTGCATCGATTTTCGGATCAGATACTGTTGCCAAAGCTTTCAAGCGTTGGTCTAACTCTTGACTCAAGGCACGAAGTTCAGACTTATCAACTTGCTCTTGAGCTGGAGCTTGCGTGCTCGTTGAGCTAGCTGAAGGACTTGCTGCTACTCTAGGAGCTTGAGTCGGAGCTGAACTTGGAGCTGGAGCAGGACTTACAGGTTGACCCGGAGCAGTTGGTTGAGACGGTTGTGGAGCTGTTGTAGTCTCTGTGCCTCCTTGGTCTGGCTGAGTAGGAGTAGAAGGTTGAGGTGTTGCGTTATATGAATCAGGAATTGGATAATATCGTCTAGCTGGTAAGCTGACTGGTGTTGAAGAAGCACTAACTTCACTATTACCATGTTTAGCTGTCGCACTTACTTGAGTTCCTGCACTAGCCGCATTATGGGAAATTGTAACAACACCACTTACTCCATCAATGCTGACACCTGATTTTGTTGGTGTTAGGCTCCAGCTTGACCCTGATTTCGTAGCTACAACTTTGTCGCTTCCAATGCTAATTTCTACATGGTCTGCATTCGCACTTGGTGTTACCGTTACATTGGCATTCGCTTCGCTAGAGGCAACTGTTGGTTTTTCAGGTGTTGCTTCTTT